>JAAYEA010000277.1 GCA_012689325.1 Chloroflexota bacterium
GAACTGGCGCCACCACAGGCAGGCGATCATGTGCCGTTCCCCCGCACCACCCCGTCGAAGGTGATGGCGATGGCCGCCTGGCGTCCCTCGCTCCCCTGGCGGCTCTTGAGCACGGTGACCTGGGCCTTGTAACCCCGCACGTCGTGGCGGGACGTGAGCCACGATTCCTTCTCCAGGTGCAGTCGCAGGGTCGCGTAATGGGGCAGGGCAAAGCCTGGCGGGTAGGGAGGCGAGTTCACGTCGCCGAAATACAGCGGCGTCAGAAACAGCGCCGCGCAGGAGGAGCGGGCCAGCGCCGCGGCCAACTGCCGCAGCCCGGAGGCCAGCGGGCCAGCAGGCTCGGTCAGCAGGTCGGCGACCGAGTCGAAGACCAACACCCCTGCCCCGCCCCCCGCCACCACCGCCCGGGCCGCCTCCAGCGCCTCGAGGCCGTGGTGGGGCCGGGCCAGGAGGAGGTGGTCGAGCCGCACCCCGCAGCGGGCGGCGTAATCGGGGTCGAAGGTGCGGCCCAGGTCGAGGTAGAGCGCGATGTCGCCCCCCGCCTGGGCCTGGGCTACCGTCTTGAGCGCCAGGGTGGTGGCCCCCGCCGTGGGCGCGCCCAGCAGCTCGGTGATGCCGCCGCGGGGAAAGCCGCCCGTCAGTGCGTCCAGGGAGGGAAAGCACGTGGGGATGCGGGGGATGGCGTTAGATGCCTGAGGAGCGGGCTTGCGCAGGGCGCGGCTCCCCCAGCGCGCCTGGATGGCGGATACGGTCTGGTCTAGTCTTGTCTTCTTGCCGGAACCCACGGTCTCGCCTCTACTTCATGCTGGCTGTTCCCCCCACGGATAGCACAAATGTTCGATTCCATTATACGGCGGTCAGAGGGCGCTGTCAAATGTACCGCCAAGGCTTGTGGACAGCCAGCAAGCATCTCGGCGCGCAGCCGTCGCCGAACGCAGAAGGTAGCATGGCCTGTCGAGCCCGCCCAAGCCTAGCAAGCTCGCCTCCAGCACTCCCTGCCGCAGCGGGCTCCAAAAGCCACTCGAGCGCCCTGGCGGCGCTTTCGAGCTTGCTTCAGGCTTGCCTCCTCAGCAGGCGCTACAACGGTCGGCGACGCGACGCACGCCAAGATCATGGACGACTCTGCCGAAACCCTGCCCCCGTCGCGCCTATATCTTGACGCCGTGTCCCTTGTGCGCCAGATCAACCATGTCGGAGCGGGCGCCCCGATCGGGTGGCCCTCGTACCGTCGCCAGATCACGCCCACGAGGCGCGCTCGGCTCGGGCAGGCTGCTGAATTGCAGCATAGTAGATCATCGAGAACGGCGCAGTCCTCGCGCCTGACCTATTGACAACCCATGCTATAATGGAAGTGGGAAAGCATCGCATTACCGTCGCTACGGCCACTCCGCGAGACGCGCCTGACCTGGCAAACCGCTGAACCGTAGCGCACTAGACAGGCCACACTGAAGGCGGAACCGCAGCGCACTAGTTCTCCGCAAAAGGCACAGCTAGTGCTCCGCGGTTGGGGTCGTTTCAACGACTTGAATGGGGTTCAAGTGGTCCGCGGTTCAAATCCGCGCGCCCCGACTCTGCACACATGAATCGTCCTACAGCCTAGTCAAGTGGGCAAATCGGCCAGTTATGCCAAATAACTGGCCTTTGCTTTTCCACAACTGCGCGCTTGAGCAGCTTAGCCTGTGGCAGGGAGCTGCCGGCGCCCGTCACGTCCTCCGCGTTGACGCCAGATGGGCTCATGCTGGAGGAGGTCACGCACCCCGTTCCCGGACCCCCGAGCTTTTCCAGACGGATGTCACCCACTTGACACCATTCAGTTTGGACCGCGACACCCTTTCCTGAGCAATACGCGCGTGACTTGACAGGGCGTGCATAGTGCGGTATATTGCATACTGCAGTATGCAGTACCACCCATTCGGAGCGGTCAATGGATCTTCCTGTATCAGCACCCTTGCCAGAACGCGTCGCCGAGGCCATCCGCACCCGGATCGTCCATGGTCAGCTTCGCCCTGGAGAGCGTATCACCGAGGCCCAGGTGGCCGGGTGGCTCAGCGTCAGCAACAACCCGGTCCGTGAGGCGTTCTATCTGCTGGAGCAAGAAGGGCTCCTTGTGCGCGAGCCGCGCCACGGCACCTACGTCCGGGCGCTGGACTCCGATCATGTCCGCGACCTTTACGCGGTGCGGGAGGCCCTGGAGCAGATCTGTTACCGGCTGCTGGTCGAAAAGGACGCCCTCCAGCCAAGCGACTATGAGCAACTGAACCGCTGCATTGAGCAAGAGACCGCCGCCTCTGCCGCCGGCGAGATCGCTCATGCGGTCGACCTGGATCTGCAGTTCCACGATCTGTTGTACGAGCGGACCGGGTCCGAGGTCTTGATCAACCTCTGGTCCGCCATTCGCGGGCAGATTCGCGTGCTGATCAACTGGCGCAACATGTACGTCGCTGACTCGGGCAGGCGGCACGCCCCTCCGCACCTCCATCATCGTATCCTCCAATACCTCCGGGAGGGCAATCTCGAGCGGCTGGTCGCTGACAACAAGCAACGGCACGTCGACAACAGCGCCGAGATCATGCAGGTCCTGGCCTCTGCGGGATCGGTAGCCCCGCCCAAGGTCCAGCCCGGGGAGCCCCGGGCGCTCGAATCCGCGCGGCCCGGCGAAACCCGCCACTAACCCCAAAAGGAGCACGAAGCGAGATGGATCTGCTCAAGCTGAAAGGAACGCCGCGCCAGGTGGGCCGGGACTTTGGCGAGGCCTACCGCGATGGCTTTCGCTTCCTCAACGAGCTGGCGCACACCGTGGCCAGCGAGCGCCCGCATTGGCTCGGGGAGCTCCCCGTGCTGGCCGAGGCGCTCCGGACCTACCTGCCGCGCTTCTGGGACGAGCTGGTGGGGATGTCCGAAGGCTCCGGCCTGAGCCTGGACGACCAATTGCTCAACCACCGCTATGGCCTGCAGGCCGAAGCTGGCTGCACCAACGTCGCCTTTCTGGATGTTCCCTCGGGGCCGATCTTTGGCAAGAACCTCGACCTGCAGCCCAATCCCGTCTGGCCCTTTATCATCCGGTGGGTCAAGTACGAAAACGGTGACGAGATCGTGCATACCACCTGGGTGGGCGACATCATGGCGCGCGAGACCTGCATGAACATGCACGGCCTGACCGTGGGCGGCAGCTCCGTTGGCAGCGTCTTCCAACAAAGCCTCGATCACCCCTCCATCGACGCCTCCATCTATAGCATGATCTGCTCTTGCCGCAGCACTCCAGAGGCGATTCGCTTCATCCAACGGCACGCCCACTTTGGCAAGGGCTACAATTTCGTCCTGGTGGACGCCCAGGGCGAGGGCGTGGTGCTGGAGTGCGCCTGCCCCTTGGTGCAGGTGCGCCGCCGGGAGCCCGGCGAGGATGCCATCTTTTGCACCAACATCTACAAGCTGCCCGCGCTCCTGCGCGCCGACCGGCGCACCCCGGAAGGCCGGCGCTACTCTGAATTGCGCTACGACTACCTGACCCGCAAGCTCTTCGAGGAGCGCATGCCCCGCACCGTGGAGCAGATGCAGGCGCTCCTCTCCGCCCACGGCGCCGATGGCGGGCTCTGCCGGCCCATCAACGAAGGAGATTACTCCCGGACCCGCTTTTCCATCGTGGCGCTGCCCGCCGAGCGCCAGCTCTGGCTGGCCGATGGCCGTCCGTGCGATGTGCCATTCGAGCGATATATCTAGTCCCGAAAGGAAAACAGAGATGAAAATGCCGTTGCTGAAACTCCAGGGCACGCCCCGCGAGGTGGGCAGGCAATATGGCGAGGCCTGCCGCGAGGGCTTCCGGGCCTGGTCCGAGAGCTCTGGGCGGATGGTACGGGATGAGCGCTGGGAGCGCGACGTGGCCGCCTTGCGCGCCTCCATCAGCCAGCTTTACCCCCGCTTCTGGGATGAGCTGGTGGGCGTCGCCGAGGGGACGGGCCTGAGCATCGAGCAGGTGGTGGCGAACCATCGCCGGACCCTCTCCGCCGCCTACCTGGCGGAGGGCTGCTGCACCAATATCGCTCTCAATGGCCCCGATGGGCCCGTTTTTGGCAAGAACCTGGATCTCTCGCCCAACCCCGAGATGCAATACGTCATCCGTGACGTCACCTACGAGAACGGCCAGGGGATGATCCATAGCTGTGTCGTCGGAGAAGTTACCTCCCGCGACACCTGCATGAACGTCCACGGCCTCACCCTGGGAGGCAGCTCGGTGGGCAGCGTCTTTCAGCAATCGATCCACAACCCGCCCATCGAGGTGGCGCTCTACGAGATGCTCTGCACCTGCGCCGAGGTCGAAGAGGCGATCCGCTTCCTGCAGCGCTACCCCTATGTCGGCAAAGGCTACAACCTTGTGCTGGCCGACGCCAAGGGGGCGGCGGTGGTCCTGGAGGCCGCCAGCCCGCTCATCCAAGTGCGCCGCCGCGCCGAGGGCGAGGACGCGATCTTTTGCACCAACACCTACAAGCTGCCCGCTTTGCTGGAGGCCGACCTGCGCCCGCCCCATGGCAAGATGTACTCGGAGAAGCGTTGGAATTATTTGCAGCGCAAGGTATGGCGGGAGCGGGTGCCGCGCACCGTGGAGCAGATGAAGGCGCTGCTCTCGGCCTACGGCCCAGATGGCGGACTGTGCCGTCCCATCGACCCGGACGACGAGTCCAAGACCCGCATGTCCATCGTCACCCTCCCCGCCAAGCGCGAGTTCTGGGTCGCCGACGGGGTGCCCGCCTTCTACCCATACGAACGCGTCAAATAGGCGCTGGGCCAGGTTCGCAATATCACTGCACAAGGGGGAAGCATCATGATCCAGGTCTTGCGATTGCAGGGGACTCCTCGCGAGGTAGGACGCCAATATGGCGAAGCGTGCCGAGAGGGCTTTCGCGCCTTTCATGCTCGCGTGCGCGAGTTGGCCCAGGAGCACAACGAGTGGTGTGATGAAATCCACGTCATGGGCGAGGCCATCGCCTCCCACTATCCTCGCTACTATCAAGAGCTGGCCGGCATGGCCGAGGGCGCGAACCTGACTCTGGACGAGGCGCTGCTCAACCATCGCCGCCTGCTTCTTGCCGAGTTCACCTGCTGCACCAACATCGCCTTCTTCAATACCCCGGCGGGGCCGATCCTGGGCAAGAACCTGGACGGCGCGCCGTCCCAGCCCAACGATCCCGACTACAATTTCATCGCGCGGCACGTCCGCTACGAGAACGGCCAGGAGATCGTGCACACCACCATCGTGGGCGATCTGATGTCTCGGGACACCTGCCTGAACGTGCGCGGGCTGGCCTTCGGCGGCAGCTCGGTGGGCAGCGTTTTTCAGAAGAGCCTGCGTAACCCCACCCTGGAGGCGGGCCTGTACGAGATGATCTGCTCGTGCGCCACGGTGCCCGAGGCCATCGCTTTCCTGCGGCGCTATCCATACGTCGGCAAGGGCTACAACTTTGTCTTTGTGGACGCCCAGGGCCAAGGCGTGGTGCTAGAGGTTGCCTGCCCGCTGGTGCAGGTTCGCCAGCCCGAGCCGGGCGAGGACGTGATCTTTTGCACCAACCACTATAACCTGCCCGCCTTGCTGCACGCCGATCGGCGCCCGCCCCTGGGCATGGAGTACTCGCAGAAGCGGTTTCGCTTCCTGCAGCGCAAGCTCTACCAAGAACGCGCGCCGCGCACTGTGGAGCAGATCAAGGCGCTGCTTTCCGCCTATGGCCCCCAGGGTGGGCTCTGCCGCCCCATCGACGACGGCGATCCCTCGGTGACGGCCATGTCGGTGGTGGCCCGGCCGCAAGAGGGCCGTTTCGAGGTGGCCTATGGCCGGCCTTGCGAGGTGGCGTACGAGCGGGTGCTCTAGGCGAATGGGCTAGATAGCTTGCGGCCAGGGCCGCGATACACCGGGCGTGTCCTGGCCATCACCTGAGGCGCACACCGAGTAGACATGAAGGAGAAGGAGGTAACACCAAACCGAATCTTGTCCCCGCTTCCCAGGATTGGACGATCTCAACGAGATGGATATCACAGGAGGATGAAATGGCCAAGCTAGATCGGCGCGCGTTCCTTAGAGCGTCGGCGATGATCGCGGTGGGGGCGATGGCGGCGAGCTGCTCCCAGCCCACCCCCGAGGTCATCGAAAAAGAAGTGGAAAAAGTCGTCAAAGAGACGGTCGTCGTCGAAAAAGAGGTCGAGAAGGTCGTCACCGTGACGGCCGCGCCCCGCAAGTACGTGGAGCCGCCCATCCTCGCCGGGCTGGTCACCGCGGGTCAGCTCCCGCCGGTGGAAGAGCGCCTGCCGGACGAGCCGATGGTGCTCAAGCCGCTGGAGAGCATCGGCAAGTACGGCGGCACGCTGCGCACCATCAACGACGGCACCACCACGAACTGGTTGACCAACTCGGCCTACGAAAAGATGCTGCGCTGGTCCGTCGATTCGACCACCATCGAGCCGAACATCGTCAAGCAGTGGGAGATCGGCGACGGCGGCAAGGTGTTCACCCTCTACCTGCGCAAGGGCATGAAGTGGTCGGACGGCGCCCCCTTTACCGCCGATGACGTCCTCTTTCTGTTCAACGACGTCTGGGGCAACAAGGAGTTGACGCCCTCCTATCCCACCTACATGGCCATCAAGGGCGTGCCCGTCGTGGCGGAAAAGCTCGATGACTATACCGTCCGCCTCACCTTTGCGGCGCCGCACGGCTTTTGCCTCAACTATCTGGCCTACTATGACCTTTACCATCGCCCCGCGCACTATCTGAAGCAGTTCCATGCCGGCTATGTGGACAAGGCCAAGCTGGATGCCATGGTCAAAGAGGCCGGGCTGGAGACCTGGATGGCGCTCTACGGCCAGAAAGACGACTGGTACAGCCACCGCAACCCCGACCTCCCGGTCGTGATGGCCTGGTATCCCACCTCCGAGGCGGGCAGCACGCTCTACATCTTTAAGCGCAACCCCTACTATTGGAAGGTGGACACCGACGGCAATCAGCTTCCGTACATCGACGAGGTGCATGTCTCGCTGGTCCAGGATGCCGAGGTGCTGAGGCTCCAGACGCTGGCCGGCAAGTCGGACCTGGGCGATCGCCGGCTCGAGTTCGATACCTACACGCTGCTGAAAGAGAACGAGGACAAGGGCGGTTACCGGGTGCTGTTGTGGGACAACCCGCGCGGCGCCGTGCCCGCCATCATGCCCAACCTCACCGTCAAGGATCCCTTCCTGCGCACCATGATCCGGGACGATCGCTTCCGCCAGGCTCTCTCCCATGCCATCAACCGGCCTCAGATCAACGAGATCGTCTTCTCTGGCATGGGCGAGCCGCGGCAAGCCACCTGCTCCACCATGTCGCCCGGCTTCAAGCCCGAGTACGCCAGCGCCTTTGCGGACTATGACCCGGCCAAGGCGAACGCGCTGCTCGACGAGATGGGGCTGACCAAGCGCGGCTCTGACGGCTTCCGCCTGGGCCCCAATGGCGAGACGCTCTTCCTGCTGATCGAGACCCCCGGCGAAGAGCCTGCCGAGATCTCCCAGCTCGAGCTGGTGGCGCAGCAGTGGAAGGAAGTGGGCGTCAATACCGACCTACAGCCCTCCGAGCGCGCCCAGTTCCGCAACCGGCTGGCCGCCGGTGAGGTGAGCATCGGGATGTGGCAGTTGGACTATGTGTACCAGATCTTTATGCCCACCTTCACGGTGCCCCTCTCCGGAAGCTGCTACTGGTGCCCGGACTTTGGGCTCTGGTATTCTTCCGGCGGCAAGTCCGGTGAGGAGCCGACCGGCGACATCCGCCAGTTGCAGCTCATCTGGGACGAGCTGCAGGAGCAGACCGATTCGGCCAAGCAGATCGAGATGGCCCAGCAGTTGTGGGACCTGCACATGAAGCACTGCTGGATGATCGGCATCGTCGGGCACGTGCCTCGCCCGGTGGTGGTCAACAAGAAAATCCGCAACATCCCGGAGAAGGCCATCTACTCCTGGACCGAAGGGCAGTACCTGGGCCCCGCTCGCATGGAGCAACTGTACTACGAGAGCTAGTTTCACCGAGCTAGCCGCGCGATCCAACTGATCCGCGGCGGGGGCAGCGCGAGGCCATCCTGCCTCGATGCCGCCAGCCTCGCGCTGCCCCCATACTGCCGCCTGCGAGGTCGCATTCCGATCGGGTGTGGCCCAGCGCAGGGGCCAGCAGGGAGGACGACCGCTTTGTCATTGACGCTTGTGCAACAGGGCGCGCCGCACGCCGCCATTGTTCATGATGCCGCGGCCTCGCTCGCGGAGCAACGCGCCGCCGCCGAACTGCGCGACTATGTCGCGCGCATTACCGGCGCGACGCTGCCGATCGTGACCACGCCGCAGCACGGCCTGGCCCATAGCCTGTACGTGACCACGCCGGGCCGCCTCGGCAGCGCTCAGGCAAACCTGGCTGGCCTGGGCCGCGAGGGCTTGGTCATTCAGACCGTGGGGAACGACCTCTATCTGGCGGGCGCTGATGCCGATGGCGTCGCGTTCGCCGTCTATGCTTTCCTGGAACGCTTTTGCGGTGTCCGCTGGCTTTGGCCCGGCCGGACGGGGGAAGTGGTCCCGCGCCAGCCGACCCTCACCGTGCCCGAGATCGATCTGCGCGAGGAGCCTGATTTCCTTTGGCGCAAGTTTGGTCCCGGCGGCCCGCTCTGGGAACAAACCGATAAATGGACTAAGGAACGGGAGCTGGGCGTCGGCCAGGAGCACCAGGATGAGATGGCCTGGTGGGAGCAGCGCAACCGGCTGGGCGGCTGCAAGGTCGTCGATGGTCATGCCTGGGCCTGGCTGATCCCCGCTGAGCTATATGGTCAGACTCACCCCGAATACTTTGCGCTGGTGAACGGCCAGCGCGATTGCCAGCCCCACGACGGCAAACACGCCAACCAGCTCTGCACCTCCAACCCCGAGCTGCTGGCCGAGTTCGTCCGCCGCGTCCGCGAGTATTTGGATACCCATGAGGTGGATGTCCTGTCCATCAGCCCCAATGACGGCTCGGGCTTTTGCGAGTGCGACCGTTGCCGCGCCCTCGATTCCGGGGAGACCTATCAGCGCGGCGATCGGGTCGTGCGCGCGCTCACCGACCGCATCTTTGCCTTTAGCAATCAGGTGGCGGAGCAGATCGCCGAGTCCCATCCGGACAAGCGCCTGCTGCTCCTGGTCTATGGGGCTTATATCACGCCCCCCAAACGCGTCAGGCTGCATGACCACGTGATCGCCCAGTTTTGCATGCACAGCGCCGCCCATGGCAACCCTCGCATCAAGGACCGCGATGAGCGGCAGTGGCGCGGGCTCGCCCAGATGAGCAGCCAACTGGGCATCTATGAGTACTTTATCAATGGCTCCTGGCCGGACCTCCCGCGGGTTTTTGTGACCACGCTGGCCGATTCGGTTCGGTCCTGCTGGGCCGACGGGTGCCGGTACTATTCGCCGCAGACCGGCGACGGCTTTGCGCTGGGCGGCCCGACCTACTATGTCGCCGCCAAGCTGCTCTGGGACGCCCATGCCGACGTGGCCGCCCTCTTGGACGACTATTACGCGCGGGGCTATGGCCCGGCGGCGCAGCCCATGCGCCGATACTATGAGCTGATCGAAGAGACCTGGCGAGGTTCGGGCAGCGCCGCCGACCTGAGCGACGCCTCGGACTACCGCTGGTTGCTGGGCGTCTATTCGCCCCAGTTCCTGGAGCGGTGCCGCGGCTATCTCCAAGCGGCCCGCGCCGCCGCCGACGCGCCCGAGATTCGCGAGCGGGTAGCCCTGGCCGAGGAGGGGCTCCTTTACGCCCAACTGACCATGGGCGCCGTGGCCGCCACGCAGCGGCTGGTCGACCTGGGCCTGCGCCCGTTCCCGGTTCAGGCGGGCCTGGATAGCTGGCCGCAGGTATCGGCCAACCCTCAGGCGTGTCAGTTCCTGGACGAGGCGCTGCAAGCCTGGGAGGAGCGAGACCGCTATGTCGAAGCGCAAAAGCAAGGTTTTGCCTTGTCTTTCTTTTGGATCAAGTACAATGATGGCTATCGTCACTTCAACCCGGTCAAGACCTTGCGCGCCATTCGCGCGCTGACGCAAGAGGGATAATATGCTCAAGACAGTGGTTCTCCAGGGGACGGCCCACGAGATGGGCCTGCAAGCGGGCCGCGCCTTCAAGGCTGCCAAGGCAGCCGAGGCGTCTCGCTGGGCCAGGTGGCCAGCGGAGCCCGATCGCCAAGCCCAGTACCGGCGCCTCATTGCCCAGTCGCTGGCCTATCTGCGGCGCGAGCTCCCGGCTGTCGTTGACGAACTGCAAGGGATCGCCGAAGGGGCGGGCATGACGCTCGAGGACGCCTACATGTTCAATGCGGCCAATTCGGTCGGACCTGCCTTGCCCTATGCCGGCTGCACCAGCCTGGCTTTCACCCACAGCGACGTCGGCCCGATCCTGGGCAAGACCGACGACGGCGGCCACCCAACGGACGCGGAGGCGGCGTTGCGCCACCGGCTCGAGAGCGCGGTGGTGACCACCGTGCGCCCCACGGAAGGGTATGCGCTGATGGGCGTGGCCCCGCTGGGCGCGCTGTGGGCCGAGTGCGGCATCAATGAGAAAGGCCTGTGCGTTGGCACCAGCTCTGGCCACCCACAGAAGAGCCGCGCCGATGGTGAAGGGATCCCGCAGCACATGATCCCTCGCTTGATCCTGCGGTATTGCGCCAACGTTCAGGAGGCCATCGCTTTCTGCGCCGGGCATGACACCTTTGGCAAGGGCCTGAACATCGTGGTGGTGGATCGTGAGGGCGAGGCCGCTGCGCTGGAGCAAACCTTCACCGTGCATGGCGTGCGCCGGCCCGCCAATGGCGTGGTCTTCTCCACGAACCACTACTGGGCGCCGGAAACCCAGGTCTTTGGCGCGCAGGCCGACCCGGATTACATCACGACGCCCTATTTCCAGAACTCGCTCAATCGGGCGGCCAACCTGACCCGGCGCTTTGGCTCGCCGGAGGTCACATTGACCCTGGCCGAACTGAAGAGCGCGTTGATGGACCATCACAATCCGGGCGCC
>JAAYEA010000278.1 GCA_012689325.1 Chloroflexota bacterium
GCGCATCAATTTCGCCGGGTTCGAAAAGATCGTGGATACCATCGGCGGCATCACCATCAACGTCGAGCAGGCCATCCACGATGAAAAGTACCCCGACGAGCACTATGGCTACATGACCGTCGATATCCCCGCCGGCGTCCAAAAAATGAACGGCGCCACCGCCCTGCAGTATGCCCGCGTGCGTCACGGCTCCTCCGACTTTTACCGGGCCCGCCGCCAGCAGCAGGTCCTCAACGCCATCGCGGATAAGGCGATGAGCCTGGATATCCCTATCACTAGCATCCCGCAACTGGTCGTCGCCCTGGGGAACGCCCTGAGCACCGACCTGAGCCTCGCCGACCTGGAATACCTGGCCCGGCTGGCTCGCGAGATTCGCCCCGAGGCCCGCCAGTACGGCGTCATCGACGAATCCATGACCACCGCCACCAAGACGCCGGAGGGCTGGGACGTCCTCATCCCCAACCGCGAGCGCATCCGCGAGTTGGTGGACGAGCTCTTCCCCGAGACGACCGCCGCCGGGCACCCCGCCGATGCCCCGGTGGACCTGCTGATCCAGGAGGCAGCCAAGCTGGAGGTGCTGAACGGCACCGGCGAGGTCGGGCTGGCGGAGCGCACCGCCGCCTATCTCAGCAAGCAGGGCTATCTGATCGGCAGCTATGCCAATGCCGATCGCCTGGACTATACCCAGACGATCATCATCGACTATTCCGGCAAGCCCCACACCGTGGCGGCCCTGGCGGAACTGCTCAAGGTGTCAGCGGAAAACATCCGCTCCGAGGAACTCACCATGGACGTGGATGTGCGCGTGATCCTGGGCCAGGACTTTCGGCTCACCCCCTAACCCGTCGCTCCCGCAGCGCAAACAGCGAGCCGCCCGCACCCCGGGCGGCTTTTTTGCGACCCAGCGGCGTTTGACTGGAGCAGGCGATTATGCTATAATTACTTCCGTTTCGGAATAATTTCAACGAGCAAGGATTGTGATGTCCATTTCTGAACCGATCATCGAAGGCTTTACGGCGTTGTTGCAGCGGTTCGTCCGCCAGCGCCCTCGGCTGATCCCACCCCAGCAAGCGAGCCAATTTCGGGATCACCTGGAACAGTGGCGAGGAGGCGGCGCCAGCAGCCTGGAAGACTATGCCTTACTGGTCCGGATATTCATCACGCTGGCCCAAAGCGACCCTCCCCCAACGATGGGAGAGCTGAGCGCCTGCCTGGGCATGCCCCTCAGCTCGGCCACGCGCATCGTCGACTGGCTGGTCCACGCCGAGTGCGTCGAACGCATCGACGACCCCGGCGACCGCCGGGTGGTTCGCGTGCGCCTGGCGGATAAAGGACAACAGCTCTATGAGGCCAGCATCGCGCAGAACCGCCAGCGCATCGGCGCGCTGCTAAGCCGCTTCACGCTCCAAGAGCAACACGAGCTATTGCGACTGCTCAACAAACTGCTGGATTCGCTCCTGGAGGAGCAGAACCTGGCCTGAAGCCTTCCTAGCTAGACCGACGTATCCTGCGAAGCAAAGGATTCATCGAATGAGAAAAACGATCGTCACCATCGCTGTCATCGCCCTGGTTATCCTGGCTGGGGCTTGGGCCTATCGCGCCTGGCTGGCCCCGCAAGGGGCCACCCAACAAACGCAGGGCCAGGTCGTCACGGTGCGGCGAGGCACCATCGGGGCCACCGTCAACGCCAGCGGGGTCATCCAGCCCGAGAAGCAGCTCGCGCTGACCTTCAAGAGCGCGGGCCGCATTGAGAGCATCAACGTGGCCAAAGGGCAGCAGGTGAGGGCCGGGGAGATCCTGGCGCGCCTGGAGACGGACGAGCTATCACTCCAGGTCGAGCAGGCCCGGATCGCCCTGCAGATCGCCGAGCAGCGCGCCAAGCTGGCCAGCACCACGCCGGCCGCAGCCGACATCGCCGCCGCCGAGGCTGCGCTCAAGGCCGCCCGAGAGAGCCTCGCGCGCCTCCAGCAAGGGCCCACGGAGGGCCAACTGGTCGCCGCCGAGGCTTCCCTGCAAGCAGCCCAGGCCCGCTATGACAAGGTCGCTGCCGGGGCAAGCGCCGAGGACCTGCGCCGGGCCAAGCTGGCCATCGACCAGGCCAAGAACAGCCTTTGGGGCGCGCAGAACGCCCGCGATAGCGCCGGGCTTTCGGCGCAGTTGGGCGGCCCGCGCTCCCAATATGACCAGGCCCAGGCCCAGGTGCTGAACGCCGAGATCGCCGTCGAGCTGGCCGAGCTAAGCTACAAGGCGCTGCAAAAAAGCGCCGGCGAGGCCGAGATCCTGGCGGCGCAGGCCTCCCTGGAGCAGGCCAAGGACGCCCTGGAGACGCTCCGGTCTTCCCCGCGCCCCAGCGATATCGCCGCCGCCGAGTCGCAGGTGGCGCAGGCCGAGGCCAGCCTGGCCCGGCTGCGCAAGGGCGCCTCGGCGGAAGAGCTCGCCATCGCCGACGCCCAAGTGGCCCAGGCTCGCCTCTCGCTGCAGCAAGCCGAGCTGATGCTGAAGGGGGCGGCCATCGCCGCGCCGTTCGATGGCCTCGTCGCCTCCGTCAACGCCCAAGAGGGAGCGCTCGTCTCGGCGGCCACGCCGGCGATCGCGCTGATCGATGTCAGCCGCTTCCGCATCGAGGTGAACGTGGACGAGATCGATGTCGCCCTGGTCCAGGAAGGGCAGTCGGTCCAGTTGACGGTGGATGCGCTGCCGGACGCGGAGATCAATGGCTTTGTCGCCCACGTGGCGCCGGTGGCCACGCTGGAGACCGGCCTCACCGCCTACGTGGTCGAGATCGACATCGCTCCAGTCGCGGGGATGCGCGCGGGCATGAGCGCCAACGCCGATATCAAGGTCCAGCGCAAAGACGATGTGCTGCTGGTGCCCAACCGCGCCATCCGCATCGACCGCAGCGATGGCACCTATCACGTGGAGAGGTGGGTCAACGGCCAGCCCGTGGACGCCCAGGTCATCCCGGGCATGCGCGACGATACCTACAGCGAGATCGTCTCGGGCCTGCAAGAAGGGGAAGAGCTGATCATCCGCTCGCAGTCGCTGCGCGAACAGGTCAGCTCGTTGATGGGAGGCTAAGGATGGGCGCGCCGGTCATCGAGATCAAGGATATCACCAAGGTCTATCAACTGGGCGAAATTCTGGTACATGCCCTGCGCGGCGTCTCGCTCGTGGTGGAAAAGGGCGATTTCATCTCGATCATGGGCCCCTCGGGCTCGGGCAAGTCGACGCTGATGAACATCATCGGCTGCCTCGACCTGCCCACCGCCGGCCAATACCTGTTGGAAGGCGTGGACGTGGGGCGGCTGAACGACAACCAACTGGCCGATATCCGCAATCAGCGCATCGGTTTCATCTTTCAGACCTTTAACCTGCTGCCGCGGACCACGGCGCTCCAGAATGTGGAGCTGCCCCTGGTCTATGCCCATAACTCCAGCTCGCGCCGCCAGCAGGCCATTCAGGCGCTCACCGCCGTGGGGCTGGCCGATCGCGTCGACCACCGGCCCAACGAGCTTTCGGGGGGGCAGCAGCAGCGGGTGGCCATCGCCCGCGCGCTGATCAACAACCCCGCCATCCTTTTGGCCGACGAGCCCACGGGCAACCTGGACTCCAAGTCAGGGCGAGAGATCATGTCCATCATGCAGCGGCTGAACCGCGAGCAGGGAATCACCGTCGTCATCGTGACCCATGACCCCAACATCGCCCAGCACACCAACCGGACCATTCGCCTGAGCGATGGCCAGGTCGTCGCCGATGAAGCGGTGCCTCACCCGCTGGTGGCCACGGCAGAGAGCGAGGCCGCATGATCATCGAGAGCATGCGCATCGCGCTCAGCAGCCTGCTGGCGAACAAGCTGCGGGCCATCCTCACCATGCTGGGCATCATCATCGGCGTGGCCGCGGTGATCACCTTGCTCGCCGCGGGCGAGGGCGTCCAGGGGCTGGTCCGCTCCGAGATCCAAAGCGTGGGCTCCAACCTGGTGTTCGTGGTGCCCAGCAGCCAGGGCGGCGGCCTGAGCCGGCCCAGAGCGGGCTCCGGTTCCGGCAGCCTGACCTATGGCGATGCCTTGGCCATCGGCGATCCGCTGGCCGTGCAGGATGTGGTCGCCGTGGCCCCAGAATACAGCCGCGCGGGGCAAGTGATCTTTGGCAACCGCAACACCAGCACCTTTGTCAGCGGCGTCACCGCCAACTATGGGGCCGTGCGCAACTATGCCGTCGAGATGGGCGGCTTTATCACCGAGCAAGACCTGAACGCCGACGCGCGCGTGGCCGTGGTGGGGCAGACGGTGGTGGAGCGGCTATTCGGCGAGGAGATCTATCCGGTCGGCCAGACCATCAAGATCAACCGCATCCCCTTCCGCGTGATCGGCGTGCTGCAGCGAAAAGGCGGCTCCGGGTTCGGCGACCAGGACGATATCATCCTGATCCCGCTCACCACGGCCGTCAAGCGCGTCTACCAGGGCCGCACCACGCGCGGCGACTATAGCGTCAGCGTGATCTATGCCCAGGTGAGCAGCGAGGAGCGCATCGACGCGGCCGTGCAGGACATCACCGAGCTGCTGCGGGATCGGCACAAGATCGCCTATCGCGATGATGACGATTTCACCGTGATCAACCAGGCGGACATCCTGGACATCTTTGGGAGCATCACCAGCGTGCTCACCATTTTCCTGGGGGCCATCGCCGCCATCTCGCTCTTGGTGGGCGGCATCGGCATCATGAACATCATGCTGGTCTCGGTTACCGAGCGGACCCGCGAGATTGGCATCCGCAAGGCCATCGGCGCCAAGAAGCGGGATATCCTGCTGCAGTTCCTGGTGGAGGCCGTGACGCTCAGCCTGACCGGCGGGGCGATCGGCATCGCCCTGGGCTACCTCGGGTCGCTGGCGGTGGCCAAGGCCGCGCCCGACATCCAGCCGGTGGTCACCGCGCAGACGATCGCGCTGGCCGCGGGCTTTGCGGCGGCGGTGGGGCTGTTCTTTGGCATCTATCCGGCCAACCGCGCGGCGAGCCTGCATCCGATTGAGGCGCTGCGGTACGAGTAAAGGCCAGGGGGTATCTCCCTTGCCTTTTGACCCCTTCGCGATTCTGGCTATGATATGAACCGGGCCAGAAACCCACATCCCGCGAACGGGGTACCCATCCGCCATGAGCCGTGACCCGCTCTTCGACCCGAATATCCTCCGCCGGGAAGCGACGCGTCCCCGCCGCCAGCAGGCGCTGCGCGTGCTGCAAGCGGCGCTGGAGGCCGTGGACCCGGCCAACGCCGTGCGGCGCTACCTCTCCGTGGAGGGCCACGTCCTGCGCGTCGGCGAGCGGCGCTACGACCTGGACCATTATCGGCGGGTGCTGGTGGTGGGCGGCGGCAAGGCCAGCGGCGCCATGGCCCAGGCGGTGGAAGAGCTGCTGGGCGACCGAGTCGCGGCGGGATGGGTCAACGTCAAGGACGGCTACACCGCGCCCACGCGGCGCATCCATCTGCACGAGGCGGGACACCCCCTGCCCGACGCCCGCGGCCTGGCCGGGGCGCGGCGCATGGTCGAGCTGGCTGCTGAGGCGGGCGAGGGTGACCTGGTCCTCTGCCTCATCTCGGGCGGCGGCTCGGCGCTGACCACCCTGCCCGTGCAGGGCGTCTCGCTGGACGACATGCAGGCGCTCACCAAAGAGCTGCTCCGCTGCGGCGCCACCATCAACGAGATCAACAGCGTGCGCAAGCACCTCTCCCAGATCGCCGGCGGCAACCTCGCGCGCCTGGCCCACCCCGCCACGCTCGTCTCCATCCTGGTCTCGGACGTGGTGGGCAGTCCGCTGGACGTCATCGCCTCCGGTCCCACCGTGCCCGATACCAGCACCTACGCCGACGCGCTGGCGGTGCTGGATAAATACGGCATCCGCGCGCAGGTCCCCGCCAATATCGTCGCCCATCTGGAGTCGGGGCGCGCGGGCGCTGTCCCCGAGACGCCCAAGGCCGGCGACATCGCCTTTGCCCGAACGCAGAACCTCATCGTCGCCGACAACGCCATCGCCGCGCAGGCGGCTCTGGCGGCCGCCGAGGCGATGGGGTTTCACACCTTGCTCCTTTCCACCTATGTCGAGGGCGAGGCCCGCGAGGTGGCCAAGGTGATGGCCGCCATCGCCAAAGAGGCCGCGCAAAACGGGCGGCCCCAGTCTCGCCCGGCCTGTATCGTGGCTGGCGGCGAGACGACGGTGACGCTGCGCGGCCAGGGGCGCGGCGGGCGCAACCAGGAGCTGGCGCTGGCCGCGGCCATCCAGCTCGACGGCTGGCAGGACATCCTGATCGCCGCGCTGGCCACCGACGGCAGCGACGGCCCCACCGACGCGGCGGGCGCCCTCGCCGAGGGCGAAACGCTGGCCAGGGCCGCGCAACTCGGGCTGAAGGCGCAGGATTACCTGGCGAACAACGATTCATATGCTTTCTTCCAGGCCCTGGGCGACTTGTTGCTCACGGGGCCGACCAATACCAACGTCAACGACCTGACCTTCATATTCGTTTTCTGAGCCGGGAGGGCATCGCATCATGCTGCGCACCAAGATCGTCTGCACCGTGGGGCCGGCTTCGCGCTCCCCGGACACCTTGCGGGCGCTGATGCGGGCGGGGCTCGACGTGGCGCGGCTCAACTTTTCCTTCGACGGGCACGAGCAGCACCGCGAGAACATGGCCCGCATTCGCGCCGTGGCCGCCGAGCTGGGCAAGCCCGTCGCCATTCTCGTGGATTTGCAGGGCCCCAAGCTGCGCGTGGGGCAGGTGCCGCCGGAGGGCGTCCCGCTGGCCGAGGGCCAGGAGGTGACGCTGACCACCCGCCGCGGTGATTTGGCGCCAGGCGAGATCCCGGTGCAGTATGAGGACCTGCCTCGCGTGGTCCAGCCCGGCCACCGCATCCTCATCGACGACGGCCTGCTGGAGCTGCGGGTGTTGCAGGCTAGCGACGCGGACATCCGCTGCCAGGTGATCACCGGCGGAACCCTGTTCAGCAACAAGGGCCTCAACCTGCCGCGGGCGTCGCTGGCCATCTCGGCCATCACCGCCAAGGATCGCGAGGACGTGGGCTTTGCCCTGGCGCAGCAGGCGGATTGGCTCGCCATGTCCTTTGTCCGCACCGCCAGCGAGGTGCTCGAGCTGAAAGAGCTGGTGCAACAGCACGCGCCAACGGGGCCGCGGCCCCTGATCATGGCCAAGATCGAAAAGCCGGAGGCGGTGGACCATATCGACGCCATCATCGAGGCGGCGGACGGGATCATGGTGGCGCGCGGCGACCTGGGCATCGAGACCTCGCCGGAAGAGGTGCCGTTGATCCAAAAGATGATCATCGCCAAGTGCAACCGCGCGGGCAAGCCGGTGGTGACGGCCACGCAGATGCTGGACTCGATGATCCGCAACCCCCGCCCCACCCGCGCCGAGGCCAGCGACGTCGCCAACGCCATCCTGGATGGGACCGATGCCATCATGCTCTCCGGCGAGACGGCGGCGGGCAAGTACCCGGTGGAGGCAGCGCGCACCATGGCCCGCATCGCCGAGCACATCGAGCGACAAGCGGCCCGCCCCGCGAGCCCGGTTGTTGGCGAGGTTCGGCATCACACCATCGCCGAGGCCGTGGCGCACGCGAGTTGCCAGACGGCGCAGGATTTGGGAGCCGCGGCCATCATCACGCCCACCACCTCCGGGCTGACGGCGCGACTGGTCTCCATGTATCGCCCTGCCGTTCCCATCATCGCGGTGACGCCCAGCCCGATCGTGGAACGGCAGTTGGCGCTGGTGTGGGGCGTCTGTCCCGCGCTGGCGGCGTCCTCGGATACGACCGACGACATGATCGCGAAATCGGTGCGCGTGGCACAGGAATTGGGCCACGTGCGCCCAGGCGACCTGGTGGTGGTCACCGCGGGGACGCCCAGCGGGCCAGCCATCGCGACGCCAACCAACCTGATGAAGGTACTGCTCATCGGCCAGGGGCCCTGAGCTGGCCGCGGATGCCAACCTGACGGCCGGTCGGAGGGCCAGCCGCCAGGATATCATTGTGCAGATTGCCTGAGCAGATCGAGCTATAGAAAAGGAGAATCCCATGAATAAGAAGACGATCCGCGACATCAACCTGAAGAACAAGCGCGTGCTGGTCCGGGTGGACTTTAACGTGCCCCTGGACAAGGCCCTGAACATCACCGACGACACGCGCATCCGCGCGGCCGTGCCCACCATCGAGTACCTGCGCCAGCAAGGCGCCAAAGTGGTCCTCTGCTCCCACCTGGGCCGGCCCAAGGGCAAGACGCCCGAGCTGAGCCTGAAGCCCGCCGCCGCCCGCCTGTCCGAGCTGCTGGCCGCGCCGGTGGCGATGGCCGACGATTGCATCGGCCCCGACGTGGCCAAGGCCGCCGCCGCGCTGAAAAAGGGCGAGGTGCTCTTGCTGGAGAACCTCCGCTTCTACAAGCAAGAAGAGGCCAACGACGCCGATTTCGCCAAGCAATTGGCCGGCCTGGCTGAGGTTTATGTCAATGACGCCTTTGGCACCGCCCACCGCGCCCACGCCTCCACCGAGGGCGTGACCCACTATCTGCCCGCGGTCGCCGGGTTCCTGATGGAAAAAGAGATCGACTTTCTGGGGACCGCCCTGGAAGATCCCAAGCGCCCCTTCGTCGCCATCCTGGGCGGCGCCAAGGTCTCGGACAAGATCGCCGTCATCGAGCGGCTGCTGGGCCTGGCCGACAAGCTGCTCATCGGCGGCGGCATGGCCAACACCTTCCTGAAGGCCCAGGGGCTAGAGCTGGGACAGTCGCTGGTCGAGGCGGAAAAGCTGGACGTGGCCAAGGAACTGCTGACCAAGAGCGGCGGCAAACTGGTCCTGCCGGTGGATGCCGTGGTGGCTGATGCCTTTGCCGCGGACGCCAAGACCAAGGTCGTCTCCATCAAAGAGATCCCAGCCGACTGGCGCATGCTCGACATCGGCCCGGAGAGCATCAAGGCCTTCAAGAAGGCGCTCAAGGGCGCCAAGACCGTGGTCTGGAACGGCCCCATGGGCGTGTTCGAGTTCCCGGCCTTTGCCAAGGGCACCGTGGGCGTGGCGGAGGTCCTCGCTGGCCTGGAGGGCGCGACCACCATCATCGGTGGCGGCGACTCGGCGGCGGCGGTGGAGCAATCCGGCCTGGCCGGCAAGATGACGCATATCTCGACCGGCGGCGGCGCCAGCCTGGAGTTCCTCGAAGGCAAGACCCTCCCCGGCGTGGCGGCCCTGAACGACAAATAGCAGCTTGGGGGGGCGGGCCCCGTGGCCGCCCCGCCCGCTATCATCCCAAGAAAAAAAAGATGGTGAAAAATGCTTGATCTGAAGACCATTCGCGAGCTCGTCGAACCGAACACCACCAGGATCGTCATGCTGGTGATGGATGGCCTGGGCGGCCTGCCCATGACCGCCGGCGGCCTCACCGAGCTGGAGACGGCCAAGACGCCCAATATGGACGCCCTGGCTGCCCAATCCCTCACCGGCCTGATCACCCACGTGGCCCCTGGGCTGACCCCTGGCAGCGGCCCGGGTCACCTGGCCCTCTTTGGCTATGACCCACTGACCTACCAGATCGGCCGGGGCGTGCTGGAAGCGCTGGGCATCGGCTTTCCCATGGGGCCGAACGATGTGGCCAGCCGCTGCAACTTTTGCTCGCTGGACGCCAACGGCCTCCTCACCGACCGGCGCGCCGGGCGCATCCCCACCGAGGTGGGCGCCAAGCTGGTGCAAAAGCTGCGCGCCATCAAGCTCCCCGGCGTGGAGGTCTTTGTGGAGCCCGGCGAGGGCTACCGCTTCGTCGTGGTGCTCCGCGGCGAGGGCCTCTCCGACGAGGTGACCGAGTCCGACCCGCAGCGGCTGGGCGTGCCGCCCCTGACCATGGGAGCTGCGGCCGACGCCAAGGACCCCGCCGCCGCCAAGCGGACCGCGGGCCTCTTGAACCAGTTCGTGGCTGAGGCGCGCAAGGTCCTGGCCAACGACCACCCGGCCAACGGCAACCTGATGCGCGGCTTTGCCAAGCTCCCCGATATGCCCATGTTCCCCGACGTCTTTGGCCTGAAGGCGGCAGCCATCGCCGTCTATCCCATGTACAAGGGGCTGGCCAAGCTGGTGGGAATGCAGGTGCTGGACGGGGCGCACAGCGGCGAGGAAGAGATGGCGCTGCTGGAAAAGGCCTACAAGGATTACGACTTCTTTTTCGTGCACATCAAGTGGACCGATAGCGCCGGCGAGGATGGCGATTTCGCCCGCAAGGTGGGTGTCATCGAGGACGTGGACAAGCTTTTGCCGCGCATCCTGGCGCTCAACCCCGACGTGCTGGTCGTCACCGGCGACCACAGCACGCCGGCCCTGCTCAAGAGCCATAGCTGGCATCCCGTGCCCATGATGCTCTATTCCAAGCACTGCCGCTACGACGCCAACGCCGAGTTCTCCGAGCGCGGCTGCGCGAGGGGCGCGCTGGGCGTCATGCCCGCGACCAATATCATGCCGCTGGCGCTTGCCAACGCCATGCGCCTGGCCAAATACGGCGCGTAGGCGCCGGTGCGCCGGATAGGACGCTCTCGCCATGCGGGGCGTCCTATCCAGGCAACTCGAAGCCCGCGCCGAGGGCCCGAGCTCCGAGTTGCCTGGATCGCTTTTTCAACCGCGAAGGGGGGATCATGAGCGGTCGCAAGCCCAAGTACTGCATCCTGTTGGCCGGCGGCAAGGGCACGCGCATGCGCTCCGCCGATTGCCACAAGGTCTGCTTCCCCATCGACGGGCGGCCCGCCATCAACCGCGCCCTGGATATCTACAAGTCCTGCGGCATCCGCCAGCCGATCGTGGTGGTGGGCCACATGGCCGGGCAGGTGATCGAGACTGTTGGGCAAGAGTTCGATGACATCATCTATACCTATCAGGCGCAGCAACTAGGCACCGGACACGCCACCCGCATCGGGCTCAAGGCGCTTCAATCCCTGGACGCGGATGGGGACGTCCTGCTGGTCGCCGGCGATCGCATCGTCGAGCCTTTCGTGCTGGATGCGCTGATCGACCTCTATTACGCCCGCGATTGCGATATGGCCTTCCTGATGGGCGCCAAGGGCCGCCGCTCGGACAAGGGGCGCATCGTGACGGCCCCCGATGGCGCGCCCCTGGCCGATGTGGAGGCGCGAGACATCTGGCAGCGCGAGGCCTATCGCCGCATTCGTCAGATGACCTTGGAGGGCACGCCGCCATCGCGCGAGGCGGCGCTGGCGATCTTGCGCGCCCAGTTCGACGACCGGCGCGCCGCCAAGGCTTTTGGCCCGCTCTGGCAAGCCCTGGCCGTGGAGGGCCGCGAGCTGGACCGCGACGAACTCCTGGCGCTCATCCCCGAGCGCAAGACCCGCTTTGATTTCGTGCAGCGAGACGGCCAGCCCATCACCCTGACCCCCGACGAGGTGGAGGAGACCGATCACGCCAACTTTTCCATCTATCTCGCCAAGATCTCGGCGCTGCGCTACGCCCTGGACAACCTCAGCACCGATAACGCCCAGGGTGAGGAATACCTCTCGGACATGATCACCATCCTGGCGCAGACGCGGGAGAACGATCAGCCTCGCTTTGTCGTGGAGGGGCTGCTCGTGGAGAACCCCAACTATGTGATGGCCTTTAACGATCCCGCCGAGCTGCTCGAGATCGAGGCGTATTTCCAGCGCAAGAAGCAGCCCCAATTGGCCGCGGCGCTGCCGCAGGATAGCCACCACAAGGCCATCTCGGCCTGGGTCGCCGAGTTCCGCGACCTGGCGATCCCGGATGCCACCAAGCCGCTCTGGCAAGAGCTGTCCGCTCTCTACGGCGCGGACCCCGCCGTCTTTCGCACCCGCCGCCGCGCTTATCTGGAGGTGTTGGAACACGCGGCGCGCGAGCTGGGGCCCGAGACGCCGGTCCTGCTGGTGCACGCGCCAGGGCGGGTCAACATCCTCGGCCGGCACGTGGACCACCAGGGCGGCAACTGCAACCTGATGGCCATCGACCGCGAGTTCGTGATGGCCGTGCATCCCCGCGATGACGACCAGGTGCACCTGCACAATGTGGACAGCGACCTCTTTAGCTCACGCCGCTTTTCCATCGGCGACCTGCTAAAAGACCTCCCCTGGGATGACTGGATGTCACTGATCAATAGCGAAAAGGTCGCCGAGATGGTCTGCGCCGCGGCGGGCGACTGGGGCCAGTACGTCCAGGCAGCGGTATTGCGCCTTCAAAAGAGGTTCCCCACCCTCAAGCTGCGCGGCATGGACCTGGTGGTGCAGAGCAACATCCCCATCGCCGCGGGGCTGAGCTCGTCCTCGGCGCTGGTGGTGGCCTCCGCCGAAGCGACGGTGGCGGTGAACCAGTTGGAGGTCTTTCCCTCCCAGTTCGTGGACCTGTGCGGCGAGGGCGAGTGGTTCGTCGGCACCCGCGGGGGCAGCGCCGACCACGCCGGGGTCAAGTTCGGCCAGAAGGGCAAGGTCGCCAAGGTCACCTTCTTCGAGTTCGGCATCGACAAGATGGTGGACTTTCCAGAGGATTACCGCATTGTCCTCTGCAACTCGAGGATTCAGGCGAAAAAGTCCGGCGGGGCAAAGGACATCTTTAACCAGCAGGTGGCCTGCTATCGGCTCGGCTTTCAACTGATCAAGTCCTTCTTTCCACAATACGCGCCGCTGCTCCACCACCTCCGCGACGTGAACGCCCGCACGCTGAACGTGCCGCTGAGCTACATCTATCGCATCCTGTTGCGGCTGCCCGAGCGGGCCACGCGCGCCGAGATCCTGCGGCTCTTGCCCGAGGCGAACCTCAAGCCGCTCTTTTCCACCCACGCCGAGCCCGCCGGCGGCTATCCCATCCGGGGCGTGGTGCTCTTTGGCCTGGCCGAATGCGAGCGCAGCCGGATCGCCGCCGACCTCCTGGAGGCGGGGCGCGTCGCCGAGTTCGGCCGGCTGATGAATGTGTCGCACAACGGCGACCGTGTGGCCGTCTATGACGCGCACTGGCAGCCGCAGCCCTATCCCTACCAAGTCTCCAACGCCTATATCCTGGACCTGATGGATGACCTGGAGAGCGGTGATCCCGAGCGGGTGGTGGCGGCGCAACTGCAATGGCAGCCGGGAGCCTATGGCTGCAGCACCCCCGAGATCGACCTGATGGTGGATGTGGCTCGGCAGGCGCCAGGCGTGGCCGGGGCGCAGTTGGCGGGGGCGGGCCTGGGCGGCTGCATGATGGTGCTGGCCCATCGGGATGCCACGGAGCAACTGGCACGGCGACTGACAGAGATATACTATACGCCACGGGGCCTGGAGCCTGACGTGGCGGTCTGCTCCCCCATCGGCGGCAGCGGCGTGATCGGCCAGCCCCGCGGCGGCCCGAGCCGTCGCTGGTGAGCGCCAGCAGGCAGATGAAGGACGAGGCATGAGGATTTTCCCAGGCTATCTCTGCGACCTGGATGGCACGGTCTACCTGAGCGAGCGGCTGATCCCCGGCGCGCGCGAGACGATCCAGGCGCTGCGAGCAGCGGGCAGCCGCGTGGTGTTCATGTCCAACAAGGCGCTGGACCCGCGCTCGGTCTATGCCGACAAGCTCAACCGCCTCGGCATCCCCGTGGAGACCGAGGATGTGATCAACTCGTCCTGGGTGACGGCGCGGCACCTGGCGGATATCGCGCCGGGGGCCAGGCTGTTGGTGCTGGGCGAGCCGCCGCTGCTCCAAGAGCTGGCGGAGGCTGGGCTGCGCCTCGCGGACGACCCCACGCGGGTGGATTACGTGGTGGCTTCCTTTGACCGCACCTTTGAGTACTGGAAGCTCTACCAGGCCTTTGTCGCCATCCGCCACGGCGCGCGACTGGTGGCGACCAACGCCGACCGCACCTGCCCCATCGAGGGCGGCGA
>JAAYEA010000033.1 GCA_012689325.1 Chloroflexota bacterium
CTTCAGGTTGGGCGTCAGGTGCCCGCCCTCCACGGAGAGGCTCCCCGGCAGGATGGCCCACCCCTTCACCTGTTCCGGGTGCGAGAGGCGGCCGTTCACCTGCTCGATGGCGCGGTCGATCTCCTCGGGCGAGGGGGCGTCGTGGCTGTTGCTCCTGGTCCAGAGCAGCGCGGTGCAATAGGGCTTGCCCTCCCCCGTCAGCAGCGCCTCGGCGACGCCGGGGATTTCCTTCAGCAGCGTCTCCACCTTGGCCGGATGGACGTACTTGCCGTAGGAGGTCTTGATCAGCTCTTTCTTGCGCCCGATGATGGCCAGGCTGCCATCGTCGGCCAGGCGCCCCAGGTCCCCGGTGCGCAGCCAGCCGCCCTGGCAGGGCGACTCGGCGCGAAAGTAGCCCGCCGTCACCTGCGGCCCCCGCACCCACAGCTCGCCATCCTCGGCCAGGCGGACCTCGGTCTCGGGCAGAGGCTGCCCCACGGTCCCGAGCCGGTTCGCGCCCAGCCGGTTCAGCGCCACCAGCGGCGCCTCGGTGAGCCCATAGGCATTGTGCACCTCGATGCCCAGGTCGTGATAGCCGCGCAGCAGGCTCTCGGCGGCGGGGGCGGAGCCGACCATGAGCTGGGCGCAACGGTCCCACCCCGCCTTGCGGAGCAGCGCCCAACGGACCGCCGGCCGCAGCACCCGCCCGAGGGGGCTCCCCTGCAGCTTGAGGTAGAGCCGCCCCAGCCCGCCCCCAGCAAAGGCCTCCCAGACCTTTTCATAGATGCGCGGCACGGAGAAAAAGACCGCCGGCCTCACCTGGGGCAGCGCGCGGGCCAGGTCGTGGATATCCTCCAGGAAATAGATGTCCACCGGCGCCGGAATATAGTAGGGCGAGTAGGTCGCCAGGATGCCCTCCACCACGTGGTTCATCGGCAAGGACGAGAGCCACGACGCCGCCCGGTTCATCGCCTTCCAGGGCATCAGCGAGGCCGTGCATTCGGCCATCCAGCGCAGGTGCGCGTGGTGGAACATGACCCCCTTGGGCTGGCCGGTGGTCCCCGAGGTGTAGCGCAAGGTCGCCAGGTCGTCCAAGTCCACCGGCGCGCTGAGCGACGCGGGGCCCGCGCTGGGCACCGCCCCCAGCGCCAGGAACGCCTCCCAGGGGATGACCGAGTTGGGCAGCTCCCCGGACGCCGGGCGCCGGCCAAAGGAGACGATGGGCCGGTCCGGGCGGAGCCAGCCGCGCAGCTCGGCCAGGTGCTCCAGCAGCCGGGGCGCGCCGACCAGCAGCAGCTTGGCCTCGCTGGACTGGAGGATCGCCTCGACCTCGGCGGCCGGGCTGGTGTAATAGAGGGGCACGCTCACCGCTCCCACCAGCCCGATGGCGACGTCCAGGGTGAGGTAGCGGGTGCTGTTATAGCCCACCATCGCCACGCGGTCGCCGCGGCAGACGCCCAGCGCGCGCAGGGCGCTGGCGGCGCGCAAGATGTCCTCGCGCACCTCGCGCCCGCTGCGGGTGACCGCTCGCCCCTCGAACAGGTCGTGGTAGGTCACGCGCCGGCTCTGCTTGCCCAGGCGAAAGAGGATCTGCTCGTGGACCGTGCGCCCGGAGCGATGCAGAAAGCCCATGCGGACCGCGTACTCGAGGAGGCGCGGGAAAAAGTCGCGCCACTGGAGCGCGTACGGTCCCAGCAGCCGGTCCGTGTTGTCTCGTTGGAACTGCTGCCGCCCGTTCAGGTAAGGCAGCAGCTCGGCCAGGGACGCCAGCCCGCGATCCGCACGCGGCGCGGGGCGCTCGGCCCGATAGGCCCGGTTCGCCAGCCGCAGCGGGAGAAACCAGACCCGCGGCAGGCGCAGGTTCAGCCGCTCCCGGGCCCACTGGCGCACGCAGCCGACCAGCTCCCCGGCCTGGGGCAGCGCGTCGTGCGGCGCGGTGAGGTGGAAGGTCAGCCCGGCGGCGCGGGGGTCGAAGGTCAAGGCGGCCACCGCCTGCGCCACATAGTCCACCGGCACCAGGTTGACCCGCAGCTTGGGATCCGCCGGGAGGACGCTCAGCTTGCCCGTCAGGTACAACCGCAGGGGGGTATACAGCGTGTTGAAGGTCTGGATCGCCCCCGTGCGCGAGTCGCCGACGATCATGCCGGGGCGAAAGATCGAGATGGGCAGCTCGGCCTTGGCGGCCTGCACCAGCCGCTCCCCCTCGTACTTGGCCTGCTCATAGGCGGAGGAGAAGCCATCGGCGTCACTGAGGGCGTCCTCCGGCACGGGACCGGTGCGGCGCCCGGCCACATAGGCGGTGGAGATGTGCGCCAAGCGCTGCAGCCCGCCGTTGGCGCGGGCCGCGCGGGCCAGCGCCAGCACGTTTTCCACGCCCTGGACGTTGGCAACGCGCAACTCCTCGACCGGCGCGTTCAGCCGCAGGTCCGCCGCCGCGTGCACGATGTGCGTCACCCGCCGGGCGAGCGCGGCGTAGGCCTCATCCTCCAGGCCGAGCCGCGGCTTGGAGACGTCGCCGCAGATGACCTGCACCCGCTCCCCGATGGCGCCCGCCAGCTCGGGCCAATCGGCCCAGACGCGGCCCAGCCGCCGCGCCGCCGCCTCCGCGCCCTCCGCCCGCACCAGGGCCACGATGGCGCAATCCGTATCCTGCAAGAGCCGCCGGGCGATCTGGCCGCCCAAAAAGCCCGTCGCCCCCGTGAGCAACACCGTGCCGCTCATGCCGCTACCTCCCATCCACGCGCCTGCACGAAACGTCGCAGCAGCTCGCGGTTGCGTTTCGCCTGCGCCGTATGCTCCACATACCCCCGCCGCAAGAGGCCCCGGACCGGCGCCGGGCGGGCCAGCAGCTCCTCCACGCGGTCGGCGAGAAGCTGGGAGAGGTCCGGGTCGGACGGATCGAAAAAGTAGCGGTCCAGCAGGCCCAACTCGCCATAGATGGTCTTGAGCCGCAGGTCGTGCCCCACCGCCACCTGCGGGACCTGCGCCGCCAGCGAGAGGACGCAGGCGTGATAGCGCGAGGTCACCAGCAGGTCGAGGCCCCGCAGCAGCACCGTCATCTGCGAGGCGTTGTGGTCGCGGGCCGAAAAGAGCCGCGCCTGGTCAGCGTGCGCCATGCGGCGCAGCACCATCTGCGCGAACGACTCGTCCAATTGCTCCATGCCGATGAGGGCCACCGCCTTGCCGTGCTGGGCCACCAGGGCATCGGCCAGGGCGGCATAGCGCGCCGCCAGCGCCTCGGTGGCGCGCGTCCGTTCCGGCGAGCGCGAGAAATAGTACGGCCACTTGTAGCAGTCCTCGCGCCGCCCCCACAGCCGCATGGACACGGGCCACTGGTACGGGTCCACCACGGCGAGGCCGACCAGGCCGCGCCCCGCCGCCTCGGGCCAGTCCCGTTGCACCCAGCCCTCGTCCTGGCGCTCGGGGCGGAAGGTGAAGGCGTTATCCGCCGTCACCTCGATGGGCGCCCGCACGCCGAACGAGCGCAGGCGCTCGGCCGCGGCCCGCGCGCGCACGATGATCAGGTCGGTCTTGCTGGCCTCGGTGCGCACCAGTCGCCGGTTGAAGGGCGACCTGACTTCCCCGGCGTCCACCGCGTAGGTCAGGGAGAGCTTGCCTGCGGCGTGGGCGCAGCGCGTCGCCCACAGGTAGAGCCACAGCAGGGCCGAGCTCCAGGTATCCATGTAGGTGCTCCCCTCCACCAGAAAGAGCATGTCGTGCTCCTTGATCAGCTTGTCGATGGCCGCGAAAAAGAGCGAGGGGATGCGCGCGATGCTCAGGTTGGCGGATTCCTTCAGGTAGCGGCGCAGGTTCTGCTCGTTGAGCGTGGGGACGGTGATGTGCGCCTCGGCGCCCAAGACCGCGCGCACGTCCTCGATATCGGAGAGGAGAAGCGCCTCGGCGCCCGTGTTGTTGGCGCCGTTGTAGCCGACCAAAAGGACCCGTGGGTTGCTCGCGTTCATGCTGACCCCCGTCACTGGCCCCTGGATGCCAGGGAAAGACCGACTAGCCGCCTGCCAGAGGGCCGCCATGGGCCTCCGTGCCTGAGGAGAGACTCGCGAGAGCAGCCGCAGCGAGGGCGAGGGGGCGAGGGCCGCTCTGCATGCCATGATAGCGCGCGCTGGCCCGGCTGTCATCGCCCATACGGGGGATTTCGGCTAATCGGAATAGATCGCTTCTGCGGCGTCCCTGTCCACGCGAGAAGTACGAAGCACCTACTCCATATGCGGTATGCGGGGGCTTGGTTTCGGCGTCAGGGGAGCGCGGCTGGAACACGAGAGCGCCTTCCACCCGATGGCAGAAGGCGCTTGGCTATGGCAAGAGACGCCGGGCGGCGGGCGCGCCGGTTCCGGCCCTAGGCCGTGGAAGCGGATTCCGGCGCCGTGAAGGCGCGCTGCGGGCAGGGGAGCGGCGCAGCCAGGCCCTGCAGCAGGGCGCGGGCCTCCTGCAAGTCCGGCGTGTCGTGGCCCTCGGTGAACCCGTCATAGAGGTTAGCCACGAGCTCGTGGGCCTGCGCGCGCCAGCCCCGGGCCTGCCAGACACGCGCCAGGCTCATCGCCGCGCGCAGCTCCAGCCAGCGCGCCCCTTGGCCCCGCGCCACCTCCAGCGCCCGCTGGAAGCAGCCCTCGGACTCTGCGGTGGGAGCCGCGATGCCGTGCCCTGCGCCCGCGGCCGCTTGCAGCAACAGCTCGCCGCGCATCCGCCAGACTTCCGCCTCCATGACCCGCACGCCGGTCTGCTCGATCCAGACCAGCGCCTGGGCCATCGCCGCCAGCCCCAGCTCCGCCTGGCCTGCTTGGGCGCACGCGTGGGCGTGGACCAACAAGTAGGAGGCCTGCCCCACTCCCGAACCCGCCGTCGGCGAAGCAGAGTCGCCCTCGGCCCACTGGCGCGGGGCCTGCTCGGGGCCGGGCCGGGGCCGCGCTGCGGCGAGAGGTCGTCCCTCGGCGTTCGAGCGCGCCGTCTCCAGCACGTCGGCAAAACCTCTGTAGAAATCGGCCACGTAGCCCAGCGGCCGGATGGCCGAGGCATGGGTGAACGCCGCGGCCGCGTCGCGGCCCATGATAAAGCGCGCCATGCCGCTCAGCACGTTGGCAAAGGCGGTGGTCGGTGGCCGGTTCATCGCCTGCGCCTCCGCCAGCGCCTGCCGGAGCATGGCCTCGCCCTGCTCCGGATAGCCCAGCGCCCACAGCACATAGCCCAGCACGGCGTGGCCCATCACCCCCGGGTCCGTTCCCATCACGGCGCTGAGGGGAAGGCCCGACTGGGGGTCGTGGAGGGCCAACGCTTCGTCAAGATGCTCACGGGCGGCGGCGAGGTCTCCCTGCAGCCACAGGCTGTGGCCCAGCGCCCAGTGCGCCAGGAGTAGGGACTGCCGGTCGCCCGTGCGGCCCAGGTCCAGGAGCTGCTCGCCCACCCGCTGGCCGCGCTCCGGGTCCGCCGACCAAATGAGCGCCAGGGCCACGGCGGCGAGCGCCGTCACCCGCTCGGGCGCGTCCTGCAGGTCCGGATGGCGGACCAGGTCGGAGAGGCGCCCGAGCCCCTGCCGGAACATGGACCCGTGCCACCCGCCCCGCAGCAGCGCCGGGTTGACCAGGGACACCCACAGGCTCAACTCCAGGCGCAACTGCTCGCGCGACGGCGCCACGCCCCGCAGCAGCCCCAGCCCGCGCGTCAGATGGGCCACGGCTTCCTCGTAGGCCACCAACTGGACCGCCTGGAGCCCTGCCTCCAGGCAATAGCCGGCGGCCCTGAGCGGCAATCCCGCGGCCTCGGCATGGCGAGCCAACGTCACGGCGGCCCCACCGCTGCCGGTCTTGCGCAGCTCCTCCAGGGCGGCCAGCACGGCTCCATGCAGATGCGCTCGCTCCACCGCGTCCAGCGAATCATAAAGGTAGCGCTGGAACAACTGGTGGCGGAAACGGTAGCGCGATAGCGGCCGCCCGCCCTGCCAGGTGAGCTCCTCCGCCTGCACGAGCCGCAGGCGCGCGCCCAGCTCGCGGCTCAGGCAGCGCGAGGCCAGTTGCGCATCCATGCCGGTCACCTGGGAAGCGACCTCGGCGGTGAAAAGCTCGCCCTCCACGCTGGCCGCGCTCAAGAGCGCGCGCTGCTCTTCCGGCAGCAGGGAAAGCCGCTGCGCGATGGTCGATTCCACCCGCGGCGGCAGGGCCTCCCAGTTCAGGTCGGGGCCCGCCACCCACCGCCCCTCTCCGTCGTGTCGCAGCCCGCCCTGTTCTTGCAGGCTGCGCAGCAGTTCGACGGTAAAGAGGGCGTGGCCTCGGGTATGCCCGTAAAGGGTGGCGCGGAACTCGGCCCCCAGGCGATTGGGCTCGCTATCCAGCAGCGCGTCGATGAAGGGACGGCCCTCGCTCTGCTCCAGGTCCACGCCACAGGTGTCTCCCGCCCCGCGCAGTTCGTTCGCCACCGCCTCCAACGGGTGCCGCTGCCCGTCGCGCCCCAAGGCGACCTCGTCGGGGCGGCAGGCCGCCACGATCAAGATGCGCTGGCCCTCCAGGCGCCGGCCCAGGTGGAAAAGCAAGCTGATCGAGCCCGAGTCGGCCCACTGCAGGTCATCCAGCAGCAGCAGGAGCGGAGACGATTGGGCGATGCACTGCAGGACGCGCGTGTACTGGGTAAAGAGGTCGGTTTGGGCGATGGGCGCGCCGGGCGTCGCTTCCGAGGGCGGGCGCTCGGCGATCTCGTGCAGCCGTTTCACCCACAGTGGCTGCGCATTCCCCTTGGCTGCCACTTGCCCGGCGAGCGCGTCGGCCCGCAGGCCCAGCGGCCGCGCCGCCACCAGCCGGTGGACGAGGTCCTGGCCGAGCTCGACCAGCGCCTGGATCGCCACCGGCGCGATGGCCCACTGGCGATCCCCGTAGCGGTGCGGAAGGGCGCCATCCGGCAGCGGGACCGTGACATCGCCGCAAAGCGATTGCAGGATCTCGCGGAAGGGGAGATAGGGATCGCCGATGCCTCCATGGGCGTTGCAGGCCCCGGAGGCCACCACGAGCTGCGGGTAGGTGGCCAGGGCGCGCCGGGCGAACTCGCCCAAGAGCATGCTCTTGCCGCACCCCGCCAGGCCGGTGACGAAGGCGACCCTTCCCCGGCCGGCGAGGGCGCCATCGAGGCAGCCGCTCAGCCGCCGCAGCTCGGCCTCGCGCCCCACAAAGGGAGCAAACACCGGCGCGCTGGGGCGCGGGCCCGCGGCCAGCCGCGGCTCACCCGCCGGGGCGGGGGGATGTCCCGCGCTGATCCGCGCATAGAGGGCCACGGTCTCGGGCTCGGGCTCCACGCCAAACTCGGCCCGGAGGAGCTCGCGCAGGGTCGCATATTGGGCCAGGGCGGCGCCGCGCCGTCCCTGCAAGGCCAGCAGGCGCATCAGCCGCCGGTACGTGGGCTCGTCCCAGGGGTCCATCTGCAGCAGGCGGCGAGCGTATGACTCGGCTCGCTCGAACTCGCCGCGTCCCTCGCAGGACTGCGCCAGCTCGTGCAGCACGGCGCTCATCTGCCGGTCGAGCTGCTCGCGCTGGCCCAGCAACCACTCCTCCAGGGCGTAGCTATTCTCCAGGGAGAAACCTTGCAGAAACGGGCCGCGGTACAGGGCGCTGGCCTGTTCCAGGCGTTCCAGACGGCCCGCGGCGCCCCCCTGAGCCGAGACCAGCTCGCGGAAGCGCGCGATGTCCAGCTCGTGGTCGCTGCGCGGGTCGAGCTGCATCGAGTCGCGGGAGACGGCAAGGAAGGGGGGCTGGGTGCCCGAGTTGCCGAGCGCCTTCTGCAGGTGATGCAGGGCGTGGCGCAGGTTCTCCAGGGCGGCCTGATCGGGCCGCTCGGGCCAGAGGAGGCCGGCCAACTCTTCGCGCCGATGCGGCCGCCCCGCCTCGACGGCGAGATAGGCCAACAGCGCCCGCACGTGGTCGTATCGAAAGTCCGTGACGGGCTCGCCTCCCAACCGGACGTGGAAGGGGCCCAGCAGAGAAACCGCCAAGTGCGCCATCGCTATTTGCCCTCGCCTTAGTGCATGGACACCCCCCATGATATCGCGCGAGGGACCGCCTGTCAACGCGCAAAAGGGGGGAGGCTTGCTGCATGATTAAACCAAATCGCGTCATCCTTTTGTTGTAGATCGGCTCCGCGCCCTGTGGATTTTCCTGGCTGGCTGGCCAATTGGCCCCCGCTGGGAACCCTTTTCAACGATCTATTCACGGTCGATCTCTATAATAGCGTTTGAACTCGAGGAATCTCCGCTGTCTACCCGGATAGCCCAGACGGTCGCACCAGCATCCCGCTCCTATATCAACATGGGCAAGCAGTAGCCGGCAGCGCGCATCCGCAACGGAGGGTTACCAGATGAGCAAGAGTCGCATGCGTTGGGTCGCGATGGTCACCCTGGCCATCGTGATGGTGATGATGGCTGCGAGCGGGCGGCTTCCCACCCGCGCCGATGTCGCCTCGCCCGCCGAGATGGTGCAGCGGGCCTGGGATAACGCCC
>JAAYEA010000279.1 GCA_012689325.1 Chloroflexota bacterium
CCTGGAGATCGCGCCGGGCCAGCTCTTGCTGCACCAGCCGCTGGCGGCGAATGTACTCGCGCGTCGGCACGGCCAAGTCCTTGTCCACCGTATCGTAACGCTCCAGCACGCGCAAGACCTTGTCGAAATCCTCGCGCAGCTCGCTGGCGCGTGATGCGCCGATCCCTGTCATCTCGACCTCCTTTTGCTCCAACCACGAAATACACGAACCACACGAAACAAGAGAGATAGCTCCAGCTTGTGTGTTTCGTGTGGTTCGGGGTTACGTTTTCTTGAGCCCGTCGATGCCCTCGATCATCCGGCGATAGGGGGCGTAATCCAGCGAGGGGCGAGGATCGTAGCCCAGGTAGGCCTCGATGACCCGGTCGCCCAGGCGGCGGGCCCGGCGGGCGGCCAGCAGCCCCTGGATGATCTGCCCCTGCGAGGCCCATTTGGCCAGGGCTGCGGCGATGAGCTCCTCCGCCGCCAGCGGCGCCGCGATGGCCCGGTCGCCGCGGACCTTGGCGGAGCGCCCGGCTACCAGGGCGTCCTCCGGCGTGAAATCGCCCCAGACGGCATAGACCGTCACCGAGCGGACGGGGGCGGCCAGGCCCCAATCGGCCAGCACCGGATCGCCCACCTGGGGGGCGTCATAGGCCCCGGCGCGGAAGGCGGCCTCGTGGTCAATGTGCTCGCGGTAGCCGTTGGGGATCATCAGGCGGGTGATGCCAAGTTGCCGCAGGGTCAGCAGGAGCTGGCTCATGGTCCCTTGCTGGCCGCCAGGGAGGAGCCAGCCGACCCAGCCGTTCAGGCTGAAATCGGGATAATCAAAGTGCCGGACGCGCTCGGGCGGGATGCCCAGCGCGCCATAGGCGGCGGCCGTCTCGCCGCGGCGGGTCTCGACGATGGTGGTGCGCTGCTCGGGGCGGCTATAGCCGGCGCGGCCATCGCAAAAGATGCACGGGTAGACCGGCGCGCCGTGGGCCTGGGCGGCGAGGATGGCATAGCCCGCGCCCAGGATGCCGTCATCGTCGTGGGGGCAGAGCACGGCGATGCGCTCGTCGCCTGGCTGCCAGCCGGGAAAGAGGGTGTTGATGTCGCCGCTGCGCCGGCGGCGTTGCAGGTCGTAATAGGCGAAATCGGTGGGTGCGAACATGGTTGGCTCCTCTGCGCGATGACCTGACAGGTTCCCGCCGGGGGCTTGTCCACCTGCGGCCTCGCTTCGTCCGCGAGTCTCGCTGCGACGGCCGTGCCGCAGGAACCTGTCAGGTCGGGTCGGTCACTTCCTACGCCTTGGCCGCCTGGATCTTGCGGATGGCGGTGGCGATATCCTCCATGGCCCGGCGGTCGGCCAAGAGCTGCCACTGGTTGAGCCAGACGGTCTCCTCGCAGGCCTTTTCGCAGGCAGGGCAGGGCTCTTGCGTGGGCAGGTCGCCCTGCGGCTCCTCCCAGGGCTGGAGCAGACCGTTGCGCTCGGCCAGCAGCCGCCGGTAGCCGACGGCGCGGTAAAGCGGCTGGTAGCCGGGGCTGCAAGGGATGCCCTCGGCCTGCAGCGTCTTGATCAAGTCGGCGCGGGGCAGCCCGCCAAAGGACGCGGCCTGATAGTTGAACATGTAGAGGTGCAGCGCGCTGGAGGTCACCTGCGGCGGGCGCTGGCGCGGGGTGATGCCGGGGATCTCGTCCAGCATCTCGTCCAGGCAGGCGGCGTTGGCCTCGCGCAGCGCCAGATGCTCGGGGAGGCGCTCCAACTGGGCCAGCAGGATGGCGGCCTGGAACTCGGTCATGCGATAGTTGTAGCCGGTGAAGGGCGGCTCGTGGCGGGAGCGGGTCGGCGAGCGCCCGGCGTTGTGCAGCGCCCAGACCCGCTCGTAAAGGTCGGCGTCGTTGGTGACGATGAAACCACCCTCGCCAGCGTTGATGTTCTTGCTGGCCTGGAAGGAAAAGCCGCCGAGCTGGCCCAGCGCGCCCACGCGCTTGCCTGCCCAGGCGGCGCCCCAGGCCTGGCAGGCGTCTTCCACCACGGGGAGGCCGTGGCGCTTGGCCACGGCGAGGATGCCGTCCATGTCGGCGGGCTGGCCGCCGATGTGCACCGGCATCAGCGCCTTGGTGCGCGGGGTGATCCGTCGCTCCACGTCCGCCGGGTCGAGGTTGAGCGTCCCCGGCTCGACGTCGGCCAGCACCGGCAAGGCGCCGACCTGAAAGATGGCTGCCGCCGAGGCGGTAAAGGTGTACGACGAGGTGATGACCTCATCGCCGGGGCCGACGCCCAGCGCCAGCAGCGACAGCTCGAGCGACGAGGTGCCGCTGGGGACGCACATGCCATAGGCGGCGTGCTGATAGGCGGAGAATTTCTTCTCGAACTCGGCGATCTTGCCGTTGCCACGGTCATTCCAGACGCCGGAGTGCAGGACCTCCAGCAGGGCCTTTTCCTCCCGCTCGTCCCACATGGGCCATGAGGGCCACGGAGCAACTCGGACGGGTGTCCCGCCATCGATTGCCAGCTTCTCGCTCACGTTTGATCCTCCTTCGGAAATGGTACACGGATTTCACAGATCGCACGGATCAGGCCACCGGCTCGTCCGCGCGCGCCTTCATGTCGGCGATCAGGGCGTCCCAGTGGGGCCGCAGGAACGCTGGGCGGTCCAGGCTGTCCAGCGCGTAATAGCCCGTGGCGCGCTGGAGTTGCAGGACGGCGGTGATCATGGTCTCCTCGTTTTCGCCCGCCTCGGCCAGGGGCAGCCCCGCGGCGTCGCGGATGAACGACTGGCCGCTGGAGGTCTGCGCGCCATCGGGCGACTGGCCGACGGTGTTGGCGACGCAATGAAAGATCATGGTCGTGGGGCCGATGGGCTGCTGCGCCCGGCCGGAGACGCGTTTCCAGTGGACCGCCTCGATGGTATCCGAGCTGCACGAAGGGTGCCAAAAGATCTTGGCCCCGGCCATGGCGGGCAGGCGGTATAGCTCGGGGTGGCGCCCGTCGCGGCAGATCGCCAGGGCGCAGGGGATGCCGTCCAGCTCGAACCAGGCGATCTTGTTGCCGGGGCGGCAATACTTGCGCTCGTCCTCGCCGGCGAGGTGGGTCTTGGCGTACTCGTAGACGATCCTGCCGGTGGGGTCGATGACGTGGGCGACGTTCAGGCAGCGGTCGTCGGTGTTTTGGATGGTGCCGACGATGGCCCAGAGCCCGGCGCGGGCCACGGCGCCCTGCACCTCGGCCAGCGCCTCGCGCACCACCCGCCGGGGCAGGGTGAGCAGGTAGGGGAAATAGTAGCTGGTCAGGTTGGCCTCCGGGAAGAGGACCACGCGGCTCCCCTCCTCGGCGGCGAGCCGGATATAGTCCAGCGTCAGCTCCAGGTTGCGCTCCAGCGGCTTGGCCCAGTGCATCTGCACGCAGGAGACCTGCAGCGTGTCGGGCAGGGTCATCGATTCTCTCCTTCGCCCGACCTGACAGGTTCCAGCGGAGCTCGCTGTTGTGGATCGCACCGCTCTTGCAGCGAGGAGCTGCGCTTGGAGACTAACGTCCAGAACCTGTCAGGTCGATGCCTACTAGATCGTTAACAGTCGCTCGTGGGCGGCGAAAAGCTCGTCCACCATCTTGCGCATCTCCGGCAGCGAGACGCAGGCCTGGGTCAGCGGGTCGAGCTGGACCGCGCGATAGACCAGCTCCCGGTCGTGGGTGAGCAGGGCGCGCACCGCCAGCTCTTGCACCGTGATGTTGCTCCGGTTGAGCCCGGCCAGCTCGGGGGGCAGGTCGCCGACATAGCAGGGGTGCACGCCGGTGGCGTCCACCAGGCAGGGAACCTCCACGGCGCAATCGGGCGGCAGGTTGGTGATCAGCCCTGTGTTGCGCACGTTGCCGTTGAAGCAGTAGGGGACGTTGGTCTCCATGGCGTTCATGATATTGACGGAATACTCGGCGCTGCGCTTGAGCGGGAGCTCCACCTCGCCGGAGAGGATGCCCTGCTGGCGCGACTCGCGGTCCCGCCGCGCCTGGATAAAGCTCTCGATGTGCTGGGCGGCGGTGCGGCCGGTGGCCTCGATGAGCGCGGGGGTGCGGCGAAAGTAGGGCACATACTCGGACATGTGGGTGCTGGACTCGGTGACGAAATAGCCAAAGTAGCGCATGATCTCCCAGCGGACCTTGTCCTTCTCATAGATGGCGGGGTCGTCCATGGCCTTCCAGAGCAGCGGATAGGCATCCTCCTTTTTCCAGTTGAAGCGGAGGAACCAGGCCATGTGGTTGATGCCCGCCACCCAATAATTGACCTCGTCCGCGGGGGCGCCGATGTACTCGGCCAGCCGGCGGGCGGTGCCCTGGACGCTGTGGCACAGGCCGACGTTGGCGATGGTGCTGGCGTCGTTGGCGAGGATGCAGTTCATCGCCATGGGGTTGGTGTGCTGGATGAGCTGGGCGTCCGGGCAGAGCGCCTCCATGTCCCAGAGGATGTCGAGGATGGCGGGGCCGTTGAGGAGAAAGTAAAAGATGCCGCCCGGGCCCAGGGTGTCGGCGACGGTCTGCTCCACGCCGTACTTGGCGGGGATCTGGCGGTTGATGATGGCGGGCTCCTCGCCGCCGACGCGGATGGACATGACCACATAGTCGGCGCTGGGGAGGGCCTCGCGGCGGTCGGTGGTGGCGATGATGGTGGCGCGCGAGCCGGCCTTCTCCACCAGCCTCCGCCCCATGGCGGCGGCGATGGCCAGTTGCTCGGGGCTCGTGTCCACCAGGACGATGGTGGAATCCTGCAGGGAGGGGAAGGTGAGGATGTCGGCGGTGAGGCGGCTGCCGAACCCGCTTCCCGCGCCGATCAGCACGATCTTGGGCATGTTCGCTCGCTCCTTTGCTGTGGTTGCCAGTGGCGCCATTATACCGTGGTTCGGCGATCCTGGCGAACCGCCTGCGCGGTTTGCATGATCGTCTAGACAAAAAGGGCTTGCTCGGGTATAATTGCGTGATCGGCGCGCATTTTAGCACCATCGGGGACACGCGCCAAGAGGGAAAGCATGACCCTTGAAGGAGAGCAGAACAGGCCCAACCTGGGGGCCGAAGCGCGCCAGCTTGTGCGCGGGCTGGGCCGGGGAACCATGTCCGTCGCGGCTTATGACACAGCCTGGATCGCCCGGCTGCCGCGCTGGGACCAGCCGGACCGCCCGGCCTATCCCGAGGCGCTGGATTGGCTGCGCGCCAACCAATGGCCCGACGGCAGTTGGGGCGGCGAGCAAGAGTACTATTACGACCGGGTGATCTCGACGCTGGCGGCGGTGCTGGCCCTCGCGCAGGCCGGCCAGCCTGGCCGCGATCGCCACCGCTGCGAGCGTGGGATCGGCTACATCTGGCAGCGGGCCGACCGGCTGAACCACGCTCCCTACGAGACGGTGGGGTTCGAGCTGATCGTGCCGGCGCTGGCGGAGGAGGCGGGGCTGGCGGGGATCCAATTGCCCACCTCCGGGCTGGCGCGGTACCAGGAGATTCGCGCGCGCAAGCTATCGCGCATCCCGGCGCAGATGCTCTACTCCCCCTATAACCCGGCGATCTATTCCCTCGAGTTCATGGGTGCGGGGCTGGACCCGCAGTCGGCGGCGGGGGCGCTGCAGGGCAACGGCTCCATTGGCAACTCGCCCTCGGCCACGGCCTATTTCCTCCGACAGCATGGACCCCACCCGCAAGCGGAGGGCTACCTGACGGAGGTGATGGGGTCCGACTCGGGCGGGGCGGCCTTTTCCTACCCGCTGGAAATCTTTGAGCGAGCCTGGGTGTTATACAACCTGGAGCAAGCCGGGCTGCTGCCGGAGGTGCGCGAGGAGGCCCGCCCCCATCTGGATTACCTGCGGGCCAGTTGGGACGAGGAGCGGGGCGTCTCCTTCTCGCGCTGGTACGCCCCGTGCGACCTGGACGACACCGCCACCACCTTCAAGGTGCTCTGCGAGGCGGCCAAGCTGCTGGGGGCGCCCGAGTACCGGGTGGGCCTCCGGACCTTTGCCCCCTACGCCGAGGCGGACCATTACCGCACCTTTCTCTTCGAGACGGACCCTTCGGTGAGCTCGAACATTCACCTGCTGGACGCGCTGGTGGGGTGCGAGGAGCCGGAGGCGGCGGCGATGATCGAGGTGATCGTTCGCTTTCTGGCCCGCATGCGGACCATGGAGACCTTCTGGTTTGACAAGTGGCACGCTTCGCCCTATTATGCGACTGGGCACGCCATTTTGGCGGCGGCGGGCCGGCGCCCCGAGCTGGTGAGCGATTCGGTGCGCTGGATCCTGCACACGCAGAACCCCGATGGCTCGTGGGGGCACTATCGGCGGCCCACGGTGGAAGAGACCGCCTATTGCCTGCAGGCGCTGGTCGCCTACCAGCGGGCCCAGGGCGGCCTGCCGGCGCAGGCGATGCACAAGGCGGCGGCCTATCTGCGCGGCCATCGCCATGAGCGGCGGCATCCGCCGCTGTGGATCGCCAAAACGTTGTTTGCCCCGCTCAATATCATCGAGTCCGCGATCATCGGCGCGCTGGCCATGTACGAGGCGCTCTAGCTGCAGCGTCGCCCTGGGTCGGGAGGACCGAAAGCACAAGAATGGCAAGGCTCCTGGAACGCATCTTGGACGTCAACACCGATGATCCCGAGGCTCGGCGGCGGGGGCGTTTCCTCAACGTGTGCCTGCTGGCGATCCTGCTGGGCTCGGCCACATTGGGCCTGCTGAACCTGTTCGAGTTCTTTGGCGGGTCCGACCCCATGGCGGACAATATGGCGCTCTATGCGATGCTGGGCCTGATCGGGAGCCTGGTCGCCTTCGCGCTGAACAAACGCCGGCTGCACAGCCTGGCCGGTTACCTCTCTCTGCTGCTGATCATTTACCTGGTCACCTCCGCCACGCGCCCCGCGAGGTACATCTTTGAGGGCTCTACCATCCTGGCCTACGTGCTGCCCATCATCATGGCCAGCGTCATCCTGGCGCCGGGGAGCAGCTTTGTCATCACCACGGTCATCAGCGTGGTGCTGCTGGTGGTGGCGAGGCTGGCGGGCATCACGGATGACCCGACGCCGGAGACCATCGCCACGCTGTATATGCTGGCGCTGGTGGCCTATCTCTCGGCGCGCAGCCTGAACCAGGCGCTGCGGGAGGCGCGAGAGCGGGCCCAGGAGCTCCACGAGATCAACGAGGCGCTGGACCAGCGCGTGGCCGACCGCACGCGGGACCTGGCGCAGGCCAACCGCGACCTCAGCCGGGCGCTGCAACGCGAGCACTCGGAATCCAGCAAGAACCAGGCGATCCTCTCCAGCATCGCCGATGGCGTCATCGTCTTTGACGAGCAGGGCCGCGCCGTGGTCGCCAACCCAGCCATGGAGCGGATGCTGGTGATGCCCATGTCGGGGATCCTGGGCAAGGACATCCGCGAGCTGATCTATACGGAGGACGACCCCAGCGCGCGCGAGATGATCGATGCGGCCTTTGCGAAGGAGGCCTCCATCCCGGCGCGGTTCAACTTTGAGCAGGGCAAGCAGATCATCGCGACGAGCCTGGCGCAGGTGGCGCTCCCCGGCGAGCTGCGCGGGGTGGTGGGCGTCTTTCACGACGTGACCAAAGAGGTGGAGGCGAACCGGGCCAAGAGCGAGTTCGTGTCCACCGTCTCGCACGAGCTGCGCACGCCGCTGACCTCCATCAAGGGGTACGCGGACCTGTTGTTCATGGAGGCGGTGGGGCCGCTGAACGACCGGCAGCGCAATTTCCTCAACACCGTCAAGACCAACGCCGACCGGCTGAACGCCCTGCTGAACGATCTGCTGGAAATCTCGCGGGCCGAGACGGGGCGGATGCGGTTGGACGTCAAGGACATGGACCTGGCCGAGATCATCGCCGACGTGGCCAACAGCCTGCGCCCGCAGATCGACAAGAAGGGGCAGCAACTGGCGCTCGAGCTGGACGAGAGGCTGCGCCTGGTGCGCGGCGATCGCGCCCGGCTGACCCAGGTGCTGGTGAACCTGCTGAGCAACGCCAATCGCTACACCCCGGCTGGGGGGAGCATCACCGTGCGCGCCAGGCAGCGCCAGAACGAGCTGCAGGTGGACGTGGTGGACACCGGCATCGGCATCTCGGCGCAGGACCGCGCCAAGCTCTTCCAGCGCTTCTTCCGGGCCAACGACCCCCGGGTGAGCGAGGTGGTGGGCACGGGGCTGGGCCTCTCCATCACCAAGATGCTGGTGGAGATGCACGGCGGCAAGGTCTGGGTGGAGAGCACGCTGAACGCGGGGAGCACCTTCTCCTTCTCGTTGCCCACGACGCCGGCGGCGGGCGAGACCGGCCCGGCAGGGGCCGAGACGGTGATCCTCCCCGCCCGGCCCGAGCCCAAGCCGGGGGCCAAAAAGGTGCTGGTGGTGGACGACGACCCCGGCATCGCCGACTTGATCCGGTACTATTTGCAGAGCGCGGGGCACCAAGCCGTGCTGGCGAGCCGGGGGCAGGAGGTCATGGCGGCGGCGCTGCGGGAAAAGCCCGACCTGATCATCCTCGACGTGCTGCTGCCGGACGAGAACGGGTTCGAGGTGTTGCGCGAGCTCAAGGACGAGCCCAAGACGCTGGAGATCCCGGTGGTGATCCTCTCAGTGATCCATGACCAGGAGACGGGGTTCCAACTGGGGGCAGTGGACTATTTGGTCAAGCCCTTGCAGGGCGAGCAGTTGCTCTCCTCTATCGGAAGGATCTTTGATGAGGTGGAGCCGCTCAGCCCGCCGCGCATCCTGGTGGTGGACGACGAGCCGGACATTCGCGGGTGGCTGCGCGAGTCGCTGGGAGCGGCGGGGTACGTGGTGGATGAGGCGAGCAACGGGGCCGCGGCGCTGGAGCGGATCGCCCAGGCCAGGCCGAGCCTGATCCTGCTGGACCTGGCGATGCCGGTGATGGATGGGCGGACGGCTATCCGGCAGCTCAAGAGCGACAAGGCCACTTGCGACATCCCCATCATTGTGCTGACCGCCAGCTCGGTGGAGAAGGAGCGGGATAGCCTGCAGCTCTTGGGGATGGGCGCGCGGCGGTTCCTGACCAAGCCGATCTCGGCGCAGATGCTGGTGGAAGAGATCCAGCGGCAGCTCTAGGCCGCGGGACGCGGGCCGCGGGACGCGGGACGTGGCAGATGGGGAGGGCGGAGATGGCGACAACGGGGGGAGCGCCAGCGGAGCTGGGTTGCTCGGTGGAGCAGCTCGACCCCTATTACCGCTACGCCGACCGCGACCAGATCGCGCAGTTCGCCCAGCTCTGCCCGGCGCTGGTGCCGCTGCTGCTGGAGGCGGCGAAGGAGATCGCCCGGCACTTTGACGAGCCCGAGCTGGTGCTGGAGGTGGTGGAGGGGCTGACGGCGGAGGAGCAAGGGCTGGTGGTCTCGATCAACACCGACTTGCCGCCGGAAGAGGCGATGGCGCGGATGGACCGCTTCGACGAGGAGTGGTGGGTGGACGTGCAGGACCGGGCGCAAGGGCGCGTGTGCATCGACGTGGAGTTCCGATGAGCTTTGAGTGGGCCGCCTACCTGGAACTGGCCGAGAACCTCGCCGGCACGCCGGAGGACGATCCCTGCCTGGAGGCCAAGCTGCGCTCCGCCATCAGCCGCGCCTACTATGCGGCCTTTTGCACCGCGCGCAACCACATCCGCGACGTGGAGGGCGAGTCGGTCCCGCAAAGCCCGCGCATCCACGAGTTCGTGAGCGCGCATTTCAAGGTGGAGAGCGACCACTCGCACCGGGATGTGGGGGTGAACCTGGATCGGCTGCGGCTGATCCGCAACCGGGCCGATTACGACGACGACCTGGACGGGCTCAAGGCGATGGCGCAAAAGGCGCTGCACCGCGCCCAACACGTGATCAACCGGTTGGAGGGCCTTCCCTAAGAAGCATCCTCTCATCTTGCGTCATAGCATACCGTGCCTTCGCGCAGCGCCTGGGCATAGATATAGGCGGGGTTACCGCCGTGCCGCTTCAGCGTGTTCGCGCCTACAACGATCAGGTCAACGGCGGCCTCGATGCGGCGATCCAGGAGGGCGCGATACAGGCGCCGTGAGATGACCCGCTCGTTCCCCACCTCGCCCATCACGACCATGAGATCATAGTCGCTGTCCTCGCGGGCGCGGCCGCTTGCCCTGGAGCCAAAGAGGACGACTCGCTGCGGCTTGACCGTATCCACGATGGTCTCCACTATCTCGGCGATCTGCTCGTTCTGCAATGCCAACTGGGTCATCTCACACCTCCAGGCAAGGTACCTCGCCTTTCCAGCCAATGGCCGCTCGCGACAGGTACCACGTCCGGCCCATGTCGGCGCTCCCCTGATAGAAAAGGTGGTAACTCCCGTCGTCGTCCACCAAGACGTAGGGATGGCCCGACTCACAGGCGTTCCAGGCCCCTGGCGCGCCGTGGGCCAGCAGCGGGCGGTTGGAGAGCCGGCGCCAGCGCAGCCCGTCCTCGCTGACCGCGCAGCCGATCTGCTGCGGCTTGCAGTTATAAGCTCCCCCATAAAAGAGGTAGAACCTCCTCTCGTGGATGCAGGTCGCGGGGGCCTCGATGCACTCTTGCTCCCAGTCCAGCTCGGGCCGGAGGATCGGCGCGTCGCAGCGCTGCGTCCAGGCGGCGCGGGAAAAGTCGGAGTCCAGCGGCGCTGTGGCCACGCCCAGCATCTGCACGGTCATGGTGGGGTCGCGGGTGGCCCAATAAAGGTAGAGCGTCCCGTCGCGCGCCACCACGTCCGCATCGATGGCGCGGCCGGCGTTCCAGTCGCCGGCCGGGCGAAAGATGGGGTTGGTGGGGTCGCGCTGGAAGCCCAGCCCATCCTCCGACCAGGCGTGGCAGATGGCGTCGCGGCGCCAATTGCCGTAGGTCTGGTAAAAGAGGTGGATCTTGCTACCGAGCACGATGGCCCCCGGCGCGCAGATGCCCTTGCCCTCGATCTCTCCCTCGGGCGGTATCTCGCCCACGCGCTCCCAATGCTCCAGGTCGGGGCTGGCGGCGATGCCGATGCCATAGCCGTCGCCCGGCCGCCCGTCGCCGTGGGGCGGGAGCGAGTAATAGAGCAGGTAGCGGCCCCCCCAGCGCACCACGGCGGGGTCTTTGGAAAAGGGCCGTCCTCTGGATGTGTCAGCGTAGAGCATGTGGCACCTCGTGGGTTGTGGGGCAATTCATGAATTGCCCCCACGATTCGTCATCTTACGCCCTTGGGTCGGGCACATGGCCGTTGGTGTGCTCCCAGATGCGCAGGCCGAAGCGGCTGAGCAGGATGGGGAGGCTGCGGAAGAGCGGGTTGGCCGCCTCGATCTCGGCGATGAGCGTCCGCTTGTCGCTGGAGAGGTCGCCGCAGAGGAGGGTGATGGAGCCGCCCTCGCCGCCGGCGCCGTTGACCTTCCAGCCCAACGCCCCGGCGCGCCGCGCGATCTCGATGATCTGGCGGGCGTCGGCGCTGACCAGGTCCGGGTGCAGGTTGGCTTGCGCCTCGGTGTTGATGACCATGGCCTGCCCCAGGGCGGCGAAATCCCCGGCATAGAGGGCGTCACGGGCCATGGGAGCGGTGCGGCGCAGCGCCTCCAGCCGGGCGCAATCGGGGCCGGCGTCCTCCAGCTCGCGAATGACCTTCTCGTGTACCTGGGAAGAGCTGTGCGATTTGCCGAGAAAGATGAGGGCCAGCCGCCGCTCCAGCTCCCACCAGGTGGGGTTGGCGATGAGGATCGGCGAGACGGTGGCGTGGGGGTAGGTGTACATGTCGATATAGTTGATCCCGCCGTAGGCCGAGCAGAGCTGGTCTTGGATGCCGCTCTGCTGCTTGAGGAGCTGCACCTCCACCAGGTGGGCGATGTGGGCGATCTCGTGGGGAGTGCGGCGGCCGGGGGTGAGGCAATCGAGGGCGCCGATGAGCGCCACGCTGACCGCCGCCGAGGTCCCGGTGGAGCAGCCGGCGGGCGCCTCGGAATAGATGCTGATCTGCAGCGCCATGTCGTCCGGGACGTGCATGTATTGGATGGCGGCCTCCAGCAGGGGGTGGCGGCCAAAACTGCGGGCGTCCGGCTGGATGGCGTAGCGCTCGCCATAGTTCTCGGCGTAGAGGATCACGCGCTCGGGGAGGGCGTCCCGCGGAAAGATCTCGATCTGCACCTCGACATAGGGATAGACGCCGATATTAAAGATGCGACCGTGTCCGGCGAACCAGGTATCCGTCCACCCGCCCAGGTCGCAGATGCGGATGGGGGCCACGCTGTTGATCACGCGCAGGGGCTGCACCTTGCTCTCGCTCATCCTCTTCCTCCCGCCAGGTCATGGGCCTCTGGCAGGCATTGTAGTCGGGCCGGCGATCTCGGCAAGTGGGGGCGGAGGCGGCGCAAAAGCGCGCCAGGCCGTAACGAAAGCGCCCGAAAAGCGTCAATTATGGCGAGATGCGAACGATCACGGCGCACCCTGGTGGGGGCCACGGGCGCGAGCGGGGATGGACGGATGGATGCCAACAAAGCCAAGGCGCGTGGCCGCAAGACGGTGATCTATGGGGTTCCCCGGGTCGAGATCGCGGAGCAAGAGCTCCGCGCGAACCTGGAGCTGCTGGACAAGATCCTGGCCTCCTATGAGCGGACCGTGGAAGGGCTGACGCGGGTGCTGCTGCCCCCCGAGGGCGAGGAAGAGCACGTGCCGGACAGCGAAGCCACGTAGGCTCTGCTGCTCGATCAGCCCAGGTAGACATCCTGCGCCAGCAAGGCTGCGCGCAATTGGGCGGCGTCTACCCCGCGCGGGGCGACCCCCGCCAGCGCGGCGAGCCCCGCCGCCGTCCCGCCAGCCTGGCCGGTGGCCAAGCACGGGACGATGAGCCGCAGCGTGTTCCCCGCGAAATAGTCGCACGAGACGCACCGCCCCACCACGACCAACCCATCCACGCTTTCCGGCACCAGGGCGCGATAGGGGACGTCCCAGCGCAGCCCCGGCAGCTTGTAGGTCGGGCCCCAGTCAGGGAAGTAGAGCCCCAGCCGCGCGACGCCATCCTCGAAGAGGCGGCCGCCGCGGATGTCCTCGTCGGTGAGCACGTACAGCCCGCGGAGACGCCGCCCCAGCCGGACGCCGAACTGGGGGAAGGTGACGGGGATGCGCGCCCCCTCCCAGCCGGGCATGTTCTGCCGCAGGTACATGAGCGAGCGGAAGGCGTCCCGGCGCATCTCGTTCTCGGCGCGGGTGAGCTGCTCGGCGTCCGCGCAGTCGATCCCCTTGATCAGCCTGTTGCGCCGGGGCAGGCCGCCGCCGTTGCGGCGCTTGGCCTCGGCCATGATCTCGTCGTATTCCTCGGGATGGCGCCGCTGAAAGTCCTTCACGGCCTCGTCGTCCACCCCCTCCACCAGCAGCGCCAGTGTCACCTCGTGGGTCTGATCGTCGCAGGGGCAGCCCGCGCGGAAAGCCAGGTCGGCATCAGCGGAGGCGTCCACCACCACCTTGGCGCGGATGGCCTCGCGACCGCTCTTGCTCTCCACCAGGACACCGGCGACGCGGCCGCCCTCCATCAGCGGGGCGCAGGCGAGGGTGTGCATGCGCAGCCGGACGCCCGCCTCCTCCAGCAGCTCCTGGGCCTGCCACTTGAACACCTCGGGATCCACGTCATAGTCGCCCGAGTCGTTGCGGGGCTTGACCGCGCCAAAGGGCTCCAGGCGCCGGCGCAGCTCGGCCGTGATGCCGCGGGCCACGGGGACGTGGCCGTCGCCGACGCCGAGGATGGCGATCACATACGCGCCGGTGATCATCCCGCCGAGGTAGCCGTAGCGCTCCACCAGCATGGTGCGCGCGCCGACGCGGGCGGCGGCCAGGGCGGCGGCGATCCCGGCAGGGCCGCCCCCGGCCACCAGGACATCCACCTCGGCTATGACGGGCGTCTCGCGGGCGGGCTCATGGACCACGTTTGGGCTGGGCATGGGGGCCTCCTTTGCGCGATGCTGGATGAATCACAGTGTAGCAGGGATGGCGCGGGTTGGCAACCGGCGCCGCGGCGGAGTAGAATGGGACGCAGATTCGCAGGATGAACGCGGATCAGGGCTGAATGCCGAGCGGCATGGAATGCCGAGCGGCACGTGGCACAAGCCTCCGGCTTGTGGCGCAGCGTGGGAATCCCCCCTGGCCCCCCTTGGTAAGGGAGGCAATGCGGCATGGAATGCCGAGCGGCATGGAATGCCGAGCGGCATGGAATGCCGAGCGGCATAGAATGCCGAGCGGCATAGAATGCCGGGCGCGCGATGAACTGGCGATCCGCGATACGCGATCTGCGATAGGCGATATGCAAGTGAGGAAGCATGGGGAGCGAGCTGCTGCTGGGGCTGGATGTGGGGACGACGCACACGAAGGGGCTGCTGCTGGACGCGGCGAGCGGGGCGGTGGCGGCGCAGACCGCCGTGGCCACGCCGAGCGTCGAGCCGCGGCCGGGGTGGCGCGAGTACGACCCGGCGGCGCTGTGGGCCGGGGTGCGCAACTGCATCCGGGCGCTGACGGGCGGGCTGGGGCCGGGGCAGCGGGTGACCGCGGTGGCGGCGGCGAGCATGGGCGAGGCGGGGACGCTCTACGACCGGGAGGGCGCGCCGCTGGCGCCGATCATCGCCTGGCACGACCCGCGCACCATGCCGCAGCGCGATTGGTGGGCGGCCCACGCCGACCCCCGCCGCATCCACGCCATCACCGGCCAGCACCTGGGGCACATTTTCAGCGCCAACAAGCTGATGTGGCTGCGGGAGAACCGGCCGGAGGCCTATGGCCGCGCGGCGATGTGGCTGGGCATCCAAGACATGGTCACCTACCGCCTCTGCGGCGCGCGGGCCACCGACTATACCATCGCCTCGCGCACCATGCTGCTGGACCAGGCGGCGGGGGACTGGTCGGAGGAGATGCTGGGGCTGGCGGGGATACCCCGCGCGCTCTTGCCGGAGTCGCACCCCAGCGGGACGGCGGTGGGGCGGGTCACGCCCGAGGCGGCGCGGGAGACGGGGCTGGCGGCGGGGACGCCGGTGGCGACGGGCGGGCACGACCACCTCTGCGCGGCGCTGGCCTGCGGCTGCACCCGGCCGGGCGCCGTGCTGGATTCCACCGGCACCGCCGAGGCGCTGCTGTGGATCGTGGGCGCGTACCGGCCCACGGAGGAACTCTACCGGCTGGGCTATGCCACCTATCGCCACACCGCGCCGGGGACGTGCGTGATCCTGGGCGGGCTGGACACCGGCGGCGCCTATCTGGATTGGATGGCGCGGCTGTTGGGGCTGGAGCCGGCGGGCGAGCGGGTGGCGCAGCTCCTGGCGCTGGCGGAGCGCTCCGAGCCGGGGGCGCGCGGGGTGCGGGCGACGCCCTTCTTGCTGGGCAAGGGGACGCCCCGGCGCGACCCGGCGGCGAGGGCGGCGATCATGAGACTCTCGGCGCAGCACGGGCGCGAAGACCTGGCGCGGGCGGCGGTGGAGGCGCTGGCGTGGTGGCTGTGCGACAACCTGGCGGCGCTGGGGGAGCTGTTGGGCGAGCGCCCGGCGGCGCTGATCGGGACGGGCGGGGTGAACCGCTCGCCGTTCGTCTGCCAGCTCAAGGCCGACGCGACGGGGCTGCCCTTTCGCGCGCCGCGCGTGGCGGAGGGGGCGGCGCTGGGCGCGGCGATGCTGGCGGGGATCGGCGCGGGGATATTCCGCGACGCGGAGGCGGCCCGGGCGGCGGCGCGGGTCGGCGAGGAGATGTATCGGCCGGATGCGGGGCGGGGGGAGGCGTATCGCGAATCGCTGATCGCAAATCGCTAATCGCGAATCGCAGATCGTCGGTTGCAGCGCGTGTTTCACCGCACGCTTGGCGTGCCGGAAGCGGCTCGGAGCGGCCGAAGCCGCCACGACATGGGGCGACGGGAGGGCATGTAGTGGCGACCCGGGTCGCTCCGGAGGGACTCGGAGCGGCTCAAGCCGCCACTACATGCTGCGTTTCGCGATTTGCGATAGGCTATACGCGCCTAGGCGACGGCCACCACCTCGTACTCGCCCAGCTCGGGCAGATCCACGACCAGATCGGGGCCCTCGACGCGGATTGGGCAAGATGATCTGGCCACCAGGGCCTCGGCGGCGCGGTAACGGGCCCCGCCGGGGATGCGCAGGGTCAGCCCGGATTGCGGAAAGACGCGCTCGATGGGGCGGGGGATGGGCGCGGCATAGTTGACCAGGTGCACCACCAGCCGCTCGCCCTGCCGCCGCGCCACCACCTCGATGTTGCCCATCCCGCCGCCAAGCCGCACGTTGGACGGGGCAAAGGCCCCCACGGCGTTGGCCAGCAGGCGGGTGTACTCGGGCGGGACGTAGGCCAGCGCCATCTCGGCAAAGGTCCCGGCCAAGAGGAGCGATTGCCCCGCGCCGTAGCGGTTCCAGAGCAGCGCCGGGCGCTCGGGCGCGGTGAGCGGGACGTAGCGGCCGGACATGGGCGCGAGGAACTGCCCCAGCACCTCGGCGCCGGCGTAGGGCGTCACGTCCAGGGCATAGCCGGGCGCGGGGTAATAGGGGAGCTCCAGCCCGGCCAGGAGCGGCCCGGCCGCGGCGGAGGGCTGCTCGGCCAGCGTGATATAGTTCCACTCGCGGTATTGCACCGCGCCCTGGCCGATGGACGCGCCGAACACGTCGGCCAGCCCCAGGTCGGGGCGGCGCTGGCCGGCGGGGGTATAGAGCGACGTGTCGAAATTGGCGACCAGCCGCCCGCCGGCCGCCACCCAGGCGCGGATGGCCGCCAGCGACCCATCGGAGAGGCAGGCGCAGGTGGGGAGCAGCAGGCACTCGTAGCGGGCCAGCGCCTCGGCGGTCAGACCCAGGTCGGTGACCACGTCGAAGGGGATGCCGGAGCGGCAGAGGATGTCGCACCAGCCGTGAAAGGCGTCGGTGAAATTGCCGGCGAACTGGGCGCCGCCCCCGCCGCTGCCATAGAGGTCGGTAACCTCGCCGCTCTTGCGGTAGGTGCGCTCGGTGTCCAGCGAGTACATCACCGCCACCTTGGCCGCGGAGGACGTCCCCTCGTAGGCGGGCTCGTGGTCGGCCAGGAAGCGGAGCGTCTCGCGGGCCGCCTGCGCGCCGGGGGTGGAGAGGAGCCGGGTGGAGCCGTGCAGGCCGTACCAGATCCCCGCGCCGTTGGCCACGGTGGAGGCGATGCAGAGCCGGGTCTCGGCGGGCGTGTGGGCGTACCAGGACCAGGACTTTTGGTCGGCGGCCATAAAGATCACGCGGCCCTTGTCCGGCGCGACGGCCTCCAGCACCTTGGCGGCGACGGTGGGCTTCCAGAGGTAGGCGTTCTTGGGCGGGGCGTAGAACATAAAGCCGCCCTCGGTGCCGACGATGTCGTTATACTGGAGCGCCTCCGGGATGGAGACGTACGAGCCGGTGGGGTGCATGACGGGGAGGTTGATGTAGTAGACGCCGTCGGGTTTGAGCGCCTTGAAGCGCGCATAGCCCTCGTTGAGGAGGTCGTCCTTGCTGCGGCGGAAGAAATCCCAGGTCGGCTCGTCGGGGGTCAGCTCGCGGCCGGTCTCGCGGCGGTAGCGGGCGCGGCAGCTCGGGCAATAGCAGCCGCCCTGGACCACGATGGGCCCATCCAAAAAGACCCCGTCGATGTCGAACTCGGCGACGCCCTCCAGCGCCTGCAGAAAATAGTCGCGCCAGGGGCTGTTGACGCAGCAGGCGTAATAGGTGTCGTAGAGCATGGGATAGCTGCCGTCGGGGTGGCGCTGGGCCCAGGACTCGTGGTGATGGGCGATGGAGGGGCCCAGGATGTGGACGTTGAGATAGACGATGATGCGCAGCCCGGCGGCCTTGGCCTTGCTCACGTAGGCGGCCATGAGGTCGTGGTGGAGCGCGGGGTCGTACAGGGCCGAGTAGGCGTCGGCCATGGGGTGGAAGAGCTGCTCGGCGTTAAAGCCCATGTC
>JAAYEA010000280.1 GCA_012689325.1 Chloroflexota bacterium
GGGATCTCCCAGATGGGCCCGGCCTTGCGCCAGTCGCCGGTGAGGCCGATGGAGGTGTCGCGATAGCGCCCCTCCTCCCCGCCGGCCATGCCCTCGCGCCCCAGGATGCGGCGGGTGGTGCGGAACTGGGCCATGCTGGGCAGGGTGACGGGAAAGAGCTGGCGGCGGTCGTTAACCCCGCCGAGGGCCTGACGTTCGACATAATGATCGCGCAGCATCCGCCGCCCGCCCAGGATGAACTCGGTGACTTGCCTTCCCTCCGTGCCGCGGAAGGGCGGCAGCCCCTCGGGGTGGCCCGCGCCGCCGGGGCTCCCGCCGAGGTTCAGGCGGTCCAGCAGCGAGACGCCATCGGGGTCGGCCACGGCCCGTTGGGCCCGTTCCAGGGAGCTTTGCAGCGCCCAGATGCAGAGCCAGTTGTCGCCCTCGGCGCAGGGCGCCCCGGCGCGATGGGCCAGGTCGCCGTCGCCGGTGGCGTCGATGACGCACTTGGCGCGCAGCGTCGCGGAGCCGCTCTTGTTCTCCACCACGACGCCCGCGACGCGGTCGCCCTCCAGCAGGGGGCGGGTGATCAGCGTGTCCAGCCAGAGGTCCACCCCGGCCTCCTCCAGCGCCTCGTCCAGCGCCAGGATGAAGGAGGCGGGGTTGAAGGGGGTGCGGTAGCGCTGCCCCTCCCCCTTGGCCGGGGAATCGCGCCAGCCGGGCGGGACGTCGCCGGGGCCGTATTTGATGCTGAGGTGCAGCAACTCCTCGGCGATGCCGAAAATCACCTGGTGGCCGCGGCCGTCGCAGAGCGGGAGATAGATGTTGATGAGGCCGGTGGTGGCCAGCCCGCCGACGAGGACGGTCTTTTCCACCAGGGCCACGTCCAGTCCGGCGCGCGCGGCCTCCAGCGCGGCGGCGATGCCCGCCACGCCGGCGCCGGCGATCAGGAGGTCGTATGCGCAGGATCGCGCGTCGGTTGTCGGGTGATGGGTCATGTGCTCTCAAGACCTCCCAGGTATCTGGTCCACGGTGTCGGTGATGTCCTGCATATGCTCTTCAGGGGTCTTGGCATCCCAAGCCTCAAAGCTGCTAAAGGTGTCACTGCCGTATGTGCTCAATTGCCCCTTAGAAAATGGCCCCGCGATCCCCGCCATCCAACCATCGTCAGCGGCCCAGTGGGGCGCAAAGGTGCGAAAGCGGTACAGATAGTAATCCGCAGGCCCGTCCGTAGTCTCCACCTCAACGACCTTCATCAGCTCGATCTCGTCAGGGACGGCGGCCAGCTCTGTGGGAAAGGTGAGCCAGTGGACCATGCTAGCCTCCGCGAGGGCCGCCTGGGTGGCATACTCGGCGGGATAGAGCGCCAATTTGCCCTGCTTCTCTAGCTCGTCGTACAGAGCACCGCGCATCTCGGGTGAGGCGGCGACGCGTTTGAGCGCTTTCGAGGCCACGTCAAGGCCCTGTCGCAGCAGAGACATAGCCGCAAAGTGAACCAGGCGGGCGTCGCGAAACGTCAGCACTTCCCGTAAATCCTCCTCGACCGTATCAGCCGGCAAGTAGCCCATAAAGTCGAGCAGCAGGGATGCCTTGTCCCTGGCAGCACCGTACTCGTCCTCCCACATCCAGGCAACGCCCTGCTTGCTCTGCTGCGGTCGCAGGACTTGGGCGTAACGGCGGTATGCCGCTCGCACAGCCCCGGTCTCGTTGCTCAGCATCCCCTGGCTAAGCATCCCTGACTGGGCATAGGTGAGGCCTAACAAGTACACATCCCATTCCAAGCGCGGGCTGAGGGGGGCCAAACCGAACAACGTGGGAAAAAGGATATCGGCATCGCGTGGGTTAGAGTCGAAGCCTTGGGTAGAGAGCTGGTCGAGGTCGCCCAAACGAGCGCACTCCAGCGCGAGTGTGACGAAAGCCTTCGTGGCTTCTTGTGATGGTATGCGCGTCAGCAGGCTCAAGGCCGCAAGCTTGGCGCTCTTGGAATAGGAGCCAAAGTTCTTGAAAATGATCGCGACATGTTCCGGTGAAGGGTCCGCCGCGGCGACACGAATCAGCGACTCGCCCGCATCTTGCCAATCGTGCTCTAGCGGCGGGAACTGACTGGCCGCGGCGCGCAGGGCGTCCGCGGCCTCTTTCGGGCGCAGAGCGCCTAGCTTGGAAAGATCCTGGAGCTCACGTAGCGCCTTGGTTCGCGTCTCCAGGTCGTTGGCCTTGAGCTGCCTGGCCAGGCGAGGAATTCTCGAGAAGCTGAACATGTTTCCCGAACCTCCATCCCAACCGCAGGTGGATAGCGCAAGCAGAAGAGCGGCGCAGACAATCAGGTGCGCTCTCACGCATCCCATTCTCCTCTATCGAGAGAGGCTAACCCATAGGAACTCGGTGATAGGGCTGCCGAGCTCCGCCGCCGTTACGCGCTAGCCTGGGTGGCGATTCTATCTTGGCTGGTGAGCTATTTGGCCTGTTCCTCGCTCCGGTCCGTCGCCGGCGCAGGCGCCGGCGAGAGGGCCGCGACCTCGGCGCGCAGCTCGGCGGTCATGGCGATCTCTACCGACTTGAGCGACGGCTCCAACTGGTCCAGGTTGCGCGCGCCGATGATGGGCGCGGTGACGCCGGGGTGGCTGCCCACCCAGGCCACGGCCAGGCTGACGGGGTGATAGCCCCGGTTCTTGGCAAAGGCGGCGAAATCGTCGGCGACCTGATACACGTACTCGGCGCCATAGCGGGAGGCGTACATCGGGTTGCTGATGATGCGCCCCTGCTCGGGACGGCGGCCCACGCCGTACTTGCCGGTGAGCAGCCCGCCGCCCAGGGGGCTATAGGTGATGACGCCCAACTGCTCGGCCTGGGCCAGCGGCAGGATCTCCACCTCGGCCTGGCGCTTGACCAGGTTGTACATCGGCTGCAGGACCTCGGGGCGCGCCCAGCCCTTGAGCGCCGAAATGCCCAGCGCCTTGGCGATCATCCAGGCGGGATGGTTGCTCAGCGCGGGGTAGAGGACCTTGCCCTGGGCCACTAGGTCGTCCAGCGCGCCGAGGGTCTCCTCCAGCGGGGTGTCGGGGTCCACCTGGTGGATGAAATAGACGTCGATGCGGTCGGTGCCCAGGCGCTTGAGGCTGGCCTCCACCTCGCGCAGGATGTTGCGGCGGGTGTTGCCCTTGGCGTTCAGGTCGCCGCTCATGGCGCCGTGGACCTTGGTGGTGATGACCAGGTCGTTGCGGCAACCGGCCATCAGCTTGCCCAGGATCTCTTCGGCGCGCCCGCGCTGATAGACGTTGGCGCAATCGAAAAAGTTGATCCCCGCGTCGCGGCAACGCTTGAACATGGCGGCCGAGGTGGCCTCGTCGGCGTCGCCGCCGAAGGACATGGTGCCGAAGCAGAGCTGCGACACCTTGACGCCGGTCTTGCCCAATAGACGGTACTTCATCTTTCCTCCTCGGATGTATGGGACGCAGATTCGCAGGATGACAAAGGTTCAGAAGCGGGGTTCGTGGCTCATCTGGTTCCCGATTCTCGCAGCAGGGTCAGCTACCAGAATTGTAGCCGGAAACAGGAAGGCAGGCAACTGGGCGAAACAAAGAGACTTGCAGAGCCTGTGGCCCTGCAAGTCCGTGGACGAATCCTGTGCCTGGCAGAGGGTGCGCTGAGCGGTCGGTTAGGCGGCTCCGTTGCTGCCGCGGTTGTCGCGCTGGGCGCGGATCTGAAGCCTCATCTCGTCGGGCGAGACGATGAGGGGAATGGGCTTGCGGTTGACGCCGCGGCCGGTGACGACCAGGGTGCCATAGTTGAGCACTTTGCCGAGCAGCGGGCGCTTGACCTCGATGCGGTCCAGTTTGTCCAGCCGCAGGTCGAGCTTGTTGGCGCGGATTAGCCCGGACTCGGCCACCAAGCGCTGATCGGTGAGCACGAGCTGGGTGCTAAAGAGGTTGGCCAGCGCGGGGAGCGTGGTCAGCACGCCGACGATGAACAACAGCAGGGCTAGCGGCTTGACCTGGTTGAGCGAAGGGCCCAGGTCAACGAACAGCCCCACCGCGCCGACGATGGTGACGATGAGGGGGATGATCAGCGCGGAGGCGCTGAGCTTGGCCCGCGCGATGATGTTTTCGCCGGGGCTGAGGGTGGATTCGACATTGGTCATGATACTCTCCTTGGTTCGTGATGGATGCAGACCGACACCATGCCAAACGCAAACAAAGGCGCGGGCGCGCTGGGAAGCACGCCGTAGCGGCCTACCTAACCGAGATCAAACGAGACGGGCTGAAAATACGCGCTGGTGCGCGGGTGGTCGGCTCTCGCGCGGCGGACCGATCGTGCGGAGCGGATGGGCTCCCATCCAGGCCGATCCTGGACGGGGTGCCACCTCCCAGTTCTCAACAGCAGGAGAAAGCTCGTGTCGACCCTAGGGTCTCGATTTGCAGGGGAAGTCGCAACATGGAACCCGTGTCCGCTGGGTTCCGGGCGCAGTGTAGCCCCAATAAGCGAAATAGTCAAATGGGGTCAGGAGAGGCGGGTTTTGATAAAGCGGTAGGTGCCATAGGCGCTGACCAGGGAGGCGAGGTAGGCGGCGGCCAGCGCGGCCAGCAGGCCCAGCTCGAGCACGGCAAAGCGAAAGGCGACGACAAAGACCACCACGTTCACCAGGCTGCTGATCATGAGCGAGGTGGTGAGGGAGCGGGCAAAGCCCACCCCCGCCGAGCGGCCCGTGAGCACCAGCGTGGAGGTGTAGAGGGCGGGGAAGGAGGCAAAGACGCTGCCCCACACGGGGCCGCCGACTTGGGTCATCACCACCGCCAGGGCGACGATCCCGCCGGCAAAGGCGGCGCGGCCCGCGAGTTGGGCGAGGGTGTAGCGCACGGCGACTCGCCGCTGGGAGCGCACCCGCAGCCAGCGCTCCAGGGCCAGGTAAGCCAGGACCAGCACCGCCAGCCAGACGGCGATGCCGAGCCCGATGGTGGGGGCGGGGAGGGCCAGCAGGAGAGCCTGCGCCGCCAGCCAGGTGGCCAGCGCCCCGCCGATGGCGGCGCCCAGCCCATGGCGGGCCAGCGCCGCAAAGGCGA
>JAAYEA010000281.1 GCA_012689325.1 Chloroflexota bacterium
AGGCCCTGGCCGCCAGCCTGGGCGGCATGGGCAACCGGGTCTCGCTGCAGGCCATGTCCGAATGGCGCCCCGACCGGGTGCAGGCCGTGTATGCGGGGCCGGACGGCTCCCCCGTGGACGCGGAGGGGCGGCCGGTGGACCTGGGCAACCGTGTCTTTGTGCCCGCGGACGCGCCGGCCGGTGCAGCTCCCCCTGCCCTGCCGCCCATGATCGCCAACGCCTTTGGACTCGGAGGCAAGCGCTGATCGGCGTGGCCGCGCAGCGAGCACTGGACGAGAGTGTACTCGACCAGCCCCTTGGAGCGGCTGAACAAGGAGATCAAGCGGCGCACCCAGGTGGTGGGCATCTTTCCCGACGTGGCCTCCGTGGAGCGTCTGGTGGGCTCCATCCTGCTGGAGGCCCATGCGGAGTGGCAAGTGGATCGGCGCCATTTCCGTCAGGAGTCGATGGAGAAGCTGAAGACATCCGAACAGCAGCTGCCATCCGCTGCCGCTCAGCATCTGGAACCCATTCGCCAGACACTGTACATCCGTCATGCCCTGCAAGGGGAACCCCCTTTTCCACTATTTGACGAGACGCAAACCCGTGTTGTGCCGGGTAACTGGCACGCACGGTTTGGGAAGCAGCATGGGCGAAACACAGGTTACGCTGTGCGCCCCCGTGCTGACTTCACACACCTGCTGGCCAAGACCTGAAATGATCATCTCCCCTGGCGTAGTGCGTCGAAAGGCGGGCTGACGGTTCTTGCCGCTTCTGCCCGGACGTGTACAATCCAGTGAAGCGCCGTGTGGCCATGCCCTGGGGGGATCTCCCTGCAACCAGGCCCAGCATTGCGCCTGGTGCGAGTCCTGAGGAAAAGCCTCGCCCGCATTGAGGCGCTGGGCGAGCTCTGCAGGGGAGGGGCGGGTGCCGGTTGTCGATACGGCTAATCAGAGGAAGCGTGGCGATTCTGGCAGACACCAGGAAAGGACGGGACCATGAACGCGACCGATGCTCTTCGACAGCAGCGCCAGCGCGGCGTGATCTTGCGCGAACGCCTTCGCCGCCTCGGCGATCGCGCCTATGACACCGATGCAGCCCTACTCACCCGCTGGAACCAGTTCTTCCCGCGCTTCAGCGGTCACACTGCCGGGCAGCAGTCCCTGGAGTACGCTATCCTGCTCCTGCACTCCGATGACCGCACCTACGGCACAGACGACGCCGGCGAGGCCAACCGCATCATCCGCCGAATCCTCGCGCAGCAGGACCTCCGGCCCGGCTCCCCGACCTACGGCAACTTCTTCTGGATGACGCACTGGGATCGCGTCAAGGACGCCAACGCGGTTTCGTTTCTCTGCTCTGGCCTCGTGTATGCCTATCTCACCTTCCCGAACAAGCTCCAGCACGAGACCAAAGCAGCCCTGGAACGGAGCTTTCCGGAGACGCTCAAGGGGATACGAGGGCACAAGGTCCGCTGGCAATACACCAACATCTTTTTCCTGAACCTTGGCGGCCTGGTCAGCCTTGCCCGCGTGCTGGGAGACCCGGCGATCCACGCCGAGGCGGTGGCAGACTTCGACACCTGGCTGGCGGGCACCGCCGAGGATGGCTTCCACGAGTTCAACAGCCCCACCTACACGCCGGTCACCCTCTTTGGCATGGAAACCGCCTGGACCATGACGGATGACGAGGTATTCCGCGCGCGGTTGCAGCGAACCATGGATCTCATCACCTACCAGATGGCGCTCAACCTCTCCCCCAACGGCTTTCTGGGCGGCGCGGCGGCGCGGGCCTACCAGCAGGATGCCCTTACCGGCATGGGCGGGGCGGCATTCTATTCCCATATCAAGTTCGGCTCGCCCTGCCCGCCCTTGGGGCCAACCGCCTCCGTGAGCTATGCGGAGCAGACCTTCTTCGACTATGTGCCGCCGGAACCCGTCCGCAGGCTGGCCCTCGGCAAGACCGCGCCGATCGAGATCCATGACCGCGGCGTTTCCCTGGCCAGCCGGCGCGCCCACGCCATAGGCCCGGCGTTCAGCCTGGCCTCCCAGTGCATCGAACGCGTGGGGGGACACTCCCCGCCCTCGTACATCCTGCTGGTCAGGGACAGCCGGGCGCCCCGGCCCAGCGTCCCCTTCCTGCCCGACGAGTCCTTCACGCACCAACCTTGCGCATCTTTCTGGTCCCGCCAGGAGGGCTTCCGGGTGGTGGGCCGGCTGCACTATCCCCTCGCTGAGGAGCAGCGCGCGAAATTCATCGAGGACCCCGCCTTCTTCTGTGAGCCTCACGTCCTGTTCGGGCTGCGCGACCAGATCAAGGCCGTGCGCATTGGCAACGTGGACTGGGGTGGGGGCGATGTGCGACTTCAGCCCGGGCAGTCGGTCGCCGTCTCTTATGGCGACCTGTTCCTGGGCGTGGTGGCGCTGCCCCTGGATCGCGCCGGACAGCCGGCGCCGGGAAGGGCGCTCCTGGCCTATGGTGAGGATGGCGAGCTCCGCTTGCACATCCGCATCCATGGCGGCATCGATGTCGGGCCAGAGGACGATCCGGTGGATGCGCTGCTCTTCGTCACGGTGCGGGTGCCCGGAGAGGGGCAAAGCCTGCTGGCTTTTGCCGACGAGCTGAGCCAGTGGCGGCTTGCGCAATCTGTCGAGGGCGAGCAAGTGACCTTCACGGCCACCTGCTCGGACGGAACCTCCATCAGCTATCCATACACCGCTGCCGATCCTGATCCTCTCGGAGATGCACTGCATATCTCGCCCGAGCTGACGATGCGGCCTGGCGACCTGGTCGCCTTGGTCAACGGCGCAAAGCCGCTGCCATTCTCCGGCTAGCGGGGCCAGCATTCGCCCAGCACGGGGGTCATTCGCGGGCAGCGGCCGATGGGCTCCGCTCTGGCAGAGGCCACAGGAGATGAGCGCCCTGCATCGGGCTGGCCCCGGGGTCCTTGGCGGGCCCAGCGAGCACAACGCTGGAAGACCCGCCTCGGACGCCGAGCCAGCCCGGGCACGGCTCGGCCAGAGCTGAGCGAGGGCACGTCAGCGGCTAGCGAGCATACGGGTCAGCCGCATCCCTCAGACCGTCACCCAGAAAGTTGAACGCAAATACCGTGGCGATGACGAACAACGCCGGGAGGAGCTTCCATGGCGTGTGGGCGATGGCCACGATGTTCTGGGCATCCTGCAACAGAACGCCCCAGCTCGTCACGGGTGGGCGCAGGCCCAGCCCCAAGAAGCTGAGCGAGGTCTCGCCCAGGATCATGCCCGGGATGGACAGGGTGACGGTCACGATGAGGTGGCTGAGAAAGGACGGCAGCAGGTGCCGCACGATGATCCTCAGTTCCGAGGTGCCGCCGATCCGGGCCGCCATGACGAAATCCTCCTCGCGCAGCGCCAGGACCTTGCCGCGCGTGACCCGCGCCAGGCCGGTCCAGCCGATGATGGACAGGATCACCGTGATGCCAAAGTAGGTCTGCTGCGGCGGCAAGCCGGGCGGCAACGCGGCCGAGAGCGCCATCCAGAGCGGGATGGTGGGGATCGACCGCAGCAGCTCGATGGTTCGCTGCAGGATCGTGTCCGTGATGCCCCCATAGTACCCCGAGATACCCCCGAGCACCGCGCCGATGGCCAAGCTGATCAAGACGCCCACCAGCCCGATGGAGAGCGAGATCCGCGCGCCATAGAGGATGCGGGAGTAGAGATCGCGCCCCAGGTTATCGGTGCCCAGGAGGAACAGCGTCTCCTGCTCGCCCTTTACCCCAAAGAGATGCAGGTTCCCTGCCCAGCGGCCCCAGAACTTGTACCCGTCGCGCCGCACAAACAAGTAGATCGGCGCCATCTTGGTGGTGTCGTCCTGGTAGGTGAGCCGCCAGGTGACCGGGTCGCTGTATTCCCGCAGGGCGTACACGAACGGGCGGAGGTGAAAGCGGCCCTCCGCGTCCACGAAGCGGATGGGTTGCGGCGGGGCCGCGTTGAACTTGGCAAAGCGCTTGTCGAGGGGATATGGGGCCAGGAACTCGCAGAGCGCCGCTACGAAATACATGATGGCGATAAAGATGCCGCCGGCGATGGCCATGCGGTGCCTGCGGAACTTCCACCACATCAGCTGCCATTGAGATGCGGTATGGATCTTCTCCTCACCGGCGGCGGCTTGGCCCTCGGCCTGTTGGGCGGATTGCGATGGTGTGGGTGGCTGTGGTGCGGGGTTCGCCATCATCTCTCTCCTTCCAGGCGGATGCGGGGATCTACCCAGGCCAACAGGATGTCCGAGATCAGCGTGCCAATGACGGTCAGAAAGCTGATGATGAACAGGATGCTTCCCGCCATGTACATGTCCTGCGCCAACAGCGCGGTCAGCAGGAGCGGGCCCACCGTCGGCAGGCCGAGCACCACCGCCACGATGGTGCTCCCGGAGAAGAGCCCTGCCAGCGACCAGCCGATGGTGCTGACGAAGGGATTGACCGCGACGCGCACCGGGTATTTCCAGAGCAGCCTTCTCTCCTCCAGCCCCTTGGCGCGCGCGGTGGTCACGTAAGGCTTGTGCAGCTCATCCAGCAGGTTGCCTCGCATGGTCCGGATGAGCCCCGCCGTGCCCGAAGTGCCGAGGATCACCACCGGTACCCAGATATGCTTGAGCATATCGACGATCCTGGCCATGCTCCAGGGGGCATCCACAAACTCGGGAGAGAACAGGCCCGCCACGTTTTGGCTGAAATAGGCAACGCTAATCCAGATGAGGACCAGGGCCAGCAGGAAACCGGGCGTGGCCAAACCGACAAAGCTTATGGAGGTAAAGAGGTAATCAAGCTTTGAGTACTGGTGCGTGGCAGAATAGACGCCTATAGGCAGGGCGACCACCCAGGTAAAAACCATTGTCACTAAGGACAGGATCACCGTGATCGCCAGCCGGTCGGCGATCATCTCGGTGACCGGCCGGTTCCAGTGCCAGGACCAGCCAAAGTGGCCCCGGCTGACGATATTCCACATCCATTTCCCATATTGCACGTAGACGGGCTGGTCCAGGCCATACTCTGCCTTGAGGGTGTCCAGCCGATCCTGCGTCATGATGTCGCCGGTCGTCGCCATGGCCGCGACGACCGAGGTCAGATAGTCGCCTGGCGGCAACTGGATGATGACGAACGAGATCACGGAGACCAGAAACAGGGTCGGGATCATCAGCAGAACACGCCGCGCGATGTATTTCAGCATCGGTTCCTCCCAGCGCAAAGCGGAAGACTACGGCAGAGGCGAACCCCTGCCGTAGTCCAGCACGTAGAGTGCCCTCGCAGCGGCGCCCGCCGGGGCGTTGCTGCGGCGCACAGGTCGCGACTACTGCCTCATGAAATACTGCTCTGGATGGGTGTTCTTCTCGGTAAGGAAGGTCGTGTCGTTGATGGCGGTCTCTGGCACGTTGCGGAAGTTGTTCTTGACTACCCAGGGCGCATCGGTTGTCTGGCAGATGCCACAGGTCCAGACGTTCTCGGAAGCGATGTCCAACACCTGCGACGCCAGGGCGATCTGCTTGTCCCGGTCCACCTCTGCCAGAGCCTGGTCAAACAGCTCCAGCGCCTTCGCCACCTCGCCATAGGGCGCCATGCCTTCTTTGCCGCCGGTGTCGCGGTACTGGCCGATGGCGGGGCCGATGCGGACAGATCCGCGCACCCATGGCACGATCCAGTAGGCATAGTTGAGCCAGGAGGGATAGATGGCCCCGTCCATGCCCCACATGGAGAGCTCCAGCTCGTTCGCCGTCATGCGGTTGTAGTGGATGGAACGCTCCTCCTCCTTGGTCACGACCTTGAGGCCGACCTTTTTCACGTACTCGGTGATCAGCTCGGCATAGATGGCATGGCCCGCCGAAACATAGTTGATCAACTCGAGGGTCTTGTTGTTCTCCGGCGCGATGCGATAGCCCTCCGCGTCCCGCTTGTCCAGCCCCAGCTCGTCCAGCATCTTGTTGGCCTTGTCGATGTCGTAGTCGACGTAGCGCGTGGCGAACTCGGGCCGGAAGTCCGCGGACTGGTCGATGACGGTGGCCTGGCGAGGCTTGGCGCGCCCCAAGAAATGGATGCGGGAAAAGTCCTCGCGATCGATGGCGTGGGAGAAGGCCTGGCGGAACTTTTTCTCCCGGATGTACTTGGCTTTCACCGGGTCGGCCTCGTAGCTCATATTGAACATGACCTGCCAGTTCACGCCCGTCGTCGACGTCCAGATGATCAGGCGATAGCCGCCCTTCTGCTCGTTCTCTTTGAGCAACGGGATGTTGGCAAAGGCCAGGTGGCGGCCCTGCATGTCGATCTCACCGGCGATGCATTTGGTCATCACGATGTCGACGCCACCCACCAGGTCGTGGGCGATATAGTCGATGTAGGGCAACTGGTTGCCCGCCGGGTCAACTTTCCAGTAGTAGGGGTTGCGCTCCATGAGGTGGCGCTGATCGGCGTTGCGGCTCTTGGTCACCCAGGTGTGCCAGGAGGGGAGGTCAGGGTTGTCGCTGGTGTTGTTCTTGGCGCCAAAGTACTGGTTCCAGGTCTCGAGGCCGGCCGCCTTGGTGTCTGCATCCAGCTTGGCCTTGTCCGCGTACTTGGCGTGGAACAACTGGAGGTAATGCTTGGGCGTGATCAGGATGCCGCCGGCCAGGATGAGCAGGAAGAGGGCATACGGCTTGACGAACTTGAGGCGGATGGTGAAGTCATCGATCTTTTCCATGACGCCCGGCTGGCCGCCAAAGTTGAGCCACCCGGGGACATTGGGCGTGATCTCTTTGTTCAGGTAGACGTCCTCATAGGCGAAGTAGAGATCATCCGCGGTGGCGGGCACGCCGTCCGACCACTTGATCCCTTCTCGCATATGGAAGGTGAAGGTCTTGCCCTCATCGCTCACCTCCCACTTGGTGAAGACGTTCGGCTCAAAGCTGCTGCCATCCGCGCTGAAATGGACGAGCGACTCGCGGTACAGCCGGACGTTGCTGTTGGGGACATCAGCGGGGCCGATGTGCGCGCGGCGCCAGGTGCCGCCATACTGGCCGATCTCTTCCACAACGGGGAGGACGAGCGGTTCCTTGGGCAGCCGCTCCTCTACCGGCGGCAACTTGCCGGCCTTGACCAGTTCCGCCAGCATGGGGGCCTCGTTGTACTTGGCGACTGGCACCGGCGTGTCGGTGGGTTTGGCAGGAGCGGCAGTGGGCTGGGCGGGGGCAGTGGTGGGCTGGGCGGGCGCTGCAGTAGGCTGAGCGCAGGAGGCGGCCAGGATCGCCACGGCGCTCATGGCGGTGAGCTTGAGAAATCCACGACGCGTGAGTTGTTCTCCAGACATTGTCTTCCTCCTTTGGAACATCAAGACCAGTGACTCCTACGTCCTATGCTGAGACGATGCTGGATTTGGCAAGCCTCCTTCCTTTCAATTGTTAATGGATCACGTCCTGCACCGCTTTGCCCCCTGGTCCTATTAAACCATAAAGCCCAGGGTTTGTCAAGTATCGAGCAAGCCCTCTGCGCGTTTCTTGCGCCGAAATCTGGCTTCGCGCCCCAGTTCCCGAGCCTCGTCTTCTCGGAGATCACGACTTTATCTTGTTCGCGTCGCAACTGGTGCGCCGGACGCAGCCTGTTGTGTTGGCATCGGATGCCAGAGACGAGGTCGGGTTCCGAGCAAGACAGCGCGCAACTACCGACCGCGGATGCTTCGAGGGCTTGCCATCTGCCATATTTGCCCATTCCTCGTTTTCGTGCAAGATAGGGGCGATCTAGCATCCACATATCGTCATTGGGGACATGCCATGGCCAGCGAAACCACTACCGCCAACCTGGGCTTTGAGGCCAAGCTCTGGGCCGCCGCCGACGCCCTGCGCAACAACATGGACGCCGCCGAGTACAAGCACGTCGTCCTGGGCCTCATATTCGTCAAGTATGTCTCGGACGTCTTTGAGGAGCAGCACGACAAGCTAGCCCAAGAGCGCTTTGCCGACCCCGAGGACCCCGACGAGTACCGCGCCGCCAACATCTTTTGGGTGCCCCAGGAGGCGCGTTGGTCGCGGCTGAAGGACAACGCCAAGCAATCCACCATCGGCGAGCTGGTGGACGAGGCCATGGTCGCCATCGAGCGGGACAACCCCTCGCTCAAGGGCGTGCTCCCCAAGGAATACGCCCGGCCCGGGCTGGACAAGCAGCGCCTGGGCCAGCTCATCGACCTGGTCAGCGAGATCGGCCTGGGCGACCGGGAGAGCCGCACCAAGGACATCTTGGGGCGGGTGTACGAGTATTTTCTGAGGCAGTTCGCCAGCGCCGAGGGCAAGAACGGGGGCCAGTTCTACACGCCCACCCATGTGGTGCGCCTGCTGGTGGCGATGCTGGCCCCCTACCAGGGGCGAGTCTACGACCCCTGCTGCGGGTCGGGGGGCATGTTCGTGCAGTCGGCGCACTTTGTGGCGGCCCACGCCAGCGGCAACGGCAACGGCGGCCGGGTGAGGGGCGACATCTCGATCTATGGCCAAGAATCCAACTATACCACCTGGCGGCTGGCCAAGATGAACCTCGCCATCCGCGGCATCGGCGCCCAGATCGCCCACGGCGACAGCTTTCACAACGACCAGCACCCCGACCTACGCGCCGACTATGTGTTGGCGAATCCCCCCTTTAACGACAGCGACTGGCGCGGCGAGCTGCTGCGCGGCGACAAGCGCTGGGCATACGGCATCCCCCCGGCGGGCAACGCCAACTATGCCTGGGTGCAGCACTTCATCCATCACCTGGCGCCGGGGGGCGTGGCCGGGTTCGTGCTGGCCAACGGCTCCATGTCCACCAACCAATCGGGCGAGGGCGACATTCGCCGGAGCATCATCGAGGCCGATCTGGTGGACTGCATGGTGGCGCTCCCCGGGCAGCTCTTCTACTCCACCCAGATCCCCGTCTGCCTCTGGTTCATCGCGCGGGACAAGGGCAACGGGAGGTACCGCGACCGGCGCGGGGAGACGCTCTTTATCGACGCACGCAAGATGGGGACGATGGCCGACCGCACCCACCGGCAATTGATGGACGAGGACATTGCGCGGATCGCCGACACCTACCACGCCTGGCGGGGGGATTGCGCGGCATCCCGGGCCGTCCGGCCTGCCCAGGAGGGAAACCGTGTAGGGGCAGGCCTTGTGCCTGCCCAGGAGGGCAACCACAAGGGTTGCCCCTACCAGGATGTGGCGGGGTTCTGCAAGGCGGTCCAGGTCGAGGAGATTCGCCAGCATGGGCACGTGTTGACGCCGGGGCGATACGTGGGGATCGAGGAGGCGGAGGACGACGGCGAGGCGTTCGAGGCCAAGATGGCGCGGCTGACGGCGCAGTTGCGGGAGCAGTTCGCCGAGGGCGAGCGGCTGGAGCGCGAGGTACGCCGGAACCTGGAGTCGTTGGCGCTTTGGTAGTCCTCAGCCCGGTTCCTTATTGAAGGTACACTAAATAGGGATTTCCTTTATTGAATTAGAATCCCTTCTATTGCAATATAAGGGATCCGAAATGGAGTGGAAGCCCAGATGTCCCGAGCCGGTAGCTTTATCAGACAGCCTACGGGCTATACAGCATTCATTCCCAAACCTTTGCCGCCGGATCCGCCGCTGGCCATCGATGGCGAGATTCTTACACTCCTTTCTCGTGCAGATCAGGCGCTGGGGCGGCTGGACGGCTCGACCGAGATGTTGCCCAACCCCGACTTTTTTGTGGCTATGTTCGTCCGGCAGGAGGCCCTGCTCTCTTCGCAGATCGAGGGGACCCAAGCGTCGCTGGCTGATTTGCTCGAGTTCGAGGCCAACGCACCTCCACGCAATCTGGAGGACGTGACCGAGGTGGTGAACTATGTGCGCGCCATGAACTATGGCCTACGCCGCCTCAAAGAGCTACCGGTTAGCCAGAGACTGCTACGCGACATACACGCGGAGCTGTTGCGCAGCGGCCGCGGCTCAGGGCGCAATCCGGGCGAGTTCCGCGATAGCCAGAACTGGATCGGTGGCACCGGGGTGTCCATCGAGCAAGCCAGCTTTGTCCCGCCACCCCCTGCGGAAATGCGACGGGCGCTCGACGATCTGGAGCGGTTTCTGAACGATCCCGCGCCCATGCCGGTACTGATCAAGTGCGGGCTGGTCCACGCACAATTCGAGACGATACATCCGTTCAACGACGGTAACGGCCGCATGGGCCGGTTGTTGGTGACCTTTTTGCTCGTCGAGGCAGGCGCCTTGCGCCGTCCGATGCTCTACCTTTCGGTGTACCTAAAGCAGAACCGTTCCGACTATTACGACGTCCTGCAGTGCGTTCGCACCGATGGCAACTGGGAGGGCTGGCTCAGGTTCTTTCTGCGAGGCGTGGCCGAGATGGCCACCTCGGCCACAGACACGGCCTGCGCTATCCTGCGCTTACGCGAGGCCCAGCGCGACTTGGTCAGCCAGCGGATCCCCGGCTCGGCCCATGCTCTGCGCCTGCTAGACTATCTCTTTGAGCAGCCTATGCTCGCTGCGCGGCAGGCCCAAGAGCGCCTTGGTGTCAGCTTTCACACCGCAAACGACTTGATCAGCCAACTGGAGAATCTGGGCATCCTGCGTGAGACCACTGGCAACCGGCGCAACCGGCTCTATGCCTTCGACGAATACCTGCGCCTCTTTGCGCCAGCGCTGGAAACGGGCGAACGCGCTGCCGACCAGAGGACGCGCTCCGGCATCCTCGGCAGCGACAAGGAGCCAGGGCATGGCGGGTGAGTGGGAGAGTGTGCGCCTAGGTGACGTCTGCGACAAGATAGGCAGCGGCGCGACACCACGGGGCGGAAATGAATCATATCAGCCGAGCGGCATCTCGTTGATTCGTAGCCAGAATGTCTTCAACGAGGGCTTTCGACGAGACGGCCTTGCCTTCATCGACGAGCTCCAAGCGAGAGATCTACAGAATGTCACGGTGCAACCGCGTGATGTTCTGCTTAATATCACAGGTGAGTCAGTTGCCAGATGTTGCCAGGTTCCGGATGACGTTCTCCCTGCCAGGGTTAACCAGCATGTGTCCATTATCCGGCCCAAGGCGGGCGCTCTGGATGCTCGGTACCTGCGTTATCACCTCATTGCTCCAGTGATGCAGAGCCGAATGCTGGCGCTGTCTTCCGCAGGGGCAACGCGAAAGGCTTTGACGAAAGGTATGATCGAATCGTTCGAGATAATCGCGCCTCCCCTCCCCGAGCAGCGCGCCATCGCCCACATCCTGGGCACGCTGGACGACAAGATCGAGCTCAACCGGCGGATGAACGAGACGCTGGAGGCGATGGCCCGCGCGCTGTTCAAATCCTGGTTCGTGGATTTCGACCCCGTGCGCGCCAAGGGTAGGGGCGACCCTGGTGGTCGCCCTCCGGGGGAGCGCCCGTCGGGGCAGGCGCGGCATGGAATGCCGTCGGGGCAGGCGCAGGTAGGAGGGCACGCACAAGGCGTGCCCCTACCAGGTGATCTCGCCGCCCTCTTTCCCGACCGGTTGGTGGAGTCGGAGCTGGGGGAGATACCGGAGGGATGGGAGGTTAAGCCCCTTGACCAGATGGCCGATTTCCTCAATGGCTTGGCGCTGCAAAAGTACCCTCCGGAAGGGGACGACTCTCTGCCTGTCATCAAGATCGCGGAGCTGCGTCGGGGAGTGACCAGCTTGAGCGACCGTGCCAGCGTGAATCTGCCACCGGAGTACATTGTCCGGGATGGCGACGTATTGTTCTCGTGGTCGGGAAGCCTGGAGGTCGTCCTTTGGAGTGGCGGAAACGGAGCGCTGAATCAGCACCTGTTCAAGGTAACGTCGCGATGGTATCCGAAATGGCTCTACTTCCAATGGATCAAGCACCATCTGCCAGATTTCCGGGCCATTGCTGCGGGCAAGGCTACGACGATGGGCCATATCCAGCGGCACCATCTATCTGATGCTCTGGTCGCGTTGCCTCGGTCAGAGCTGCTGGGTTGCATGGATGCAGTCATGTCTCCGCTATTCGAGCGGCAATTGGTGAACAGCGTTCAGTCGCGCACCCTCGCCACCATCCGCGATGCGCTGCTGCCCAAGCTCATCTCTGGTCACTTGCGAGTAAGCGGCTCTAGTGGGCTCGTTTGAGGTGAAGCATGAGAGAGAGCATTGATGTTCTCGAGGATACCATAAAGGCCAGCGTCCAGGAACTAGTCATGACGGCAACGTTCTCGGACTGGCTGGAGAGCGTACGCGCGAGTGACGGCGATGTCATTGTGATCAACAACAGCTTTGTCGGTCGCGACAAGCGCTCAATACGAACCACCAAGAATGATCAGTATCTCTGCCTAACGGTCAGGAACGGGGCTGCAGACCCCACCAGCGTGTGCGTTAGCAGGCCCGGTGACCAAGATTCGGATTTCAAGCTAATCAAGGCCAAGTCAGGCAACATGCCTGGTCTCGAGCCTCTGCATTCAGCTTTACAAACCGAGATTGATCGTATCGGACGGCTGGTGTTCGTTCTTATTGGTGAGGTGCGGGAGATTCCGGCGGCGGTGCAACTGAATAGCAGACACGCTGCTGAGCTGAGATTCGAGCCCCAAGCCTCGCACGCTGCGGCCATCGGCCAAAACGCCGCTGGGCAGCGCGCCATAGTCATCAACCAGTTGGCTGACCCGGAGATTGCTTGGAACGGAGTCTGTGGCCTGATCCAGCAGGAGCTGAGTGGCGACCTTTCCAGCTTCCAGACTGCATTTGGCACTGCTTTCAACAAGCTTTGCGAAGAAGCCAAGCTAGAGCTCGTTCTTCCCGAGGCAGACAACGCTGGAAGCGGCAGTTCGTTCATGTCAGGAATACGTGCGGCCGTCTCAGCCCAGTGTAATCAGTACTGCTCTGTGCTGCAGGAGGCCCCGGGTGAGGCAGGCGGAGCCGAGTCTCGGAACGAGGCCATGCGGATTGCGTACAACTTTGCCGACGATGCACTTAAGGTGCTGCAACTGCTCATCTGCGTTGCCGATCTCAAAGCTGTGCTACTATGGGGTACGATCAAGAATCACTTCGAAATGGCCGAAGCATTTCGCGCACTACCGTGGGCAAAGAGCGAAAAGAAGCCGTCGCTCGACCAATACAGAAAGATGATTGGCGGTGCCAGGAATCGTGCGTTTCACAACCTCCTGACCTTTGATCGCACCATTGAGGCAGACCTTGTGGGTGTGCGGATCAACGCACGACGCCTGACGTTGCTGCCCGCCTACAGTCGCAACAGGAGCACCATAGCCCTCGATTACGAGGATCGAGAAATGGTCGAACTGCTCTCGGAACTTACGAGAGCCGAGGAAACGCCAGTGCCCGTCGAGTTCTGGTCGAAAAACGCAACCGTCATGAGGGCATTCGAGAAGCTGCTGGAAAGAACCGAGAGTGTACTGTGGACACTGAATCAGATACGGGGGGAAGTAGTTGCGTGACGCCCCACAGAGACGGGAAACGCGAGTAGGGGAAACGGAGCTATTGGTGGAGGAAACCGGCAGATGACCAATCTCTACTGTGTTCGCGGTGGATGGGGCTCGTATACGCAGCAATACGTTGACGGAGGCTATGTCGCCATCGGCTGGATGCCGGACACCGACCTATCCGCCGTCACGAGCCGCGAAGAGCTCTACCCGCTCTATCGGGATGCCCATCCCGAGGACACCAGCAAAACCGTCATCGGACAACAGGTAGGGCAGATCGCCCGCTTCCTGCTCGAGATTCGGGCTGGCGACTATGTGATCACGCCTGCGGCAGATGCGGAATGGCTGCACTACGGCATTGTGGCCCCGGACCCTTCCTACTTTCACGCGGCAGCCGATGATCCGTGCCCGTACCGCCAACGCCGAAAGGTGCAGTGGTCCAAGGAGAGGCTCCAGCGCAGCAGCCTCTCCGTCCCCTTCCAGCACACCATCCGCTCCTCGCTGAGCGTCTTTGCGATTTCGCATCGAGACGAGTTCTTCGAGGCCATCGGCCACGGAGAGCCCGCCGGCCAGCGCACGCCCGCGGCGTACGACCATCACGGCGTCGTCCTGGAGCAGGTGCTCAAGCTGAACCCCGAGGAGTTCGAGCTGCTGATCACCCACCTGCTGGCCGCCCTGGGCTTTGAGGGCAAGCACACCGGAAAGAGCGGCGATGGGGGCGTGGATGCTACTGGCGAGTTGAACGTGGCCAACCTGGCCACCGTGAAGGTCTATGTGCAAGCCAAGCGCTACCAGCTGGGCGCCAAGATTCCCGTCAGGACGGTAAAGCAGCTCCGGCAGGCAATCCCATTTGGCGGGCAAGGCGCGTTCATCACCACCGCCGACTTTCAGGCAGGAGCTGGCGAGGTGGCTTTGCAGGACGGTTTCCCACGTATCGGCCTGGTCAACGGCCGCCAGCTCGTGGACCTGCTGGTGGAGCACTGGAACGACATTCCGCAAGAGTTTCGCGATCTGCTCGGGTTGCGGCCAGGCCTGGTGCGTTCATGAGCGCCCTGTCCTTCGTCGAGTCCGTCGTCGAAGACGCCGCGCTGGCTTGGTTGGGCGAGCTCGGCTACACCGTCCTCCACGGCCCGGAGATCGCGCCCGACACGCCCCGCGCCGAGCGGGACGACTATGGCCAGGCCGTGCTGGAGCGCCGCCTGCGGCTGGCGCTGTTCCGGCTCAACCCCGACCTGCCGCCGGAGGCGCGGGAGGAGGCCTTCCGCAAGCTGACCCGCGCCGACGCGCCCACGCTGGAGGGACGCAACCACCAGGTCCACCGCCTGCTGGTGGATGGCGTCACGGTGGAATACCGCCGCCCGGACGGCTCCATCGCCGGCGCGCAGGCGCGGGTGCTGGACTATGCGGAGCCGGAGCGGAACGAGTGGCTGGCGGTGAACCAGTTCACCGTGCTGGAGAACAAGCAGAACCGCCGCGCCGACATCGTCCTCTTTGTGAACGGCCTGCCGCTGGGCGTGATCGAGCTGAAGAACCCCGCCGACGAAAAGGCCACCGTCTGGGCGGCCTTCAAGCAGCTCCAGACCTACAAGCAGCAGATACCGTCGCTCTTCGCCTACAACGAGGCGCTGGTCGTCTCGGACGGCGTGGAGGCGCGGCTGGGCACGCTGACGGGCAACCGCGAGTGGTTCCTCCCCTGGCGCACCATCGAAGGGGCCGAGTTGGCCCCCGCCTACCTGCCCCAACTCCAGGTGCTGCTGCAGGGCGTGTTCGAGCGGCGGCGGTTCCTGGACCTGATCCGCTATTTCACCGTCTATGAGGACAACGGCGGCGGGGCGCTGGTCAAGAAGGTGGCGGGCTATCACCAGTTCCACGCCGTCAACGTGGCGCTGGCCGAGACGCGGCGGGCCAGCCTCGACGCCGCCAACGTGGGGGAGGAGCGCGGCCGCTACGAGGCGGGCCGCCGCCCCGGCGGGGAGGCAGGCGACCGGCGCGTGGGCGTGGTCTGGCACACCCAAGGCGCGGGCAAGAGCCTGACCATGGCCTTTTTCGCCGGGCGCGTGATCCTCGACCCGGCCATGGCCAACCCCACCATCGTGGTCATCACCGATCGCAACGACCTGGACGACCAGCTCTTCGGCACCTTTTCCCGCTGCGCCGAGCTGCTGCGGCAGGCCCCCGTGCAGGCCCAGGACCGCGCCGACCTCCGCAATAAGCTGCAAGTGGCGTCGGGCGGCGTCGTGTTCACCACCATCCAAAAGTTCTTCCCGGAGGAGAAAGGCGACCGACGGCCGGCCCTCTCGGAGCGGCGCAACATCGTGGTCATCGCCGACGAGGCCCACCGCAGCCAGTACGATTTCATTGATGGTTTCGCGCGGCACATGCGCGACGCCCTGCCCAACGCCTCGTTCATTGGGTTCACCGGCACGCCCATCGAGCTGACCGACAAGAACACCCGCGCCGTCTTTGGCGACTATATCAGCATCTATGACATCCAGCGGGCCGTGCAGGACGGCGCGACGGTGCCCATCTATTACGAGGGGCGGCTGGCCAAGCTGGCGCTGGACGAGGCCGAGCGCCCCCGCATCGACCCCGCCTTTGAGGAGGTCACCGAGGGGGAAGAGATCGAGCGCAAGGAAAAGCTCAAGAGCAAGTGGGCGCAGTTGGAGGCCGTGGTCGGCGCGGAAAAGCGGGTGGCGCTCATCGCCGAGGACATGGTGGCCCACTATGAGCAGCGGCTGGCGGCCATGGACGGCAAGGCGATGATCGTCTGCATGAGCCGGCGCATCTGCGTGGAGCTGTATCGCCAGATCGTGGCGTTGCGCCCGGAGTGGCACCAGGACGGCGACGAGCAAGGCGCCATCAAGGTGGTGATGACCGGCTCGGCCAGCGACGAGCTGAGCTGGCAGCCGCACATCCGCAACAAGGCCCGCCGCGAGGCGTTGGCCAAGCGCTTCCGCGACCCCGACGACCCGCTCCAGGTGGTCATTGTGCGGGACATGTGGCTCACCGGCTTTGACGCGCCCTGCCTGCACACCATGTACGTGGACAAGCCGATGCGCAGCCACGGCCTGATGCAAGCCATCGCCCGGGTCAACCGCGTCTTTCGCGACAAGCCCGGTGGGCTGGTGGTGGACTATTTGGGGCTGGCCGACGAGCTGCGCCAGGCGCTGGCCGCCTACACCGAGAGCGGCGGCACCGGCCAGACCGCCATCAACCAGGCCGAGGCCGTGGCCGTGATGCTGGAGAAACATGACATCTGCGCCGCCCTGTTCCACGGCTTGGACTGGGGCAAGTGGGCCGCCGGCACGCCACAAGAGCGCCTGTCCCTGCTCCCCGCCGCGCAGGAGCACATCCTGGCGCAAAAGGACGGCAAGGAGCGGCTGCTGCGCGCGGTGACCGAGCTATCGCAGGCCTTCGCGCTGGCCGTGCCCCATGAGGAGGCCATCCGCATCCGCGACGACGTCGCCTTTTTCCAGGCGGTGCGCGCGGTGCTGGCCAAGAGCGTCCCCGGCGAGGCCAAGAGCGACGACGAGCTCGACCATGCCATCCGGCAGATCGTCTCGCGGGCCGTGGCCTCGGACGAGGTGGTGGACATTTTCAGCGCGGCGGGCCTGAAAAAGCCCGACATCTCGATCCTCTCGGACGAATTCCTGGCCGAGGTCCGCGGGATGCAGCACCGCAACCTGGCGGTGGAGCTGCTGCGTCGCCTGCTGGCCGGCGAGATCGCCGAGCGGGGCCGGCGGAACGTGGTACAGGCGCGCTCCTTCCGCGAGATGTTGGAGCAGGCCATTCGGCGCTACCAGAACCGCGCCATCGAGACCGCGGAGGTGATCGAGGAGCTGATCGCCATGGCCAAGGACCTGCGCGCCGCCGACCGGAGGGGCCAGGAGTTGCGGCTCACCTTCGAGGAGGTCGCCTTTTACGACGCGCTGGAGACCAACGACAGCGCCGTCAAGGTGCTGGGCGACGAGGCCCTGCGCGACATCGCCCGCGAGCTGGTCAAGACCGTGCGCAACAACGTGACCATTGACTGGACGGTGCGCGAGAACGTGCGCGCCCAGCTCCGCGTGCTGATCAAGCGGATCTTACGGCGCTTCGGCTATCCGCCGGACAAGCAGGAAAAGGCGACGCAGACGGTGCTGGAGCAGGCCGAGGTGCTGTCGGCGGCGTGGGCGGTGGGGTAGGGGGAGGAATCGATGGACAAGGAGGAGGCGCTGGCCGCGCTGCGCAAGCAGCGAGAAGGGGCCAAGACCCTGAGCGGCAGGACGAAGGACTCGGCCGAGTTTGCCCAGTGGAGGCGGGAAACGCGCGCAGCGCTCAAGAACGTTTTTCCCACCCATCTTCGGTGGGCCAACGAGCTTGCGCAGATCCGCTGGGCCAAGTTTCCCGGGCGCGTCGGCGGGGGCCTGGATGCGGCCAAAGGCCTGCTGGATGAGGCGATAGCGGCCGTGAACCATTGGGAAGTGCCCGAAAGCTCGGATGAGACCGACAAGGAGCCGGACAGCGCGTCGGCTGGGGAAGTTTCTGCCTCTAGTGCTGGCACCACGGCGAAGCGAGCGGCTCGGAAATGCCAGAGATGCGGGGTCTCTGGCGACAAGCTGCGGCCATACCGCTACCGTGGCAAGCTCTTGCTCCTGTGCTGGAGCTGCTGGTGCCGCGCCCATACGAGAAACGGTTGGGTCAAGGTCTATGAGGGCGGGGGCATAGAGACGAACCCACGTCGGCATTGAGCTGGCATGCGCTGGCCAAGGCGCCGAAGGGGTAGCCACAAGAATCGCGTCAGGAGGATGCGGCCATGCTGATGACCAACACCCAGGTCGAAGAGCTGCTGGACAAGCTCTCGGAGCTGTCGGGACTGGACGACAGGTTGAGTGAGCGCTGCGACGACCTCATTCGCACCGAGCAGTATGACGCCGCTGTCACTCAGGCCTTTGTGCTATTGGAGGAGCGTCTGCGAGACGCGCTCGGGAAGGACAAGGGAGCAGGGGTCAATCTCTCCGAGTTAGCCTTCGCACCTAAAACGGGGCAGCTTGGTCAGAGACTGGACCTTTCCGAGGGTGAGGTCGCTGGAGTGCAGTCACTCTTTGTTGGTGCTTTCAAGGCCTTTCGCAATCCGGCGGCTCACTCCAAGGTGGGGCATGATAGGGATGAAGCGCGAGCGATCATTCACCTGGCCAACCTGCTGCTGATGATTCTTGAGCAGACTCGCCGACCCGTGGGGCCGTACATACCCGAAGACATGGCCAAGGCGCTGGGGCGTGACGCAACTGCTAGGTTACGCGACTTTCTGGTACGGTTACAGACGCTCAGGATCGGGCAATCGCGCGGGAAAGATTTGTGGCCGCTGCGGGGGACCCTTCTCTACAAATATCCCGGCTGGGCGCAGGCGAAGCCCCATCCTATCGCGATACTGTATTTGCACGCGAAGAGGCCGGAGCTGTGGTTGAGCGGAGGGACCCTGATGCATGTGGCTGGGCTGGACCTGGCTGACCTGGAGTTGCAGTTTGTTAGGGCCGGATGCGAGCGCACCACGAATAGCATGACTCCGATCAGACTGAAGCTAGCGGACCACAACGACCAGGTGACGTTTGATCGCATCTATGGCATATTGGAAGATCTGGTGAAGAACTATGGGGCGTGACTTTCAAAGCTATTATGGAAGTGGAGAGGCGTCCTGGCGGCGCGGCCAGCGCCCCTATCCCGACGCCCTGCTCCGCTGGGCAGTAGCTCTTGCTCTACCCATTTTGCCGTCTACACGCAATACCGTCCGCTCTCTCCGCTTCGGCGAAGTCTCTATGGTAGACCATCGGCTCAGCACGGCGTTTTCACGGAATTCGCGGACGGACCTGTTTTCGATGGTCAAGGCCCAGGACCGTATCGCCTAACTGGCGCTGTTTTCGGGTTCTTCCGCGAATTCCGTGAAAGCCGGAGACTCTGCACCAAGGAACCTAGGATAGCAGCGTTTTTTCGGACTTGCGACAGATCCACGCCCGAAAAGCGGGCCCACAGTGATTGCACAGCACCTGATCACGAAAAGTGCGGATGGGCTCCGTTTCGTCTGTCAAAGACAGGGAGGTGTCACTGTGAAAACTGGCTGGCTCAAGGTCGTCTCCTGCATTGGCCTCATCTGTGCTTGGGCTGTGCTACCTTCTGTCGGTGAGGCTCAGACAGCAGCCTCAGCGCTCTTTCGGGCCAAGCTGCTGCAGCGTGACCCGTTGTGGTCACCCGAGGTCTCTCTCGGAGCGCCAAGCTCCACACAACCCACGGCCGAGCTCTCGGCGGGCATGGGGGAATGGACTCGTGTGGCCTATCAGGCCTTTGTGGGCGATAACTGGGAGATCGTGGTGGGCCGGAGCGACTGGTCGCAACCGACGCGGGTGACCAACCACCCTGCCAGTGACACCAGGCCGCGCCTCGATAGAGGCGTGACGCGCGTGGCGTTCCAGTCCAATCGCGACACCCGAACGGCGATCTATGCCATGGGCATCGACGGCTCCGACTTGCGTCGGCTCACCTCTCCGGAGGCGGACAGCGTCGGCCCTGCCTGGTCTCCGGATGGCGGCCGTATTGCCTTCGCCTCGAACCGCGACGGGAACTGGGAGATCTATGTGATGGACCGCGATGGCAGCCGCCAAACGCGCCTGACCTCCGACCCCGCCGAAGACGCCGGACCGGCCTGGTCACCGGACGGCAGCAGAATCGCCTGGGTGCGGCGCACCGGATCGAACGGCGTGCTCTGGGCCATGAATGCCAATGGGACGGGCGCTCGCCCGCTGACGGGCGACTTGCCTTTCGCCGGAAGCCCCGCGTGGTCCCCGGATGGCCGGCTCATCGCCATCGACTATGACAACGATAACGACTACTGGAACGAGTTGGCCACCGTCAGCGCCGATGGGGGGAGCGTGCAAGAGGTCGTTGATCCCTCGCGCCAAGATGCCATCACGGCGTTGGTTGACGCGCAACTGGGCAGTTGGTCGCCCGATGGCATCTATCTGGTGTACGGCCTGGTTTCCTACGTCATCCAGGACGAGGAGTTATACATTGGCAGCGCCTACGTCGAGCGGGTCAGCTTCTCGAGCGGCGCCGTGACCCGGCTATCGTCGTCCGGAGTGGACATGCGCCCGGACTGGCAGTCGCTGGACGCGCAGCCCCCGACCGTCTCCGTCGGCCCGCTGGGCGCCTACACGCATCTGCAGGGTTTCACGCTCTCGTGGAGTGGCCAGGATGTGGGGCCATCCGGGATCCGGGGGTATGAGGTGCAGTATCGGGAGGGGGCAGGACAGCCCTGGACCTCCTGGCTGAAGGACACGCTGGAGACCTCCAGGTCCTTCATTGGCATCCCCGGGCGCACCTTTGGCTTTCGCGCCCGGGCCTGCGATCAGGCCTGGAACTGCCAGGCCTGGCGCGGCGATCAGGCCGACACCTCCACGACCTTTTATTCGTGGCAACTGCAGGGGAGCACCTTCGACGCGCGCGGAGCACCGCTGCCCGGCGTGTCGGTGAGCGCCGATCCGGCGGGACTGGACCCTATCCGCTCGAACGTCGCCGGGCGATACCATGGCTATATGCTCCAAGATATGGCGCACGCGTTGCAGGTCAGCCGGGAGGGCTATGGGGCGACGCCGCCGATGTATGTGACCTTGCTCTCGGATACCGTGGCCGATCATTGGCTGCCTCCGGCGGACGAGGTGGTCCAGGATGGCCACTTCGAGTCGTCCAGCCTAGGCCAAGCCTGGGTTCCCTTCGGTGACCCGCTGCCCACGCGGACCAGCGAGTGGCGGCACACGGGCGAGTACAGCCTCCAGATGGGGCGGTCGTTCGAACAGACAACCGACATCTTGCAGGATGCCGGCTGGCTTCACCTGCTGGGGGCCGATCAGGCCGGCACCCTGTACCTCCTGGCGGTGGTGAACCGGCCCGATGGTCGAAGGGACCTCGCCTACCGGACCAAGACGCCCGAAGGCGCCTGGTCGGCATCGTCGGCCTTCCTGACGCTGGCTGGCGCGCCCCAGAACTGGTCTTTCGTGCCGGACGGCGATGGTGGATTGCATGTGGCGTGGAGCTGGCGGACGCCCAGCGGGGCCATCGACCTCTACTATTGCCAAAAGGCCGCCGATAGCTCCACTTGCACCCCAGTTCACCTCGTTAGCCTGCAAGCTGGGTATGCTTCCTACCCGTCCCTGGCTCTGGATGAACATAAGGGGCTCCACCTGGTCTACCGCTATGAGCCTGCCGATGGTCCGGCAAGCCTGCGGTACGTCCACAAGCCCTATGGGGGGGACTGGGCGCCCACGGAAACGATCTCTGCCGACGGGTGGCACCCTTCCATCGCCGCCTGGGGAGGGCGGGTGCACATCGCCTACGGTGATCCCGACGCATCGTTCAGCGCCCATGCCCTGAGTTACATCTCTAGGACCACCGCTGGTGCGTGGACGGCGCCCGTGGTGCTCGACACCGCCTCCCAGTGGCCCTCGCCTGTCTTGCGCGCCGACCTGGCCGGCAACCTCCACCTGCTGTGGGGCGATGCGCGCAAGTTCGTCAGGTACGCATTCAGGCCGCAGACCGGGGGATGGTCGGCGCCGGTTCAGTTGAGCCGGCCAGGCGAGACCTTGGAGTACCTGAAGCATCAGCTCGGGGTGGATGCAGGGGGCCGGGCACACGTGTTCTACTCCAGCGGCAGGAGCCTGGTCTACACCGTGCGGGAAGCCAGCGGCGAGTGGTGGCGCGCCGCGCCGACGGTGGATGCCGGTGGCAATCTGACGCAGCTAACGATGGCGGTGACGCCACAAGGGCTGCTGCAGGCCATATGGCGGAGCTTTGCTGACCCAAGCACGCAGGTCCGCCATACCCATCCGTTGGTCGCCGAGGCGGACACCTCCTCCGGCGCGTCGCAGGTGGTGCACCTGCCTGAGGATCTTGAGCAGGCCACCGTCTCTCTGCTGTATCGCGCTGAGAGCCCGGTGCCACTACGGGTCACGGTCAACGATGGGGCCAGTGAAACCTCAGTGGTGGACAGGAAGGTCTTCGCGGAGGGCTGGGAGCATGCCTGGGCCGACGTTAGCGCATGGTCCGGGCAGACGGTGACCGTGACCGTGGCGCTCGAGTTCGCCGCCGGACAGCCGTGGGGCCGCGTCACCATCGACGAGGTGAGCCTCGGCTCCTGGCCCGGCGCGATGACCAGGTTGGTGACCCTGCCCCTGTTGCTGAAATGAGCGCCGGCGGGCAGGTCGCTCTCTGACTTGGCCAGGCAACCGAGGGCGAGGGGGCAAGGATGGCAAGAGCGCTGGAGAACGTGCGTTTGCTGGTGTCAATAGCAGTGATAAAATCCCCAAAGGTGCCGAAATGGAAATCCCCAGTTCGACCAAGTGGTTCCCCTTCAGGCAGAATGGTCTGGTCGACCCGACTGCCGAAGGGAGAGCCACCCATGTTGGCGGTGGGGGATCGCCTCATGGTCAGGGATCTATGCTGCAAATGTCTGTCGAGCAGCGAGATCGCTCTTTGGACCGGCCCCGATCGACAGTACGCCGCGTGGCGAAGGGGCGCAGACCCCAGCGCCACGCGGCGACCTAGCCTTTTCACACACTCCTTGTGGGCGCGTTTCAGCCATGAACTCACCGCCCCTGCGGTCACACCGAGGGCTTCGGCGATGGCTTTGTGCTTCCAGCCCAGTCGCTCGGGATCCCACATGCGCAAGCGACGCGCCTCACGGCCACCAGCCGTCTTGCACAGACGGTGTTTGGTCGTGCCCACAGTGTCACGGCAGGTGACAAAGCCCAGCAAACATCGCGCGTATCATGAAGTCGTGAACGACCGCTCATCCACCTCCAGCTCCAGGGCCTTGACGAACTCATCGTACACCAGCAGCCCGTTGTAGCTATCCGGGATCAGCAAGGAGCGACCGTGCACGACCGCTCCTCCGGGGCTCCCGGCCGTGCGCAACTGGCGCAGAAGCCGAGGGCGCAGGGGATCTGAGATGTCCACGATGTCTACCTGCGAGGCGATCCTTCTGGAGACATATAACCCGTTGCCATACACCCGAGGCTTGCCTTGCCCCTCGCGGCGCTTGTCCAGCACCTCACCGCCGTAGACGATGGTCGGCTTGTCCTGCAGGCCGGTCTCCAGGGCGGAGGCCAGCCGATACCCACCAGGATAGGTGGCTAGAACCCGATCTCCGAGGGAGGCCACTCCCGCCGTAAAGTAGTACGCGTCGGCCTCGGCCAGGTTGATGCCGGTATCGATCTCCTGGCCGGACGCGGATAGATCCAGCCACCGGATCCCCATGCGATGCCCGGACACGCAGGTGTACCGGCCGTCCACGAGGCCCTGACACGTCTGGTTGCCGTAGAGGATGTTGATCCAGGGCTCCGCCGCCTTGACGGGGGCCGTCGGATCGGACACGTCCAGGATCAGAAAGTGCTGCTTGCATTCGGCGATGACATAGCGTCCCGCGTCATAGGCCGTCACGTGCCGAATGGAGGGCAAGCCAGCCTCGTGATAACGGCCCAGCAGCTCCAGACTATCGGAGCTTGTGTAGCGCCAGATGCCCAGACCCGCCACGCCCTCGGCCACATAAACCAGATCCCCGCGAACAGCTACGCCGAGGGCAAAGCCCTGGGTCTGGACCCGGCCCATCTCCTCGATCCGCGGCCACAGCTGGACGATTCTGAGGCCGGCCATGCCTGCTGCTACGATCGCGCGATCACCCATGAAACCCACGCCCCACACCTGGCCCCCGGGACGGTATACCCGCGGTTCCCCGCTTGCTGCCGGCCGGGCTGGCGAAGCTTTTCGGACGGGCGGAACCGTGAGCGGGGTATCTGGCTCGGGGGAGGGCCGCTGGGCGAGGCCTTGGGCCTCCACCACGCGCAGCCCCGCGTCGACGCCAGCGAGATAGATATAGTCGTCCACGACGGCCACGCCTGCCACCAATTGCGGGTAGCGGGCTACGGGAATGGGGTGGCGTGGGTCTTGGACATCGAGGACAAACAGGCCGTTGAAGGTATCCGCACAGTAGACATAACGGCCGTTGGCCACAGCACTCCACATGTCCAGGCCGCGTTGGTGGAACCGGGGGAACTTGGCTCGGGCCAGGAACTGAGGCTCGGCAGGGTTGCTGAGCGCAAAGATCTCAATGCCATGCCCCGTGCCGAAGCGGGGATCGCCTTCATCCTTCAGGTGGGCATCGGCGTGCCCACTATGATGTCCGGTGGAGGCATATATGAGGTCGCCGCTGACGCAGACGCCGTCGCCGAACCCATCCAGATCGCAGCGCGTCACCACTTGCGGGGCGCGCGGGTCTCGGATGTCCACGACGGTCAGTTGGCTGTCCTCCCAATCGCCCACGTAGGCGTAGCCGTTGCGAATGTCGACCGATTGGGCCTCTCCCGTGCGGATCATGCTCAGGAAGGCCGGCTGCCGTGGATTGGAGACGTCCACCATCTCGATGCCGTATTGCCGCTGCGCCACGACCATGACCTGGCCGCTGACCTGGACGCCGGTGGCCAGTTCGGTGCAATCGTAATGGGCCAGCAGCTCCGGCGCCTCCGCGCGACGGACGTCGACGATGAAAACGCCGTCGGCACGCGCCGTGATATAGGCGACCCCATCCCGAACCACGAGTTGTCGCCCGCACCCGGGTAGCGGTAATCTCCCCACGATCCTGGGGTGTGCGGGCGCAGTGATGTCGGCCACGCACAGCACGTTCGCGCCGACGAAGTAGAGATAATCGCCGGCCACAACCGCGTCCATGACGCCCTTCTCCTCAAGCGCGCCGACTGCCTTCAACTCGATGCCGTATTCCGAGCTTGTCATAGCCTTGGTCCTCCTCGTCCGGGAGCCTGTCGTCCCACTTTGCCGTCGATGTCGCCCATCCGCTTGCGCGTGAAGCCCCAGCGTGTCGTCTCGCCGACAGGAGGGGGAGGGGACCCCAGTGGGCTCCGCCTCCCCCTTCGGCCGATCCTTGCGTTGGTGAGCAGGTTGGGCCTAGCTCTTGATAAAGTACTGCTCCGGCATGGTGTTCCCTTCCGTAGCCAGTTGCGTGTCGTTAATGCACGTCTCTGGGACGTTGCGGAAGCTGTTCTTGACGATGACCAGCTCGGGCTTCTCAGTGGAGACGCCGATATAGTGGAGCTGATCCTTCTGGATCTCCAGCATCTGGCGGACGATCCGCTTCCACTCGTCCATATCGCTGGTGGCCTCGAACTGGTCATCCAGCTGGTACAGCTCCTCGATGCGCGTTTCCTTGGGCGCCTCGATGCCCTCCTTGCCGCCGGTCGTGTGCCACCGGTAGTACGTGATGTCGTAGGGGCGGAACTTGCAGGCGAACCAGTCTCGGCGGATGATGGGGTTGTAGGTGGTGCCGGTCCCCCAGGTGGACATGTCAAACTTGCCGGAATTCATGCGCTCCTCCCAAAGGGTGCGTTCGTACCCATTGAGAATGAGCTCGATCCCCAGGTCTTTCCAGTGCGCCGCCATCAACTCCGCTTGTGGCTGGAACGCATACTGCGAGATCGTGTACTCGAAAATGACGCTCAGACGCTTGCCATCGGGGCGGAGCCGGTAGCCCTCGCTGTCCCGCTGGGTGAGTCCCATCTCGTCCAGATAGGCGTTGGCCCGATCCGGGTCGTGCTCGGTCATCCAAGTGGCCCACTCATCCCAGTAGAAGGGGGAGGATGCCGGAGGGCAGACCTGAGTTGGCTCGCCGACGCCCATAAAGACCCCGTCGATGATCTCCTGGCGATTGATGCCCAGAGAGCAAGCATAGCGGAAGCGCTTGTCGCGAAGGATGTCGCGGAGCACCGGGTCCTCGTGCTCATAGTTGAACCAGAAGGCGTTATCCGTGCGGCCGCCCTTCTCCCAGCCCAGCAGCACCCGATAGTCGCCCTTCTCCTTGTTCTCCTGGAAGAGCGTATAGTTGTCGAAAAGCATGTGCCGGTACTGCATATCTACCTCACCGGCAACGGCGCGCAACTGGGCCTGTTTGGAATCCTGCACGATCATATGCTCGATGCGATCGATGTAGGGAAGCTGGTGTCCCTCTGGATCCACCTTCCAGTAGAAGGGGTTGCGCTCATGGACCACCGGCTGTTTTGGCGGCGGCACCGTCACCATCCAGGCCCCGATCACAGGCAGATCCGGGTTGGTCGTCATGTTGAACTTGTTGCCAAAAAGCTGATACCAGAACTCGAGGCCCGCCTCTTTGGTCAGTTTGTCCAGCGTGGCCTTGTCGGCGTAGGTGGGATGGAACTGCTGCAGATAGTGCTTCGGACGCTGGTGGTCGTTCACAATGTTGGCGCCGGCGGCGTAGTAGAGGAAAAGTGGGTAGGACGCGGCGAAAGTCAGCTTGTAGTTGTAGTCGTCGAGCACCGTTAGCTTGGCGGGCTCGCCGCCCCGCTTCCAATAGGAGGAGAGGGTCGGTGTCAAGTCCTTATTGGTCCACACATCCTCGACGGAGAAGGCCATGTCCGCGCTGGTGTAGGGATGGCCATCTGACCACTTCATCCCCTTGCGGAGGTGGAAGGTGAACTCGGTGTTGTCCTTGTTGACCTCCCAAGACGTCACCACGTTGGGGATAAGGTTGGCGCCGTCCTTGTCCCAGCGGATGATCTGGTTGTAGTTGAGACGCGGGACGACCTGTATGTCGGTAGGGCTCGTGGCCAGGCGGTGCCAGGTGCCGCCATACTGCCCGATCTCCTCCCATGGCGTGATAACCATGGGCTCCTCGCTGACCCGCTCATCAACGGGTGGCAGCTTGCCAGCCTGCACCAGGGCCGTCAGGGCTGGAGCCTCCTTGTATTTGGAAACCTTGGGCGTGGCCGTGACCACCTTCTCGACGGCCACTTCCTTCTGCACGACCACGGTTTCCTTAACTACCTTTTCGACGGGCACTTCTTTCTCGATTACCTGGGGCGTGGGTTGCGCGCAGCTTGCCGCTGCCAACCCGACCGCCGCCATGGCGGCGGCCTTGAGAAAACCTCGGCGATCCAATCTGCCAGACATCCTGTCGATCCTCCTATTATGGCTTAACTATGCTGAAAAGGCCCCATCTCGCTCAGGAGATTCGTGTGTCGCTGACCTCCTTTTCCCGATGGCCCGGCCCATTCTCCAGCGGGGGTATTCAGAGCCGGTTCACCCGGATATGGTCTCGCGCAGAACCCGTGATAGCTCCTGGGTATTCTCTTCGCTCCGGCGTTCACTATGAGCCATCAACGTAGCCAGGTCGCGCTGCCGCAACGCATTCAGGATAGCATGATGCATGGGAGGAAACCCGGCGTAGCCGCTGTGGGGAGCTATCCCCCACTTCCGCCAATGGAGCAGGACGCGGAACTGAGCGCGCAGGATGGTCCATACACTGATCAGCACGTCGGTTCCAACCGCTTCGAAGATGAGATCGTGGAAGCGCAAATCGTGCTCTACACACGCGGCGTGATCGCCTGCTGCCGCAGCGGCCTCGTGGAGCTCGATTTCGCGCGCCAAACGGTCCGGCAACCCGTCCTCTAGTGCTTTGTCTTCGATGAGCAGCTTGTAGGCTACGTCATCCAACGCCGAACGCACCAGATAGAGCTGGCGGATGTCCTCTTCGGTGAAGCGCCTGACGTACGCCCCACGGCGTGGCTCTTTGACCACCAGCCCTTCTTTCTCGAGAAGGTTGAGTGCTTCCCGTATGGGGCTGTTGCTGATGTTGAGCCACTTGACGAGCGCGCTCTCGGTCAGTCTCTCGCCAGGCAAGAATCGCCTGTCAATGATGCCCGTGCGGATACGATCAGCTACCTGTTCAGGCAATACCTTCCCCAATTCCATCACGCCCTCCCATTGGATGGCTCTGCACCTCAGTCACTGTATACTGCAGTATATATAATCCTATTGTAGCAGGAATCCGACGCATTGTCAACTTGTTGGCAGGGCAATTCGTCAAGGGTGTGGAAGCATGGCGGCCACTCTTGGGGGAGGAGGTGGTGGCTGACATGGATAGGCGAGCGACGGCAAGTCGCGAGCACTCGGGGCAATCGGGGATCTGCGCCTAGACCGCAGGAGGCGGGCGGTCCACCCCCACGTGGTTGGGGAATACGCCGACTTGCTTGCCCTTGCATCTGATACCATCCGGTCCACCCCCACGTGCGTGGGGAATACTTGTCTTATGCGGTTGTTGGGCGGAGTAGGTTACGGTCCACCCCCACGTGCGTGGGGAATACTGATCTGGACCAACGAGCGAACTGGGCTGGCGACGGGTCCACCCCCACGTGCGTGGGGAATACGGCCCGCTGCGCCGCCGTCGGCATGACCCGCTCGGTCCACCCCCACGTGCGTGGGGAATACCACTCGCCAGCCCAGCGCGGCGGCGAGGTTTAACGGTCCACCCCCACGTGCGTGGGGAATACTCCTTAGTCGGCTCGTCTCGCAAGCCGCCCTTGCGGTCCACCCCCACGTGCGTGGGGAATACTCCCAGTGAGACGGACAAATGCACCAGCGTGCGCGGTCCACCCCCACGTGCGTGGGGAATACAGCAGCAACCACAAAGTCGGGGAATGGTTGTGCGGTCCACCCCCACGTGCGTGGGGAATACCATGTACCGCAACCCCGACGGGAACCCGATCATCGGTCCACCCCCACGTGCGTGGGGAATACCCTATTGGCGGCTGCGGCTGGCAGGGTATCAGCGGTCCACCCCCACGTGCGTGGGGAATACGCTGTGATCGGCAGCCTCGTCTTGGCCAGCGCCGGTC
>JAAYEA010000282.1 GCA_012689325.1 Chloroflexota bacterium
ATGCGTTGGGTCGCGATGGTCACCCTGGCCATCGTGATGGTGATGATGGCTGCGAGCGGGCGGCTTCCCACCCGCGCCGATGTCGCCTCGCCCGCCGAGATGGTGCAGCGGGCCTGGGATAACGCCCAGAGCGCGGGCAGTTATCTCTTTGCTTCGGATGTGACCCAGACGCTGATCCCCCGTCCTGTCCCCGAGATGATCGGGGAGCGGGACACGACCATCAAGCTGGCCTTGGACGGGGCTGTGGACTTGCCGGACCGCGCCTATCTCGAGCTGAGCGTGGCGAGCGGAGGCCGCGAACAGGCGGCGACGCTGCTGCGCGACGGGCCTCAGTCCTTCTTGCTGCAGGATGGCGAGCTCAAGCCCGTGGAAGACGCCCTGGGCTTGGCCGCCCCCTCCAGCGACATGCTGAGCTACCTGGCCGGCGCGGAGGAGGTCACGCTCCTGGCGCCGCCCGAGGGACACCCCGAATTGACCCGGTACGGCTTTGCGCTGGATGGGGTGGCCTTTGAGCGCTACATCCGCGCGCAGGCGGAGGAGGCGCTGCGGGCCGAGCCCGGCGCGCCGGACAACCTGACGCTGCGCGAGGTGCCGTCGCTGCAAAAGCTGAGCGGCCAGGGCGAGCTCTGGGTGAACGCCGAGGGGCTCCCCGTCCGGCAGGTGCTGGACGTGGAGATGCCCGAGGTCAGCGAGTATTACGGCGCCCAGTTGCACCTGGTGGTGGACCTGGCCGGCTACGGCAAGGTCCAGACGCTGCCCAAAGCGGTGCAGGGAGCCGACGGCGCCTGGAAGCTGGAGGGCACGCTCACCGAGGTCGCGAGGCCGTACGGAGACGCGCCAGCCGCCGTGGCCGAGGTTCACCAGTCCGCGCCGCCGCCGCTGGCCCTGGCCGGGCCCTTGCCGGAGGCGCACGCCGCGCCCTTCTCCTTCTTGCCGCTGACCATCGCGCCGTCCAGCCTGGCGCTTTTTGCGTTGATCGCGGTGGCCCTCGTGGTGATCCGCCTCTACCGCCGCAATCGCCGGCACGCCTACGTGCTGATCACGGCGATTTTGCTGCCGATCCTGGTCCTCTCCCCCGTCCTGCAGGCCGGCCAGGTGGTCCATTTCGTGGACCGCCAGGCGGAGGCGGCGCAGGCGGCCGAGGAGGCCACGCCCGCGCTGCTCGAGGCGCTGGGCGTCGAGCAGGCCGCCCCTTCCGTCGCCGTGCATGACGAGGAGACGGGCCGGGCCGTCACGGCGAGCGCGGTGCCGCAGTTGCTGGACACGAGCCGCGGCGCCCAGTTGCTGGTCGAGAGCGAGTCGGCTTTGGAGCGGTGCGGCGAGGGCGAGGCCGGGGTGGATACCGACGGCGACGGCCTCACGGATCAGGTGGAGCTCTGCCTGGGCACCGATCCCCTGCAAGAGGATAGCGACCGCGACGGCATCAGCGACAAGGTCGAGGTGGTGGGCTTTACTCTGAACGAGCAGCACTGGGATTCCGACCCCCTGAGCGCCGACACCAACCGCGACGGCATCCCCGACACGCTGGAATGGTCCGGCGACCTCGCGGCGAACGGCCAGGCTGAGGTGGCCGACCTGGACGGCGACAGCATCCCCAACCTCTGGGATGAAGACGACGACAACGACGGCGTGCCGGATAGCCAGGACCTTTCGCCCTTTGCCCTGACCGGCTACACCAGCGAGCTCAGCTTGAGCACCGAAGGCGAGATGTCGGCCGGGACCCAGTTGTTCGAGATCGCCATCCAGCCGCAGAACACGGCCCATTTGCGCTACGCGACCTCGTCCCTGGACTGGCCTGCCGACGACAAGGGGAACGTGCAGGACCTGGACAACACGGTGGAGGACCTGCGGCTGACGCCCTACCTCCAGGTCACGACCAACGTGCAGCCAAATGAGGAGCTGGCGGCCCAATACGGCGCCCGCTCCTGGGTGGACGACGACGGCCAGACGATCCTCTTGATCCCGATGCAGCCGGTGGACGATGGCGGGGCCATCTTTGCTCTGTACGGCAAAGTGGGCTACACCGCCGACGATACGGGCGACATCCAGTGGCAGGCCCAGTTGGTCTGGATGGCCCAGATGCAGGCTGACTGGATCGAGAACGACGCCTTCCATACCGGGTCCAAGCTGCTGCACCAGTATTCGGAGAGCTTTCGCCTCACGGGCCTGCGCATCGCCGCCACCGAGAGCTATGAAGCGCTCGTGCTGGGCACCCCGTCCGAGGCGGATGACCGTTACCTGATCCAGTTGTACATGGGCCTCAACGACATCTACATGGGCTACCAGACGCTGGAGGGGCAGAACGCCGCCGGCGGCGAGACGGCGCTGGAAGAGATCTATCAGCGCTTCACGGACCCCGCCGCCACCGAGATCCATCGCTTCGGCATCCCCCTCAACACCGTGGCCATGAACGGCCCCGGCGCCTACACCAGCACCGATGCAGGCATTGCGGGCGTGGGGAACACCCTGGCCCCCGGCTTTTTGGCCGACTATGCTGGATATTATGGCGACGATTATCGCTGCCGGGACGCCAACGACCTCCTGATCCCCTGCCTGGACGCCGACGGCAACGAGTTCCACGCCGCCTCGCTCCTCATCGCCACCGAGCTGCACCAGGGCGTGGTGGACCTGCGCGGCTTTGCGTTGACCGGCTACCTGACGGCGGACCTCTCCCAGTTGCACGCGAACCTCGCCGATATCCCGATCGTCACGACGCGCGCCCTGAACCTGCGGATGTATGAGGAGGGGGCAAACGCCCAGTGGCAAGTCGTCACGCCCGCGCGTATGCTCGAGCTGGTCGAGCAGCGCTGGGCCGATCGCTATGAGACCACGCTCGACGCCTCCTATCCCGAGCTGCAGGCCGAACACGTGCGCTTCCTGGGCTACACCTTTTACCTCTGGGCCTACGCCGGGAACAGCCTCTCGATCGAGGTGGACGGGCAACTGTTGGTGCCCGAGGTGCCCGACGAGACCGCAGCGGCCCTGAACCGCGCCCTCACGCCAGGGGTCGAGATCGACGACGGCCTCGACTACCTGGCCCTGGTGACCGGCCTCGTCGAGGCCCTGGGCACCAGCATCTCCTGGGGCCAGGGCATCTATGAGGTCACCGGGCTCAAGGCCGATTGGGGCAAACTGTCCCTCGGGGGCAAATGGCGCGAGGGCCTGCTGGCCGGGTTCGGCCTGGCGGCCACCGCCGCCAGCCTGGTGATGGGGCTGATCAACCTGGCGTGCGATGCCAACGAAAACCTCTCCGGCTGCCAGAACGCCGCCGCGCTACTGGGCGCCAATATCGCGGTGGACGCGTTGGGCATCGCCGTGCAGGCCGCCAGCCTGGTGGTGATGATCTTTAAAGCGATCAACAAGACCCTGGACGCCATCTCTACGGCGGGCAAAGTCATGGGCGTGGTGGGCCTGGTGATCGGCATCGGGATGACCTGGGCTTCCTTCGGCATCGCCGTGGCCACCTCCGGCGGCGATCCGATAGTCTGGCGGGTGGCCCTGGGCATGGCCATCGTGAGCACCATCTGGATGATCTTTCTCTTTGCGCTCAACTTTATCCCCGTGGTGGGGCAGATCATCAGCGCCATCCTCTCGATCATCGACACGATCCTGTCCCTCTTTACGGGCCTCTTTGGCGCGGAGGAATGGAGCCTCTCCAAGATCATCCTCAACTTGTTCTACGACGCCAAGACGCTGACCGTGATAGATTCCGCCGAGTTTGGCGCGTTCTCGAGCGCCTTAACAGACGAGGACCTCGGCCTGATCGGCGGCAACACCTTCCGCGTAGACGTCGAGGCGAGCGGCACGATCAGCAAGACCGAGGACGGCAACAACGATGACCTGAACCGGAGCTGGGTAGAAGGCCGGCTGAGCGGGCCGTTATTGCCCTTCCCTCCCAAGTTCACCTCGCAGAACATGAGCGAGCCGCGGGATTGCACCATCATTGACGACGTGCTGCACTGCACCAACCGTCCCGCCCTGGGGTACGCCCTCGTGCCGAGGATCAACGGCTTGGCGCAGTTTACCGCCAAGTTCGTCTATGCGACGGCCTGGGCCGAGTACGGGCTCTATGGCGCCTTCCGTTGGGCCACGCACACCGACGAGAACGAGCTCCCCGATCCCGAGGCCGATGACTATGAGGCGCCGGAACCCAACGACATCTATCTCGACGTCTTGCCGACGACCATGGACGGCCTCTGGACCTGGTCGGCCCTGACCAACCACGACGGGGATGGCGACGGCCTCACCAACGAGGAGGAGGCGGCGCTGGGGACGGACCCCGCCGATTGGGACAGCGACGACGACGGGCTCTCGGACCACTACGAGTGGGAGATGGGCTCGGAGCGCGGCGCCAACCCGCTGGACGCGGATAGCGACGACGACGGGCTGAGCGACGCCCTCGAGCGCCGCATCGGCACGCGCATCAACGTGGCCGACTCGGACGGGGACGGCCTCACCGACGGCGAGGAGTATCGCCACCTCTCGGGCGGCGCGCTCGTCGGCGGCTGGCAAGTGACCCTGCCCGACGGGGCCGGGCCCTACTGGGTCTACTCGAACCCCTCCTCCGCCGACGATGACGGCGACGGCCTGAACGGCGCGGAGGAGAAGGTACACGCCCTGAGCCCGCACGCGCCGAACGCGCTGGTGCCGGGGCTGAGCCTGTCGGCCGGCCCCCTCGCGGATATCCCCGACGGGCGCGCGGGCATGTACTGGCTCCCCGGCGAATCCGTCCAGTTCGATATCGAGCTGGCCAACGTCGCCTTCGAGCCGGTGGTGACGACCCTCTCGCTCGCGCTGCCCGACTGGCTGGAGACCATCGCCGGCGGGGTGATGGCGGGCGACCGCGCGCCGGCCATGACGCAGAGCGGCAGCACCGTGAGTTGGGCCTTCACCGGCGGCAACACGCTCCAGCTCTTTGAGAAGGTCTCGACCTCGGTCACGGCCAAGGTCAAGAGCGACGTGGCCTCGGCAGCCGGCGAGATCGCCCTCGACCTGCCCTACGCCGGCGTGCAGATGCACAAGACCATCCGGGCCGTGGTGGACGGCGATAACCCCGCCGTGGCCATCGTGGCGCCGCCCGATGGCGCCTACCTGAACGCCACGAGCTATGTGGTGGGCGGCTCGGCCACGGACCCGACCACCTGGATCAGCGAGCGAAGCCTGAGCATCGTCCCGGACGGCGAGGCCGCCAGCTACGCGGCCCTGCCCGCGGGCCAGGGCCCCTGGGCCTATTCCTGGGCCCTGCCGGCCACCGACGGCGTTTATAACCTGGAAACGCGCGCGACGGATGCCATGGGGCATCAGTCGACCGCCTCCGTGAGCGTCACGGTGGACGACACCCCGCCCGTGGTCACCCTGAACTGGGCCATGGCGGGCAATGCCGTCCACCTGAGCGGGACCGCCACCGACAACATCGCGGGCATCGAGCGCGTGCAGCTCGCCATCGACGGGCAGCCCTGGCGCAGCGTCGAGTTCACCGGCGACGACTGGGCCTACGACTGGTCGGTGGGCATCGGCGCGCAGGGCGATCACGTCGTCCGGGCGCGAGCCGCGGACCTCTGCGGCAACCTCAGCGATATCGCCTCGGCCGAGATCGTCGTCGACCGCGTGGCGCCCTCGAGCATCGTGAACGCGGGCGCCGATGCGGAGGTGCCGCCGGCGGTCAAGGCCAACACCAGTTTCAACCTGACCGGCGTCGCGGACGAGGGCGGGCATCTCCCGCTCCCGGCCGTCCCGGCCAGCCTGAGCAGCGGCATGGACGTGCTGGACGATAGCACCGTCTGGCTCGGCATCTCCACCATCCACGACAACGACGGCGGGGTGCTGGCCAACTGGATCGGCGATTTCAACGCCGACCGGATGGCTGACCTGGCGGTGGGGCTGCCCGGCCCCGAGGGCGACGCGGGGCAGGTGGCCGTGCTCTACGGCCGCGCGGGCGGCTGGCCGACCCCGCCCGACCTGCAGATGCTGGCCGCCAGCGGGACGCGCTTCTATGGCGCCCCCGGCGCGCGCCTCGGCAGCTACCTGGCCGCCGCGGGCGACGCCAACGGCGACAACTATTCCGACCTCCTGATCGGCGAGCGCGACACGACGCGCGCCTTCCTGGTCCTGGGCAACCCCGGCCCGTTGGGCGGCGTGACGCTGGAGGCCGGGCAGACCGGCTACCGCGCGCTGCTGGAGGCCCCGGCCAATATCGAGGGCCTGGCCTCGGCGGGCGACGCGGACGGCGACGGCTATGCCGATCTGCTCATCCGCGCGGACGGGACAGTCTACCTGGTGCGGGGCCGGGCCAACCCCTGGCCCGAGACGGTGGACGTCGCCGCGGAGGCCGTGGAGACCTATGCGGGGGCTACGGGCGCGCTCGGCGTCGGCGACGTGGACGGCGACCAGATGGACGAGTGGGTCGTCCTGGGCGCCAACCAGGTCACCCTCCATGGGTGGGAGGAGACGGGCGTCAGCTACACCACCACCGATGCTGCACCGCGCGTCGTCGCCCTGGGCGACGTGGACGGCGACGGCAAGGCAGATTGGCTCTATTCGAGCGGCTCCACCCGCACCCTGAAATACGGCAGCGGCGTCACCTACACCTTTGCGAGCGCGGGGGGCTTTATCGCCGCCCCCGGCGACGTGAACGGCGACGGCCGCGCGGACCTCCTGGCGGTGAATGGGTCGGGCGTGGCCTCGGTGCTCGCGCGGCCCGCCAGCTCCTTCCAGACCATCGCGACCATCGCGGGCGTGGGCGGGGCGGCCAACGCGCCGTATGCCGCCGGCGCCGATCTCAACGCGGACGGCTCGGCGGAGCTGCTGCTGATCCCCAGCCAGGCAGCGGCGGAGGCGGCGGGCTTTGATGCGCCCAACTTTAGCTCCGGGTTCATCTCGCCGCAGGCGCTGCCTCGGGGCGCGGCCTCGCCGCTGGGCGATGCCCGGCCCGGGCTCAAGGGCGGGATGGAGCTGCGCTCCACCGGCCCCGATACCCGCTACGTGGATGACGACGCCGTGAGCAACACGTGCGACGGGCATACCTCCTGCTACACCACCATCCAGGCCGCGGTGGACGCCTCCGACGGCGGCGGGGACACGATCATCGTCTACCCCGGCGTCTATAGCTCCTTCAACGTGCCCGCGGGCACGAATTATGACAACCTGACCATCCAGGGCGTGAGCGCCGACGCCGTCTTTGTCGAGGGCGGCGCCTCGAACGCCGTGACGATCCTGGCGGACGCGGTGCACCTCTCCAACCTGACGGTGCGCAACGCCACCGGCGGCGTCTTGCTGGACGACGGCGCGGGCGAGCCCGTCGCGGGGAGCAGCAACGAGACGGTCATCGATCACCTGGTGGCCCACTCGGTGCAGAACCCCATCGTGATGAGCGAGGCCGCCGGGCTGATCCTGAGCGACAGCACCCTGGTCGGGAACGGAACCGACCCCATCATCGATATCACGCCGCCGGACGTCTCGCCCTACTTTTGGTCCAACGACGCGGACGTGCCCGAGGACATTGCGCAGGCGGTGGCAGAGCCCGCCGTGAGAGCGAACGGCGGCGGGCTGTTCGCCCTGGGCGGCAGCCTGTACGCCGTGCCGGGCTACACGAGCAACAAGGTCTACGTCTCGACGCCCGGAACGGGCGGCGCGCTGGGCGCCTGGACCCAGGCGACGAGCCTGCCGCACATGCTGCCCTACAGCACGGGCGCGTACACATCGGCATATTACCAGAGGAGCATCCTGTTCTCCAACGGCGCCAAGCTCTATAACCTCCAGAGCACGCTGCACTGGCCGGAGCTGGGCGGCCGGGCGAACAACGAGATCTATGCGCTGGCCGTGGCGCCCAATGGCGACCTCTATGTGGGCGGCGACTTTACCACCATCGGCGGCGTCTCCGCGCACTATGTCGTCCGCTGGGATGGGTCGGCCTGGCACACCCTGGGCAGCGGCCTGGCCGAAGGGACCAACAGCATCGTTCGCGCCCTGGCCTGCGACGACAGCGGCAACGTCTATGCCGGCGGATGGTTCACCGAGGCCGGCGACGCGCCTGCGGGCGGCATCGCCCGATGGGATGGCAGCGCCTGGCACCCCCTGGGCGCGGCCGACTTCAACGGCACCAGCGCCTACGTCTATGCCCTGGCCTGGGACGGGCAGGACCTCTACGTCGGCGGGGATTTCGCCTCGGTCCGCGATAGCTCGACCGTGAGCTACACGACGATGGGCGTTGCCCGTTGGCGGCCGAGCACCGGAACCTGGTCCGCGCTGCCCACCGGCGGCACAGGCACGAACATGATCGTCCACGCCATGGCCCTGGGCGGCGGAGGCCCCTCCCAGACCGGAGGATACCTCTACATCGGCGGCCAGTTCACCAGCGTGAACGGCGTGGCCGCCAGCCACATCGCCCGCTACGACGGGACGGCCTGGTCCGCCATGGGCGGCGGCTTCTCCGGCACCGTGCAAGCCATCACTGTGGCCTCGGACGGCACGGTGTACGCGGCGGACTCGACGGTCTATAGCTGGGACAGCTTGACCTCGACGTGGGTGTCCAAGCTCACCGCCAGCTCCACCGTCCAGTCCCTAGCGGCCAGCCCGGACGGGAGGGTGTACGCCACCAACTGGCCCAATAGCATCAAGGTTCTGCCCGCCGGCGGAACGGCATTCCAGGATTTCGGTCTGGAGGGCGACCACCTGAGAAAGCTGATCGTGGATTCCGCAGGGCACCTGTACACGGCCTGGGGCATCACCACCCCCTTTGGCGCCGCCGTCTCGCGCTGGGCTCCGCCGGGACACTATGTCTACGATCCCGCGACGAACGCCTGGAGCTCGCGCACGGCCTTTACCGAGTACCCGGCGGCGCCGGCGGTGGACGCCGACGGCAACATCTATGGTTTCAGCGATACCGGCAGCACCATGTACGTCAAGTATACTGCTGACCCCGGTTCCTGGTCGTGGGTCAGCTACAACTGGGGCGGGCTAAGCGCCGACTTCCTCTTCCAGGCCACGGCCTGGGCGGATGGCCTGGTCTATGGCCTGGGCAAGAGCTCGACCGGCGTCTGGTCCTTCCGCCGCTACGATCCGGTGGCGAACACCGGGGTCGCGCTGTCCCTGCCCGCCGAGTACGCCAGCCTGATGGGCGCGGGCGTCTCGCTGACCTGGGACGGCGCCGACTGCCTCTACGTCTTGCCGGGCGGCGGCAGCGGAGGGTACCTGCGCTACCAGATCGGCACGGACGCCTGGGGCGCCCTGACCACCTCGACGAGCTTTACCGTCTCCATCGGGCGCGCCCTGGCGCGCGTGGGCAGCTATCTCTACGCCTACGCCACCCCCGCCAGCGGGGTCACGACCAACGCCTTCCGGTCCGGCCCGGTGGGGGCGCCTGCCCTGCGGCTGACCGTGGACACCACGGCGTTCGTGGCGCCCGACGCGGCGTCCTCCTTCGCCTGGGCGGACCTGAGCTCGGCGGCGGGGAGCGCCGGCTTGCAGGCCGATATCGACACGAGCAACGTCTGGGTCGGCCCCAGCACGGCGAGCTGGTCCCCGGCGCTGCCCACGGGCGCCACCACGCTGACCGCGGCGGAGGCGGCCTTTGTGGCGCCGGAGGACGGCCTCTATCGCCTGGGCGCGGACTCGGAGCTGACCGCAGGCTATCACGCCTACAAGGCGGAGGCCCACGTCTACACCTCCGAGGCGGCCTGCGCGCCCTGCGGGACCACGCTGACCTGGGGCGCGGACGCCTTTGCCACGGTGCGCGAGGCGGTCGAGTCCGGCGCGGCCCGCGTCCTGGTCCATGCCGGGCGCTATCCGCAGAACTTCTACCTGGTCTCCGGCGTCGAGATCATCGGCGCGGGGGCCGAGTTCACCATCATCGAGCCTCCGGCGGGCGCGGCCAGCGCGCTGGTCACCGCGGAGGGCGTCGCCGGGGCCTCGCTGGCCCGGGTGACGCTCGCCGGCGGGGCGGCGTGGCAAGGCTTCCTGGCGGAGGGCGGCGCGGAGGGGCTGACCCTGTCGCGCTGCATCATCCGCGACCTGAGCACCGGCGCGCGCATCCGCGGCGATAGCGTGGTCACGGTGGTGAACAATACCATCGTGCGCAACGGCAGCGGCCTCGTGGTCGAGGGGACCACGCCGGTGAACGTGCGCAACACCATCCTGGCCTACAACACCACCTACGGGCTCTCCCGCGGGGCCACGCCCACCAGCCTCTCCAATACCTACAACGATTTCTGGGGCAACGGCGACCACATGTATCCGACCGACGATGTGGGCGGCGGCATCCAGATCCTCGATCCGCGCTTCCGCAGCATGGCCGATAACGACCTGCGCCTGTCGGCGAGCTCGCCCCTCATCGATATGGGCGCGCCCAACGACCCGACGGCGCCCGGCGGCGGCACGCGCGTGGACATGGGCTACGCCGAGTACAACGCGGCCGGCTTTTACGTCAGCCCCGACTATGCCGAAACGGGCCAGAACGACGGCCTGACCTGGGGCGTGGATGCCTTTGCCGCCATCCAGGATGCCCTGGACGCCGCGGCCGCGGCCATGCACGACCTGCGGGGCGCGCTGCCCGAGGGCGGCTATACCGTGGGCGTGGACATCGGCTCCTATAGCGAGCGACTGACGGTGCCCAGCCACGTGCGCCTGGTCGGCTCCGGGCCAACGGTCAGCGCCATCGCCGCCGGGAACGTCGGCAGCACCGTGACCTTTGACGGCGTGATCGGCAGCAGCGTTTCCGGCTTTACCATCGAGTGGGCGAACGCGAGCGGGGCGGGCGTGGTGGTCAAGGGCGCCGCGAGCGGCATCAGCATCTCGCGCAACGTGATCCGCGACAACGCGGGCCACGGCATCAGCCTGGCCGAGAGCGCGTCCGCGGACATTGCCTTCAACACCATCGTCGATAACGATGGCGCGGGCATCCATGCCAGCGGAACCGGCGCCTGGGCCGACGTCCGCAACAACATCGTCTCGGGCAACGCCTACGGCCTGCAGGCGGCCTCCGGCGCCCTGATCCGCAACGACTATAACCTGCTGCACAACACCACCGACGTCTCCGGCGTCACGGCGGGGGTGCACAGCGTCAGCGGCAGCCCGCTGCTGGACAGCTACTATGTGCCAGCGGCGGACTCGCCCGCCATCGACGCGGCGGACCCGCGGGCCGACGTGCCCTTGGCGGGCGGCCTGCGCGCCGACCTGGGCTACAAGGAGCTGATCGCTTGCCCCTTGGCCCTCTTCTTCGGCCCGCAGATCGAGTCCACCGTCACCGGCAACTCGGGCGTGGCGCAGGTGGAGGTGGCCGTCGTGGCCGTGGCCGATCCGAGCCTGACCCCGGTGGAGACGGCGCCGACGACCTTTGACTACACGCTGGCCGCCGACGGCTCGCCGGTCTATGCCTGGTCGCAGAGCGTGACCAAGGGCGCGGCGGGGCTCTACCGGGTCTATAGCCGGGCGACGGACGAGGCGGGGAACGTGGAGACGCGGGAGAGCGACTGGTACGAGGGCGCCTTCATCGTCGACACGGCCGCGCCCACCATCGCCTGGGGCGCGCCAGCCCTGCCCGGCAGCACCGACGCCGCGGCGGTCCTGGCGGTGGTCGAGGCCTCCGGCGCGCTGGACACCGGCGCGGGGAGCCGCGACGACCTGAAACAAGTGACCCTGAGCGCCACCCGCAGCGGCGCGACGGCCAGCTACCCCGTGGAGGGCGGCCGCGCCTGGATCCTGTTGCCCGCGACCGGCAGCTATGCGGTCAGCGCCGTGGCGACGGACGAGGCGGGGAACCAGTCCACGGCCACTGCGACGGTGGCGGTCAGCGCG
>JAAYEA010000283.1 GCA_012689325.1 Chloroflexota bacterium
AGGCCCTGGCCGCCAGCCTGGGCGGCATGGGCAACCGGGTCTCGCTGCAGGCCATGTCCGAATGGCGCCCCGACCGGGTGCAGGCCGTGTATGCGGGGCCGGACGGCTCCCCCGTGGACGCGGAGGGCCGGCCGGTGGACCTGGGCAACCGTGTCTTTGTGCCCGCGGAGCCGCCAGGGCCGTACTCGGCCCCGCCGCCCATGATCGCCAATGCCTTTGGACTCGGTGGCAAGCACTGATCGGCGTGGCCGCGCAGCGAGCAGGGCTGGTTCGCAAGGCCTGCCAAGACCGCGTCAGCGCACCCTGGGTGGCTCTATGCTTGCTCTAGATGCCCCAATTCCTCAAGCCTCGCCTTATCCGCAAGGCCGTCTGCCTCTGCTCCCGGTCATTTGCTCACGAAAGTGGGTAGGAGCCTGGACTTTCCGACGAATCTGCGCGATTTGCCATCCCCCCACGCGCGGGGTATCATGAGAGCTCAACCCAATCAGTCGCATGTGGTCACTGCAAGGGGACGGGCCATGACCAAGCGCAAGTCATTCCCTGGCAAGATGTTGTCAGAACAGCAGCGAAGGGCCACGAGAGCAGTGCGCAAGGTCCTCATAGGCTCTGGAGATCGCCCGGAGACCCCAGCCAAGAAGCGCGTCCGAAAGGCGCTGACCGGCTCCGCACAGAGGTTGGATCCACAGGCCGGGAAACAGGTAACTCGCGGCTGTGACCGCTCAACCCTGCCGCTCGTGTTGGCGATCTGCCTACTCCTGCCAGTGCTCGTCTCTGCGCAAGTCTATCTGCCGCTCCTGTCACGGGACGAGGCTCAGGCCACGGCGACCTCAATCCCCGTTGACCGCTTCCTGGTGACTGCCGTCGCGGACAGGGACACCATCACCTTGAGCAACGGGGAGCGGGTGCGCTACATCGGCATCCAGGCCCCCGAGGTCGGCGAGTGCTACTATGCCGAGGCCAAGGCTCGCAACGCTGAGCTGGTGCGGGGGCAGTGGGTGCGGCTGGTCAAGGATGTTTCGGAGACCGATCGCTACGGCCAGCTGTTGCGGTACGTCTATGTGCGCGAAGGGCCCGACGAGGTCTTCGTCAATGCCGAATTGGTGCGCGGGGGCTATGCCTTCGCCTACACCTACCCGCCGGATGTGGCCTATGCCGAGCTGTTCGTGCAGCTCCAGCAGGAGGCGCGTGAGGTCGGCCGGGGGCTGTGGAGCGCCTGTGTGACGGCAACGCCAACCCAGACGTCCACGTATTAGGAGCTGGTTAGGCTATCCGAGCTGGCTCTTGGTAATCGGCGGTACAAATACTCAAGTCTCACAAGATCATTGCTATGGGATTATGTAATTGCCCATTTCGCTGGCAACGGTTGCCATTACTATATGCTCGCAGTTCCCCAAGTCCGATGGGAGGTGATCCGAGATGCTAGGCGCTCGAAGTTCACTGATTATGCTTTTCAAAATCCTGGTGATATGCTCTATTGGCTACCTGATCTCAGCGCAAGCATCTGCTGAGCCGACAGTGGCTTTTTTCAACACCCCAGAATCCTATAATTCGTCACAGTTCCTATACCGCCCGTTTGAGTCCCGTAACTACCTGATCGCAGCCTATTTTGATCACTCGTGCCCCGACTATACGCCCAATGGCGGACTCGTTATATTTAGCGGTCATACCCTGCAGGACAACTGTGTTAGCTACTATGCGGACGGACGTCCAGCCCTGGGTTGTGGTGGGGAAGTCAAGGGTTTTTCGGATACCCTTTGGGAACTCCCAACGCTTTATTATGATGGGCACGACGGGTATGATTATGCTACCACGGGCAAAGCGCTCTCGGCTGCGAGAGGAGTTGTGACCTTTGTGGGACAAAAGGGGGCATGTGGCTGGACTGTCGAGATCACACACGATGGCGATGGCTCGGGATATCTATCTCGATACTGTCACCTGGAGTGGGGGAGCAACAATCAGTACGGCATCACACACGGATCACTGATAAAAGAACCCGGCGTGGCCATTGGCAACATCGGTAGCACAGGTAGATCGAGCGGAATACACCTGCATTACGTTGTGTTACGTTACAACGGCAAGGGATGGGTTCCTGTTGATCCTTATGGGTGGGATCTGTCCGTATCTGAGCGGGATCCGTTGGCTGACTGCAATGGCGAGCAGAGTATCAAGCTATGGGTAGGTGGTTGGCCAAGACTAGCAACGGAGACAGCGACTGGCCCGTCGGCTCCAGTCCCGGGTGAGTACAGAGGTGGTTGGTTTGGGCAAACTACTGTGCCGGCTATGCTTGACGCCGCCGAGTATCTGGCCGATGTGACTCTTCCGGACGACACCATCGTGTCGCCAGGGAGCATTTATCTCAAGACTTGGCGCGTCCGCAATACGGGCACCACCACGTGGGGGCCAGGATATCAACTAGTCTTCATTGGTGGGCGACAGATGGCAGCGCCGAGTACAATAAATCTCCCGACCGTAGCTCCAGGGCAGAGTGCCGACTTCACGGTTAGTCTGACAGCCCCGAGTAGCGCTGGCAGCCATCGAGGAGACTGGCGGCTGCGCAACCCTCAAGGGACGTATTTCGGCGATCCCCTCTGGGTTCAGATACGAGTACCAGATGCCTCAGCACCTCCGCCATCTACCAGTGACATCAAACTAGCATGCACTAATTGCCCTGTCGAGGTGACCCCGGGCACGACCTTCCGCCCAACCATCCGCGCTACGGTGCATCGCGGTGAACTCCTCCAATCACGAGGTGACATGCTCCGTATCAAGAGTGGTGACACTTATGGTGCTTGGCCTCATGTGGCCGTCACGGTTAACGTAAGACAGGGCGGAACCTACGACTTCACGTTCTACGCGGGTAATCCGATCACAGCGCCGAACAGCGACGGCACCTATCGTAGCACCTGGCAGGTGTGGCAGGATGGCCATTGGGCGGGTGAGGAATTTACGATCGAGTTCCGCGTGCGGAGTGGCGGCAGTGGTACCAACTACCGGCCCTACACACCCTCTCTAGTCAGTCCCCATGACTGGTATATGTACTACAGCGGGAATCGGGCAACCCTGTGCGCTCGCTCCAATGGCGACCCCGATGGAGACGCAGTGACTCACTTTTACTTTGAAATCTACGAGAGCGCACAGCTGTGGAACGGCGGCTGGACTACGAGCTCCTGTGTAACCACGAACTCCTTAGGACCATATGGGTACAAGTGGCGCGTAAAAGCGCGCGATAGCAGAGGCTTGACGAGCGAGTGGAGTGAGAGTTGGCATTTTACGATAGCGAATCCCAATCTCTCTATCAACCAGCTTTATGTCGAACCACTTGATCCAAAAGGCGAGGTGGTTCGGATCCGCGCATGCACCGAAGGGCAAGGCAGTGTCGGCATTACGATGCTGGTGAGTGTGAACAGCGCTACTGATGGATCCAGCAATGGGACCTGGCAAATCCTAACTGAGCTGGGCGTCCCTTGTTTCAATGAGCACGATGCCCCCACCTGGAATACCCTCGAGTATGCAAGCGGTTCCCATCGCATTCGTGTTGAAGCCCACGGTTGGCACGAGACCTGGAATGGCGCTGCCGTACGAGAGATGACCTACAATGTGCGGAGCGATCATCGCCCAAATCACCCCAACACCAGATCTCCTGTGTATGATAGTTGGCTAGATTCGCAGACTGTGCGCTTCAGGTGGGATACAACTTGGCGAACATCTAGCTATCGCTTGCAGGCCTCACTCGATCCAAACTTTGGGGATCTTCTGATCGACAAGAGCTTTGGAAGCAGTGTCAGCGAGTATACCCATACTTTCTCCTCTAGCTATGCAATGCTGTACTGGCGCGTGATAGCCATAGGTCCCCATGGCCAGAATCTGGCATCCTCGCGTTTCAGAATGGATACGAATCCTCCCTCTTCGACCATGACACCACTGCCCGAAACGGTTCCAGATGCCGCGTTTCCTGCAAGTTGGTCAGGTAGTGATGATCGTTCGGGCATACGCTGGTATCACGTTCAGGTACGTGATGTAACTCGGACAGAGGGTTCTTGGGAGGACTGGCTAGAGAAGACCCCAAAGACATCCGAGACCTTTGTGGGAAGGCTCGGCCACACCTACATCTTCCGTGTACGGGCGATGGACACAGCGGGGAACTGGGAGGCTTGGCCCACGGGCGAGCATGGATCGGCTCGCACTACTGCTGATGCGAGCGATAGTACTGCGGGCACCCCCGAACTTGCCGTGGTTGGCCTATCTACCCATATTCAGCAGGAGGGCGGGGTTCTGATTGAGGTGACAATCGAGAACCAAGGCGACGGTTCGACGGCAAACGACTTCTTCACTGACCTCTATCTAGACCATCTGCCTGCCGGCCCCGGCGATTTTGCTGGGAGCATAACGTTCTGGATCAACGAGCCTTTGGCTTCTGGAGAGCGAGCGTTGCTGGTAACCAGAGTTGAGGATCCCGCTCTGGCGTTACAGGCGACGTCTTCGGTTATGAGTGAACCGATGCAAGAGATCACCAGAACACTATATGCCCAAGTAGATTCGGCAGGGAGCGTTACGGGCTCTGTTAGCGGGAACAAGATATCCGACCCAGTAGAGCTGTGTTTTGCTCAAGCCGATCAATACGAATTCGGCGGCGATGGCCCAAGTAGTGCAGCTTTTCTTGGCATGAACGAACAGCAGCAACGCAATTTCCATGAGCCAAGTGATCAAGACTGGTTTCGCTTTCAGGCATGGGAGAACACCACGTATGTGATTCATACTTACAACCTAGCGTAGCTTTTGTGCAAATAGAAGTCGAATTGCTTTTTTGAGCAGAAACGTGAACTTTTACAACTGAACCCTGTTCCAGTACATTCTCGGCAGCCTTGTGCGGAGGACTGCCGTGAGCGACTAT
>JAAYEA010000284.1 GCA_012689325.1 Chloroflexota bacterium
CCAGAACAGAGACCAAGAGCGAGAAACCCCGTCTGCATCTACCATCGCGACCGAGTGAGGGCATAACCGGCCTCCTTCATTGAGGTAAGCGGACGCTGCTGCCGGAGTTCAGAACGCTCCGACGATTATGAGCTATCCGGGCGAAATGGCAAATCTGCCCAGGAGCCGAATCGCGCCGCTGCACGAGCCCCTCCGCCCACAGGATCGGCCCGCCGCGCAGCTCGCGCCCATAGCGCTCTACCACGTCCGGCCGCACGATCACGTTGATCAGCCCCCACTCGTCCTCCGGGGTGGGGAATCGGCAGCCCTGCGGCAACGCGATGGACGCCAAGATCAACGGCGATTGCGCGCGAGCCCCGCCCTGTCGCGCACCCGGGGCAATCGCACCTGACAGCTTGACCACCGATGCTATAATAGAAGCAGGAGAGCATCCCGGCGGCGACGCCTGCACTGACGGCCCGACGATCCGCTCTCACAGGCCTGACCCGTCAGGAAGCCCCGGGTTGTCAGAGTTTGGATGAGGATCGCGATGGGAGCGCAAGACATAGACAAGATCGCCAATCTGGTGGTGAAGGCGTTGGCGGCTTCGCCGGAGGCGGGGCTGCTCGGTCGCGGCAGCATGAGCTCGACGGCGGCGTACACCGCTGGCTGCACATGGAAGAGCCCCTATAAGTGTGGCGCAGGAGGCTATGGGTGCGGCGTGGCGGCGTTGTTCTCTTGCGAGCACTTCTACTGCGGATCCAGATGGGATAGTGCTGTGTTTATGTGCGATGATGCTTTCACTTGCGTAGATATGGCCCATTGTTTCGGCACGCCCGGTGGCTCCCACGCATTCACTCCACCAATGTATTAACTCGACGCCGATGGTCGCGTTCGGCAGGGCGAGCCTGAGTGGCTGCAGGCGATCTCGCTTCCAAGCGCAAGGCCCACTCGGGGAAGATGCCGAACCGCCGCGTGCACGACTCGGTGAGACAAGAGGCCAACCGCGGACTTCGAGGCATGCTAGGAGCATGAACCATGCAGCCTTCAGTTAGGCTTCTAGCAAGGTACGGTTCGGGCCCGTGAGGTCGGCGGCCCCGACCCACTTGTGCCGTGGCCGTCTGGCCCGCCACTTCCGAGGATCCCTTGCCTGTGTTCGACCGCTGGACGATCCGTGCTATAATGGGCGTGGAAAACGCTCTTCCCGGCGACGTCGTGCCAAACAAGGGTAGGGGCGTCGGGGCAGCGGCGAGGGCGGGGGCAGGTTGGGGACGCGGCGAGCCGCAGGTTCAATTCCTGCCAGGGGTACCAGCTAGGGGATGATCTCACGCATCCGCTCTGTTGGGCGGATGCGTGTTTACGTTCTTACCAACCTCTGCTGGTTTCTGGGCACGCTTCTCCGCCTGCCATTCCCTACTGGACCGGCCATAGAAAGGTGAACAAGCTCACAATGCGTTACGATTTCGACGAGGTCATCGACCGGCGGCATGCTCCATACAGCTATAGCATCAAGTGGACCACCAGCCCGCAGATCGCCAAGATGCTGGGCGTGGACAAGATCGGCGACCATTGCATCCCGGCCTATCTCGCCGACATGGATTTCCGCGGCGCGCAGCCGATCATCGACGCCATGCACGCCGTGGCGGAGCATGGCATCTACGGCTATTCCGCCCACTGGTGCGCGGAGGAATACCACGCGGCCATCATCAACTGGTTCAAGCGCCGCCGCAACTGGGTGATCAGGCCGGAAGAGATCGTCTACGTCAATGGCACGGTGGAGGCCCTCAAGCAGGTCATCCTAGCTTTCACCGAGCCCGGCGATGGCATCATCATCCAGCGCCCGGTCTATGGCCCATTTACCGGCGTGACCCATGCCACCGGCCGCCGCCTGATCAATAACCAGATGATCGAGGGCGAGGGCGGCTATTACACCATGGACCTGACCGACCTGGAGGAGAAGGCCCGGGATCCCCGCGCCAAGCTGTTGCTCCTCTGCAGCCCGCAGAACCCGGTGGGGCGCATCTGGACCGATCAGGAGCTACTGGAGGTGTCGCGCATCTGCCGGGAGAACGGCGTCCTCATCGCCGCCGACGAGATTCACGGCGACCTGATCCGCCGCGGCGCCGAGTTCCATCCCCTGGCCGCTGTGGCCGACCCCTCTAACCTCATCATCTGCACCGCGGTGAACAAGACCTTCAACCTGGCTGGCCTGCACTGCACCAACCTAGTCATCCCCGACCCTGCGCTGCGCGAGCGGTTTCTCGCCTCCTTCGGGTCCGTGGGCCCCTCCCCCTTCACCATCGCCGCCGTCATTGCCGCCTATAACGAGGGGGAGGAATGGCTAGAGCAACTCCTCGATTATCTCGATGGCAACATCGACTGGGCGCTGGCCTTCCTCGCCCAGCGGATGCCCCAGGTCAAGTGCCGGCGTCCGGACGCCACCTATATCATGTGGCTGGATTTCCGCGCGTATGGCCTCAGCCCGGAGGAGATCCACGACCGGATCTACAACCGGGCGGGCGTGCTGCTGGAGGGCGGGCATTTCTTCGACCCCGATCGTGGCGGCGGTTTCGAGCGGATTTGCGTCCCCTCGCCGCGCTCCATACTCAAAGAGGCTTTTGAGCGCATCGCCGCCCAGTTCCCGGAGCGCTAGGCGCGCCGCTTGGCCTAGCGCATGATCAGCACCAGATAGAAGCTCTGTGGCCCTCCTGGCTCGCCGGTTGGCGTGGAGGTGGCAGTCGGCCATGGCGTGTCCGTTGGGCGAGTCGTCACCGTCTTGGTCGGTGTGGCGGTGGGGCTGCTGGTTGGTGTGACCGTAGGGCTGCTGGTGGGCGTGGCGCTCGGTCGCTTGGTCGGGGTCGCCGTCGGCTCGCTGATGGTCCGCTCGCTGTAATACATCTCGCGGTTGCCCGGGCCAGCGTCTGCCAGCCAGGCCACATGCGTGTCTTGCAGCGCGGCCAGCCGCGTTGATGCCGCCCCGGTTTGGTCGCGCGCAACCTCCTCGATCTCCTCCCAGATGTCGCTCTCGGCCTGCCAGGCGCGGTGGTGGATGCTGGTCGCGCCGCTCCAAGCGAGGTGGCCGTGACCCAAGGCGTCGAAGGCGAGCTGGGGCGCATGGGCCGCGAACGACCCTGACCGCTTCTGCGGCGCCTCCCAAGTCCCCCCGCGCCCCCTGACCACATAGATGTCCTCCTGGGGGGAGCCGGCCTCTTCCCAGGCAAGATACGTGTCGCCGCCCCACGCCTGCAGCGCTGGGAGGGAGGACTGCTCCGTGGGCGAGGCGGAGAGATCAAGCGGCAGCGTCCAGCGGGCGCCGGTCCAGCGCGCGTAAAAAACCTCGGTGGGCATTCCCAGGTCAAAGACATCCTGCCAGGCGACCTGCGGCTGGCCCGCGTCGTCAAAAGATACCACGGGGGCGGAGCCGTGCGCCTGGGGGAGCGGCCCGGCGGACCAGTTGGCGCCATCGGCGGAGCGCGCGATATAGATGAGGGCAGCGCTGGCCGCCGATTCGACCCAGACGACGGCCAAGCCGCCGAGGGGCGAACTGGCGAGCCGCGGCGAGGCCGAGCCGCCGGCGGTCTCGGAGACGTTCACCGGCAAGCTCCAGGAGCCGTGCGCCCAATGGACGAAATAGACATCATCCTGGCCAACAAACGCGTTGACAAAGACAAGGTAGACGTCACCATTCGTGCTTGTGACGAGGTCGCCGGAGGCGCCGCTGGCCACCAGGGTCGGCGCGGACCAGTCGCCGCCGATTTTCACGCGGTGATAGAGCACGCCGTCCTCGTTCCAGACGGCGTGGACGCGACCTTGGCTATCGACGGCCAGGGCTGCGCCGGAAGTGTCGCTGGGGCTTTCGGAAAGGTTCAGCGGCGCTGACCAGGTTCCTTCCGCGCGGGCCCCGATCGCCCAACCCGCGCAGAGCACAGATAGGACCACGATGATGACGGAGGTGCGTATTTGCGAGGGATTCATCAGCCATCCTCCCGGGGCTAACCCGCCATATGCGGATTGTCCCATCGGCCATAGCAGTCGATGGGACAATCACCAGGCTTTATACGGGGCATATCCGGCCGTCTGGGAATGGGGGATCGCGATGGCTACTTTGCGCCCCTCCAGGGCTGCCACAGGCGCGCCAGCAGGCTGATCAATCCTGGCGCTCCCTTTGGCCCGGGCGTGCCGGTTGGCTTGGGCGTCTGGCTGGGATTCTGCGGCGTGCAGCTAGGCGTGCAGGTGCCCTGAGGCGTCTGGTGCGGCCCCTGAGGCGTCTCGGTGGGATCTTGCGGCGTGCCAATGGGTCCAGGCGTCTCGGTGGGATCTTGCGGCGTCCCGATTGGCCCAGGCGTCTCGCTAGGGTCTTGTGGCGTCCCAATGGGTCCGGGCGTTTCGCTGGGATCCTGCGGCGTGCAGCTCGGGGTGCCGTTCGGCCCGCCGGGGGTCTGGTTTGGTCCTGGCGTCTGGCTAGGGTTCTGCGGCGTGCAGCTCGGCGTGCAACTCGGGGTGCCGTTTGGCCCGCCGGGGGTCTGGTTCGGCCCTGGCGTCTGGCTGGCGCCCGGGGTCGCGCTAGGGTTGCGCGGGGTCTGGTTGGGTCCGGGCGTCATGGGGTCAAAGGTAATGCTCAAAGCCACCAGTGTCCCATCGTCAAGCTTGAGCGCGACCACTTCGACATGTACTCCGACCTCGACCCCTTCCCCGATGATCGTCTCTTCATTCACGACCACCTGGTGGCAGCAGCCGATGACCCACAGCGTGTCGGTGATCTTGCTCACCACGCCCTCGAACTCGACCACGGTGCGCGTATCGCCGCGGACCTCGATCTCCAGGGCTACATATCCCGTCGCGGTGCTTAGCGCCCTGACCTTGACAAAAACCCCTTCTTCCAACAGCCCCTCGATCTCGGTGGCCTCGGTGATCTCGATCTGCAGGCCATTCACCACGAGGTACTCATCCGCCAACTCGCTGATGGCACCCTTGATATAGACCTCGGCCACCTCGGCTGCCTGCTGGACCCGCAGCGACAAGGCCTCGAGCGTGCCATCGCCGAGTTGTTGCGCGATGACCATGACGCTTGCCCCGACCTCTGCCGGGCCGATCTGCTCATGTAACTGGGTCTGCTCGGTGACCATGACATCCTGGTCGCCGATTACCCAAGCGCCAACGGGCGTGTCTGCGGGACGGCTCTCGACGACACCTTCGAACTTGACCATGGGTCCCCGCTGGCCGGCGCCTGGCGCGGCCAGCACCGTGGTCCCCACCAGAAGCAACAGGCCCACTGTCAGCAAGGCCATGAGCGTCCATCTCGATACTTTCATTGCCATCCTCCTCATCACTCTTGTCAACGGCTGAAACGGAAGGGCATGGGGCTGCGCCCTTTGGGCAAGCTGATTCCGGTCTACCATCTGGGCGTATGGGTTGGCTGCGGCGTCCTGGTGGGCGGGACCGGCTGCGACGTCAGGCCCGGCTGCCCGGTCTCGCTCGGCCGCGGCGTCTCCGTTGGCCGCACTGGCGTATGGGTTGGCTGTGGCGTCCCGCTCGGCCCTTGTGGGGTCTCGCTGGGCTGCTGCAAAGTCTGGCTCGGCTGCGGCGTCTCGCTGGGTTGCGGCGGCGTATGG
>JAAYEA010000285.1 GCA_012689325.1 Chloroflexota bacterium
AAGGCATTCCCAATTGCTGCCGCAGGTCTTGCCCGACCTGGTCGCGGACCTGGTCGAGCTGCCGCCGCAGGCTGTTATCCACGATGCGGTCGCCGATGCGCACGCGCAGCCCCGCGATGAGCGAGGGCTGTTGCTGTACCTCCAGCTCGATGCGCCGGTCGGCCAGCGAAGACAGGGTATCCTGGATGGTTTTGCGCTGGCTATCGGTCAGGGCCACCGGGGTATAGACAAAGACGGTAGGATCCCGCTCCGAGAGGGCGCGGCGGTACTCGGCCACCTCTTCGGGCGGGCGCTGCCAGACGTAGGCAGCCAGGTTGGTGACCAGGTCGTCGTGGGTTTGCCGGACGGTCACCGAGCGCAAGACGCCGCTGGCGAGGTCAATCACCGTGTCCAGGATCTGTTCATAGTTGTCCCTCAAGGCGTCCAGGCGCTCCCGCTCCGCTTCTTTCTGGGCGTTGGCGATGATCTCGGTGGCGCGCTCCTGGGCGGCGTTGACAATGCTCGCGCGCTGCTGCTCCGCCTCTTGCTGGGCCTGGCTGATCAGCGCCTCGGCCTGCTTCTCGACCTCGCTCAGTCGCCGTTCCACCTCGCGCTTGGCGGCATAGCTCTCCGCCTCGCGCCGGGCCGCGCTATCCAGGGTGCCCTCGACCTCCGCCGCGCGCTCTTCCACCGTGTTCTTGAGCGGCTTGAACAGGAACTTGGAAAGCACGTACACCAACAAGGCGAAATTGACGATCTGCAGGATGATCGAGATGGGATCGATATCGAGCATGGTGAATCTCCTTACTTGAACTCAAGGTCCACTGCCTAGGGTTCGGCTGCCGCCGGACGCGATCGAACGCTGCTTCTAGCCGCCGAGCAGCCCCCTGAAGGGATTGGCGAAGAGCAGGATCAGGCAGATCAGCAGCACATAGATGGCGGTGGACTCGAGGATCGCCAGCGTCACGAAAATCATGCTCGAGATCCGGTCCGCGACGCTAGGCTGGCGAGCCATGCTTTCAAAGGCGGCCACCACGGCGCGCCCTTCGGCCAGGGTGGCGGCGATGGTGCCGCCGACGATGGCGAAACCCACGACGATGGTGGTGACGAACATGAATAGGCTATTGGGTTCGAGTTCGAACATGCTGTCCTTCTCCTAAAAAATGATGGCGAGCCTCTATCGATCTGTCGCGGCGATCCTGGAAACGCCAGGCTCCGTCGCGCTTAGCTCTCCGGGGGGATGAGCTCTTGCTCCGCCGAATCGTCTTCCTCTCCCACCGCGTCGGCGATAAAGGCGATGGTCAGATAGGTGAACACCAGGGCCTGCAGTACGCCGGTGACCATGCCCAGCAGGTTGAAGGGCAGCGGCGCGATCAGCGGCACGAGTTGGAAGAGGACGGCAGAAATGGATTCGCCGGCCACGACGTTACCAAACAGACGGAGCGCCATGGCCACCGTGCGGCTGACCTGCCCCAGCAGGTTGAGGGGCAGGATGCACCCCACCGGCTCGACAAAGGTGCGCGCATATCGCCCCAGCCCGCGCTCCTTGACGCCAAAGTAGTGCACCGCGGCAAAGGAAAACAGAGATAAGGCGATGGTGGTGCTCAGACTGCGCGTGGGCGCCCTGAGCCCCGGGATCAGGCCCAAAAGGTTGGATACGGCGATATAGAGCAGAAAGGTGGCCACCACATCGAAAAGGCCAGGGATATGCCTATGGATTCGCTGCGACAGCAGCCCATTGACGTACTCGGCAAAGATCTCGATCGGATACTGCCAGCGTTTGGGTCGCAGCGACAGGTTCTTTCCGGCCCAGTACGCCAGCACCCCCAAGACCAGCATCACGATCCAGGTGTGAAAAACGATGTCCTGGATGGGGATGCCGAATATGGGGAATACCGTGCGCGGAAAGATGCTTTCTAGTCCCATGTTCCTATCTTGATCTGGTTAGCCAGCAATGGATCGCGAAGCGACTGATAAACACGCCGGGGAGCAGCCCCAACGCCCCCACCATGCCGTTGCTGCGTATCACCCAAGCCATGACCAGTCCCAGTAGCCCTAGCCGGATGGGCAAGCTGAGGGAGGTCACCAACACGGTTTGCTTGGGCGTCAGCGCGCCGAGTTGGCGCACGATCAGCGCCAGCGCGCCGAAATAGACCATGGACGCCAGCAGGCCGATGGCCAGGCTGCTGGGCAGCGCGCCCCAGTCCACGCTCATGCTGGCCCGGCCTTGGCGGGCGAGGCTCCCTCTTCTCCCTCGCTGGTGGCGCCGAGGGCGCCGGACATGTCCTCGATGCTCTGATCCCAGGCCGCCGTGCCCCTTTCCGGCATGGGCAGGCGCTCCGGGCTGCCCGTGAGCACCACCACCTGGCCGTGCCGGATATGGAGGATGCCGCTATCCACCCAGACATGCTGGATGCCGGCGGCTGTCTCGTACTCGACCTCTCCGGGCGTGACGGCGCTGATCAAGGGCGCATGCAAGGGCCAAACGCCCAACATCCCTTCCACCGTCGGCACCTGGACCCAGTGCGCGCTGGTCTCCAACTGCACTCGCTCCGGCGTGACGATGCGGAGCCAGACAGCGGTGGCTTGATCGAATCGCTCGGTCATAGCTGCTTGGCCTTCTCGACGGCCTCGTCGATGGTGCCCACCATGTAAAAAGCTTGTTCGGGCAGGTCATCATACTGGCCCTCGACGATGCTCCTAAAGCCGCGCACCGTCTCTTCCAAGGGGACAAGCCGCCCGCTCAGCCCGGTGAACTGCTCCGTGACAAAGAACGGCTGGGTCAGGAACCGCTGCACCCGCCTGGCCCGCCGCACGGTGCGCCGGTCTTCCTCGGAAAGCTCCTCGGTGCCCAGGATCGAGATGATATCCTGGAGCTCTTCGTACTTTTGCAGGATCGCCAGCACGTCTTGCGCCACCTGATAGTGGTCCCAGCCGACGATATAGGGTTCCAGCATCTTGGAGGAAGAGGTCAGCGGGTCCACGGCGGGGTAAAAGCCCTGGCTGGAGAGCTTGCGCGACAAGTTGGTGACGGCGTCCAGGTGGCTAAAAGCGGCGGCCACGCCCGGGTCGGTCACATCGTCGGCGGGCACATAGATCGCCTGCACCGAGGTGACGGCGCCGCCGCTGGTGGTCGCGATGCGCTCTTGCAGCTCGCCCATCTCGGTGGCCAGGGTGGGCTGATAGCCCACGGCGCTGGGCACCCGGCCGAGCAGGGCCGAGACCTCGGACCCCGCCTGGATGTAGCGATAGATGTTATCGATGAAGAGCAGGACGTCCTGCTTGTTCTGGTCGCGGTAGTGCTCGGCCATGGTGAGGGCCGTCAGCGGGGTGCGCATGCGCGCCCCGGGCGGCTCGTTCATCTGGCCAAAGATGAGGATGGTGTTCTCCAGCACGCCGCTGGATCTCATCTCTTCCCACAGCTCGTGGCCCTCGCGGGTGCGCTCGCCGACGCCGGCAAAGACGGCAATCCCCTGGTTGACGCTGATGGTGTTGCGGATCAGCTCGGTGACCAGCACCGTCTTGCCCACGCCTGCGCCGCCAAAGAAGCCGATCTTGCTGCCGCGGCCATAGGGCGTGAGCAGGTCGATGACTTTGAGGCCGGTGACGAGGATCTCTTGCGAGGGCCGCAGTTGCTGTAGAGGCGGGGAAGGGTTATGGATGGCGCGTCGTTCCGCGTTCTCCAGGGGAGGCAGGCCGTCGATCGGCTCGCCCAGCACGTTGAACATCCGGCCCAGGGTGGCTTGGCCCACCGGCACCTTGATCGGCTCGCCGGTATCGGTCACCTTCATGCTCCGGTCCAGGCCAGAGGTGGAGGACATGGCCACGCAGCGCACCGTGCGCGGATCGATGTGCTCCTGCACTTCCAGCACGATGTCCGGTTGTCCCTCTGGCTGGATCAGCAGGGCATTGTTGATGCTTGGCAGGTCGCCCACGGCGAACTGCACATCGACCACCACGCCCATTACCCGACCGACGCGGCCAATCCTCATCCTTTCGTGACCTCCCTGGCGTTTGAGGGGTCAGCTCCCGCTCATGGCGAGAACGTCCATTTCACGCTGTGACCGACGGGCTTCCAGCGCCCTCTGGTTGCTCCAGGGGCGCCACGCCGCCGCGTTGGCCTTTTCTGTGCCCTCCTATTGGGGGTTCAGCAACCCCACCACATTATACCCGGATATCGCAAAATGGCACATTGGTATGCGCCAAATCGGAAATGCTGGCGGAGCGCGGCGGGACAGGCGGCCGCCCTGGCGAGGGATTTGACCGGCTCGACTAAACAGATATACTTGCCCCGATACCTGGAAGGAGCGAAAAATGGGTCGTGTCATCAACACCGATAGCCCCGCTAAGGAACGAAATCAGTGGCGCCGCACCGTGGCGGAAGCGCTGCGGCACCTGATGAGCAAAAAAGAGCTGGATGACGAGGCCAAAGACCTTGCCGCCCTGGTGGTCATCGGCCTGCGCGGTATCTCGGATACCATCGAACGAACCGTGGAGCCCTGGGAGAAGCGCAACTATTACCTCAAGGCCGACCGCTTCCGCCTCGAATGGGAGTGGTCTGGGGGAGCTGCCCATCGCATGGAGGCCACCATCAAGGCGGACAAGTGGCAAGAGCTGCCCGCGCAACTGGCCGAGTTGATGCCTCACTTTGCCGACATCCGCATCACCAAGCTGATGCGCAGCCCCGAGACCTGGGCGGGCTGCTACCGCGTGTTGATGGGCAAATGATGGGGCGCGAGTCCCCAGGCCTGGCTGGTCTTCCGGGCGGGGCGGAGTGGTGGTATAATTGTTCGTGTGCCCGGTTGGGTTAGCACTGGACGCGCTCGCCGGCATAGAGCCCCGATGGCCGGTTAGGTGCTGCGATGGGCGAATGTGATGGCGGAGCCCAGCCCTCTTTTCGGAGCCAGAGCAGCATAGGGAGGGGACACCATGACTGCGCGCCCCATGAGCCTCGGGAAAAGGCGCATTCTGGTCGTGGATGACGAGCCCGGCATACGGACCCTGTTCTCTTTCATGCTGGGCGCCAAGGGCTACGATGTGCGCACCGCGGGCAGCGGTGAGGAAGCGCTGGAGAGCATCCGGGGCGGGCCCTTTGACCTGGTGTTTCTCGATATCCGGATGCCGGCCATGGATGGCTTGGGGGCGCTTCGCGCCCTGAAGGCCTTGCGCCCCGATATCCCGGTGGTCATGATGACCGGCTACGCGGTGGAGCAGTTGCTGAATGAGGCCATGCGGGAGGGGGCCAGCGGATACCTGCGCAAGCCCTTTACCGTGGACGAGCTATTGGGCTCGATCGACAGGGTGCTGCAGCCTGCCTGAGGCGGCGCGACCTGGAATCCGGTAGGTGAACGCGGACCTATGGACCTCTTTGACCCCGTTTTCTACACCGTCAGCGAAATCACCGCCCACGTCCAAGAGACGCTGGAGAGGAATCCGCTGTTGCAGGATCTCTGGCTGGTGGGCCAGGTCTCCAACTATACCCGCTCCTCGGCGGGCCATGTCTATCTCACCCTCAAGGACGCCGACGCGCAAATCCGCTGCGTGATGTGGCGCTCCATGGTGGTCCGCCAGGCCTACTTGCCCTCCACGGGCGAGGAGGTGCTGGTCCACGGCCACGTCTCGGTCTATGCGGCAGGCGGCAACTATCAGTTCACCATGGACGCCATCCAGCCCAAGGGCATCGGCCAGCTCTATCTCGCCTTCGAGGCGCTGAAGGAGCGCCTGGCCGCCGAAGGGCTCTTTGCGGTGGAGCGCAAGCGCCCGCTGCCGCCCATGCCCCGCTGCATCGGCGTGGTCACCTCGCCGACGGGCGCGGCGTTGCGCGATATCCTCAACATCTTGCGGCGGCGGTATCCCCTGGTGCGGGTGATCCTATCGCCCACGCTGGTCCAGGGCGCCGAGGCGCCCGCGCAGATCGTGTCGGCGTTGGAGCGGCTGGGGCGCCGGCCGGAGGTGGACCTGGTCATCGTGGCCCGCGGCGGCGGCTCCATCGAGGACCTTTGGGCGTTCAACGACGAGGGCGTGGCGCGGGCCATCCATGCCGCGCCGGTGCCGGTGATCTCGGGCGTGGGCCACGAGACGGATTACACCATCGCCGATCTTGTGGCGGACGTGCGGGCGCCCACGCCCTCCGCGGCCGCCGAGTTGGCGACACCGGACCGCGAGGCGCTGCGGGAGCAGGTCGGGCTCTGGCAAGAGCGCCTGGCGGGGGAGATGCTGGGGCGGTTGGAGGCCCAACGCGGCGAGCTGGCCCACCTGAGGCAGGTGCTGGGCTACCATTCGCCGCGCAACAGCCTGGGCCAATGGCGCCAGCGCCTCGACGAGCGGGCCGAGCGCGCCGCGCGGGCCATGGCCTATCGCCTGTGCCTGCAGCGCGAGAGGCTCAGCGGCCACACGCTGCGTTTGCAGAGCCTCAGTCCCCTGCGGGCGCTGGAGCGGGGCTATGCCATCGTGCGCCGGGCGGATGATGGCATCGTGAGCAGCGTTGATCAGGTGGCGGCTGGAGACAAGGTCAGGGTCCAGGTGCGCGACGGCGCCTTTGGCGCGCTGGTGCTGGGCCGGGAGGAGGAACGATGAGCGAGGAACAGAGCTTTGAGCAGGCCTTTGCCCAGTTGGAGGAGATCGTGCAGCGCCTGGAGGCCGGCGGCCTGGACCTAGAGGCGTCGCTGGCGCTCTTTGAGGAGGGGGTCAAGCTGGCGCGCTGGTGCGAGACCAAGCTGGACGAGGCCCAGCTCAGGGTGGATCAGTTGGTGGGGGACGAGCTCGCCCCTTTCGAGGAGTCCTAGCCGGCGCCTATTCGAGCAGCACGGTCTCGCCCTCCCGCAATCCCTCCAGGATCTCGGTCTCGTCGCGGTTGGATAGCCCCACGACCACCTCGCGCTCCTGCGCCTTTCTCCCCTCCAGCACCCGGACCACTTGCGCCTGGCCCACGCGCTGGATGGCGCGATTTGGCACCAGGAGCGCATCCTCTTTGGCCAGCGTGATGATGGTGACGTTGGTGCCCATGTCCGGGCGGACGCGCAACCCCTCGCCGCTGAAAGCGATGGTCGCCTCATAGACCGTGCTGCCGCGCTGGGGCGTGGCGGCCGGGGCGATGTGGTTGATCTGCCCGCGCAGCCGCTGCCCGGGGAAGGCGTCCAGCATGATCTCTACCTCTTGGCCCTCCGCCACCGCGCCGATGTCGATCTCGTCGATCTGCGCCACCACCTCCAACCGGGTCAGGTCCGCCAGCGTCAGGAGCGGGTTGCGGGCGTAGGCGGCCTCCTCGGGCCGGACGTCGATGGCCAGCACCGTCCCGGCGAAGGGGGCTAGCAGGCGCGTCTGCGCGAGTTGGTCGCGGGCGCTCTCCAGGCCGAGCGCGGCCAGGTCGCGCTGCTTGGTCAGCAGGGCGATCCGGTCGGCGTCGGCGCCGTTCACCGCGCCGTCAAAGCCGGCCTTGGCGATCTCATAGTTGACCTTGGCGCCCTCCAGGGCGATGGCCTCGTCGCTGGTGGAGGCCCCTTCCTGGCCGGCGATCTCGTCGTATTCCTCTTGCGCGGCCTGCAGGACGACGGTGGCCTGGCGCAGCCGCGCCGTGGCGATGGCGATCTCGGCGTCGCTGCCGCCGTAGCGGGCTTGCTGCAGTTGCAGCTCCTGGATCTCCAGGCTCAGCTCGGCCTGGCGCACCGCCCGCTCCAGCGCCGGCTCGCGCAGCTCGAGCAAGAGATCGCCCGGCTCGACCACGTCGCCCGTGGCGACGGCCACCCGCGCCACCGTCCCGGTCACCTGGGGCGATAGGCGCACCTGCCGGGCGGGGCGGATGCTGCCGGTGGTCTCCACCGTGGCGCTGATGACGCCCCGCCGCACTTGGGCAGTGTTCGCGCCGTTGCTCCCGCCCCAGCGGGTATAGGCCAGGATGGCCCCCACAACGAGCAGGATCAGCGCCCCGCCGATGATCAACCACTTTTTCATGATGGTCACCCTCTTCTAGGTTGGGCCTGGGGTCAAGGGGAGAAATCCTGCCAGCGCAGCGCCGGCGTGACCACGTCCGCCCCCTGATCCAGGGGCACGGCGGCGCCGGCGGCATCCATCAGCAGGATACTGGTGACGGTATAGGGGCCCTCCGCCTGGTGCTGGCGAATCCAGGAGCCCGGAAAGGAGAGCGTCGCCCATTGCAGCCCCGCGGCCAAGCCGATGGGCGCGACGGTCGAGCCGATGAGAGCGCCCGCGGCGTCGAGCAGCTGCGCGGCCAGCAGGAACTCGCCCGCCTGTTGGACCCCGATCGCCAGCTGGAGCTCCAGCTTGTCTATCGCCCCGTCGCCGTTATCATCGGGGAGCCGCAGGCGCGACGTGCCCAGCAGCTCGGCCGCCCCCGGCGAGACCAGCAACACCCCCTCGGCGCCGCGCGCATAGGGTCCGCTGGCTCCTGCCCCCGTGGCCGTGACGAACACGGGGTAGTAGCCGCCTGCTCCGGCGGGCTGCCAATGGTTGCCATAGATGCCGTCGTTGGCGGCGCCATCGCCGTGCTGGCCGTCATCCAAGAGCGCCACGTCGAGCCGCTCATGCGCCGGCGTATAGATCGCCGCGGAGACGCTGGCCCCGGCCACCCCGCGCCCGCCGTCAGACAGGGTGGCTCGCAGCGCCACGGGCTCTCCGGCGCGATACCAGGGCTGGCTCGGCGCGAATTCCAGCCGCAGCGGCGAATCCAGCACGGCATAGATGGCATAGCCCACGGGCTCGCGCAGGCCTTCCGGCGCGCTGATCCGGCAGGTCCAGGCCCCCGCCAGCGTGTCGGTGATGACGTAACTGGCAAAGTTGGCAAAGCCCAGCTCGAAATACGAGACGTCCTCCCCCTCGGCTCCTGGCTCGTGCAGCTCGCCCAGCGGGTCGCGCAGGGCGAAATCCAGGCTGCCGCGCTGCCAGCGGGCGTAAAAGCGGGTCGTCCCGCCGCCCTCCAGGGGCAGGGTGTGGGTGGCGGTTTCGCCCGCCGCCAGTTCGCCGGAGAAAAGCGGCGAATGCACCTCGGCGGGGAGCGGCGCCCAATCGGGCGGCGTGGCCGTGGCGGGGGCGGTCGACTCCTCCCGCAGCGTGGGGCGGAGGAGGTTGTCGTAGGTGTCCGCGGGCCAGAGGAAGGAGGGGATGCGCAACAGCATGGTCTCATCCGACCAGGCGTGCAGGTCCTCGGTGGTGACGTAGCGCACCGCGGGCCCGCGCAGGGCGTGGGCGCTCCAGGCGGAGATCAGCCCGTCGCTCGGAGGCAGGAAATCGAACAGGGAGGGCAGCTCGGGCGCGCGCACCGCGCCGGCATAGAGGTGATAGGGCACCAGCGCGTTGTTGCGGTGCGTCTGGTTAAAGAGCGCTACGTGCTCGGGCAGCAGCTCGCGGGCCGACGGCTCGTCGGTCCAGAGGGCGATCTCGTGCAAGAGGAAGGTCTTCCACATCGTCACGCCCGCGTGCGGCGTGCCCATAATGATCGCCTGATGCACGTCGTCGCCGTAGAGCGCCGACTCGATATAGGCGCGGGTGTTCAGCCCACCCATGCTAAAGGCGATCACGTCCACCTGCGCGGCGCCGGTCTCGGCCCTGGCCCGCCGGATCGTCGCCTGGAGGGCGCGCGCGTTTTGGGGCAGCGTGTTATCGGGGGAGATGCCCGTGGCGTAAAAGAC
>JAAYEA010000286.1 GCA_012689325.1 Chloroflexota bacterium
CGGTTCGGTCATCTCAGACTGTCCTCCCATGGGGGGCCGTGGGGCCAGCGGCGGCCCGCGCGGGCAGCCAGACCTCAAAGGTGGCGCCCTGGCCGGGCTCGCTGGCGGCCTCGATGCGGCCGCCCAGTTCTTGCACGATCTCCTGGCTGACGGGCAGCCCCAGCCCCAAGCCATCCGGCTTGCCCGAGTGAAACGGCGCAAAGATCAGGGGCAGCTCTTCCGCCGCGATGCCCGGCCCGGTATCGGAGACGCGGACTTGGACGCCCGCGGGCGCCGTGGTGGCCGCGGTGTGGATGGTGAGCAGGCCGCCATCGGGCATGGCCTCCACGGCGTTCACGATCAGGTTGAGCAGCACCTGGGTGATCCGGCTGGGCGCGGCCAAGACGGCGGGCAGGTCCGCCGTCAGGCGTTGGGCCACCTGCACCTTGGCGTCCCGGCGCCTCTTCGCGCTGAGCGCCAGCGCGTGCTCCACCAGCTCGTTCACGTCGCACGGCGCGCGGTCCACCGTGGAGGCGGGCTGGCTGATATCGCGCAGGCGGCCGATGATCTCGGCGACGCGCCGGGCCTCTTCTTGCGCCACGCGCAGGTAGCGCCGCGGGTCCTCGCCGCGCGCCACGGCCTCCTCGGAGAGGCCCAGGCAGCCCAGCACCGACTGCATCGGGTTGTTGATCTCGTGGGCCAGGGAGGCGGCGAGCTTGCCGGTGAGGGCGAGCTTTTCCGCCTGCACCAGGGCGTCCCGCGAGCGGCGCTGCTCGGTGATGTCCTCCAGGGTAAAGAGGGCGAGGCCCCGCGAGTCGGCGCCCTCCCGGATCGCCGAGCCGGTGAGCCGCACCCAAATCTCGCGCCCGCTCCGCCCGACGATGCGTTTCTCCACCTGGTAGGTTTGGAGCTTGCCCTGGGCGAGCTCGTCAAAGAGGTCCTGGTCGACGCCCACGTCCTGCGCGTGGCTGAGGTCCTGGATGCGCATGGCGCTCAGCTCGAGGTGATCGTAGCCGAGGATGCTGCGCAGGATGGGGTTGGTCTGGACGATGGCGCCATCGCGGAGGACCAGGGCCATCCCCAGGGGGCTCTGCTCCACCAGCGTGCGAAAGCGCGCCTCGCTATCGCGCAGCGCCTGGGTGCGCCGCTCCACGGCCCGCTCCAGGCTCTCCGCGTGCTCGCGCAGTCGCTCCTGGACCCGCTTCCGCTCGGTGATGTCGCGGTTGACCGACACGGCGCCGATGGGGCGGCCCTCGTCGTCGCGGATCATGGTAATGGAACTGTGGATGTCGAGCCAGACGCCGTCCTTGCGTTGCTGGCGGACCTCGCCCTCCCACCAGCCGTCGGCCAGAAAGCGGGCGATCACTTCGGGTCGGGGCTGCTGGGGGTATTCGATGGGGACCACCTCCCGCACCGGCCTGCCGATGGCCTCCGCGGCAGTGTAGCCATAGATCTCTTGGGCGCCCCGGTTCCAGGTGCGGGCGACGAAATCCATGTCCGTGGAGATGATGGCGTCCGAGACGAGCTCGAGCAGCTTGGCGTGCTGATCGAGCTGGCGCTGCGCCTCCCGAATCTCGGTGACGTCCTGAAAGACGCCGACGCTGCCGATGAGCTGGCCCGCGGCGTCCCGGACCGGCGCCGAGTTGAGCAAGATATCGCGCCGCTGGCCCTCGGCCAGGACGAAGCAGATGCTCACGTTCTGGTGCAGCTCGCCATCCAGCGCCGAGCGCGCCAGGGGCAGCTCGCGGGGGGCGTAGGGCTGGCCGTCGGGGCGGCAGATGCGCAGCCCCTCGTGGCCCGTCAGGGGTTGCCCGCTGGGGACGGGGCGGCCGTACAGGCCATCGGCGGCGGGGTTGGCGCGCATCACCCGCCCTTCGGCGTCGGTGAGCACCAGCGCCTCCGGGGCGTTCATAAAGAGCGCCTCCAACTGGGCGTGCCGCTCGGCCAGCGCGGCCTTGGCCTGCTCGCGCTCCGTCACGTCGCGGCCCACCAGCAACACCGAGGCCACCTGCCCATCGGGGCCGAACTCGGGCGCCAGCCGCAGGTCGTAGACCTGCTTGCGGCCCAGCGCCTCAAAGTTGAAGGCCAGGTCCCGCTCCTGGCCGGTATCGAACACCTGCTGGAGGTTCTCGCGAAAGAGCGCGCCGATGGCCGGGGAGAAGCCGACCTCCTCCATGGTCTTGCCGATGTGCTCCTCCGGGGAGAGGCCGGTGGCCTGGCGGCTGGCCGGGTTGATATAGGCATGGCGATACTGCCGGTCGAAGCGGGCCACCACGTCCGGCGCGTTCTCGGCCAGGTTCTTGAACTCTTGGGCGCGGCGTTCCAGCTCGTGGGCGGCGCGGACGCGCTCGGTCACGTCCACCAGCGAGAGCACCAGGCCCGCCACCTCGCCCCCAGCCCCCCGGACGGGGAGCAGCACCCAGTCCCAATAGGTGGCGCCCAGCTCGGGGCGCGCGGGAAAGGTGAAGGGCTTGGCCCGGATGCTGAACGGCTCGCCCGTATCGCGGACCCGCGCAAAGATCGCCTGGTTTTCCGCGTGGGGAAAGAGGTCAAAGTGGTTCTTGCCGATGAGCTGCTCGCGGGGATACCCGCTGCCCCGCTCATAGGCGCTATTGACGGCCAGAAAGCGCATCTCCCGGTCCAGGTAGGCGATCTGCGAGTCACTCGCCTCCAAAACGGCCGCCAGGGCAGCGGCGTCCTGCCGGGCCTGGGCGCGGGCGGCCTCGAGCGACGGCAAGAGGGCCGCCAGCCGCTCGGCGTCGGGCAGCGCGGCAGAGCGGCCGCCGTCCAGCAGCGCGCCCAGGGCCTCGTACAGGCGATCCATGCGCGAAAGCAGTTTCTCTTGGTTCATGCCCCTCCACTTGGCGCGGCGCGCTCCGCTGCGGCGTCGGCGCCCGCCGCGGGAAACCAGAGGGTAAAGGTGGTCCCCTTGCCCTCCTCGGTCTGCACCGAGATGCGCCCGCCATGCTGGTCGATGATCACCTTGCTCGCGAAAAGCCCCAACCCAGTCCCATAGTCCTTGGTGGTGAGGAAGGGGTCGAACAGGTTGCGCAGCACATGCTCGGGGATGCCCGTGCCCGTATCGGCAAAGGCGAGTTGCACCCCCGGGTCCGGGCTCGTTGCCTGCAGGCGGATGTCGAGCTGGCCCCCCTGCGGCATGGCCTCCACGGCGTTCAGGATCAGGTTGAGAAAGACCTGCTGGATGCGGTCGGGCGCCGCCGAGATGGCTAGCCGGCCTCCCTCCGCGGCGACCGCGACCTCCACGCCCGCCGCCTTGGCCTGCGGCGCGGTGACCCGCAGCGCGCTCTGCAACAGGTCGTCCACGTCCACCACGCGGCGCTGCTCGCTGCCCTGGCGATAGGCGTCGCGCATCTCGTTGACGAGGCTGGAGACGCGCTTGATCTCCTGGCTGACCACGCTCAGGTACTTGTCGGCGTCGCCCCCCTGGGCCAGCATCTCGCGGGCCAGCCCGACGCATCCCAGGATGGACTGCATCGGGTTGTTGATCTCGTGGGCCAGCACCGCGGCCATGCGCCCGGTGGCGGTCAGCTTTTCCGCCTGGATCAGCGCGTTGAGGGCGCGGCGCTGCTCCGTGATGTCGATGCCGGTCTCCATGATCAGCGTGGAGCCATCGGTATCCACGAAGGGATAATCAAAGACGTAATAGATGCGCCCGTCGGGCCCGGTCCACTCCCATTGCAGCGGCGCCATGGTCTCTAGCACCTTGTACGTCTCGCAGATCTCGCAGGGCTTGTCGCGCCCAAAGAGGTGCTCGTAGCAGCGGCGGCCCCCGGATTCGCCAAAGCGCTCGCGGAAGAAGCGGTTGGCAAAGACCGGCTGGTAATCGGGCGTGAGCAGGATCAAATAGATGGGCAGGGCGTCCATCAGGCGGTTCAGTTGTTGGCGCTC
>JAAYEA010000287.1 GCA_012689325.1 Chloroflexota bacterium
CTGGGCCACCGGCTGAACCCCGCGGTCGTCGCCGCGCACCGGCGGGCCGCGCCCAGCGCCGCGGATTCCTCCAAGGTGACGCCGGGATAGGGGGCGCCCAAGCCGAAACCTTCACCGCCGCGACCGCGTATATAGGGGCGATCGCGGCTGCCGAGCCACATGGCGCGGCGGCCACCATTTCCCTGACATATAGGCAAGGAGGTTCGGCGATGAGGTTCTCGAAGGCGTTGGTGGGGTTGGCGGCTATCGCGGCCGCGACGGTGTTCCTATCGGGGTGCTGCGCCTGGGGCGGGCGCGTTTCCACGGGCGTCGGCGGCGTCCCGCGCGAGCGGATCACCGGCTCGTTCAAGATGGCCTCGCAGGACTATGACCTGGACGGCTTTACGGGCGTGGAGGCGATGTCGGCGTTTGCCGTGGAGATCGTTCCCTCCGACCAGTATGAGGTCAAGGTGACGGCGAACGAGAACGTGCTCGACCACGTGGAGGTCCAGGTGGAGGGCGACGTGCTCAAGTTCAGCCTGCCCTCGGGCTACACCTTTACCAATATCAGGCTGACGGCAGAGGTGGGGATGCCAGAGCTCGCGCTGGTCAAGCTCTCGGGGGCGTCGCGCGCCACCCTGAAGGGCAGATGGAAGACGGAGCGCTTCGAGGCACGCCTTTCTGGCGCCAGCAACATCAAGGGCGACGTGACGGCGGACGAGATGCTGCTCAACGTGTCGGGCTCCAGCCGGATCGAGCTGGACGGCGCGGCGGCGCGGCTGGAGGCGGAGAGCTCCGGGGCCAGCGCGCTCGAGCTGGGCGGCCTGGAGGCGGTGGCCGCGCAGATCAACCTGAGCGGCGCGTCCCGCGGCACGCTTGACGTGACCGACCGGCTGGACGCGCACCTTTCGGGCGCATCGCGGCTGGAATACGGCGGCTCGCCGGTGGTGAACAGCGACGTCTCCGGCGGCTCGACGCTGCGCAAGCGGTAGACTGGCAAGCAAAAGGCCCTGGGGCGCAAGCCTCCAGGGCCTTTTTTGTTGAGCCGCCTACTTGCAGCAGCAGCCGCGGCTGCTGGCCTGGGCCAGGCGCAGGTCCCAGATGGTCTTGTTGAGCGTCAGGATCCGCTCGGGATCGGCGTTGCCGTTGCCCTCTTCCAGCAGGGTATAGCCGTCGAACTTGGTGGCGACGAGCAGCTCAAAGAGCTCCTGCCAGGGATAGTCCTTGGACAGCTCGTGGATGTGGATGGTACGCATCCAGGGGCGGATGAGGGTAAAGTACTCTTTGATCGAGCCGTTGACGATATCCTGCGGGTTGCAGTTCCAGCAGGCGCCGACGTTGGGGTGGTTGGCTGTGCCAAAGATGGTGGCCATGTAGGGCGGGAAGGCGGTGCCGCGGCCGTGGCACTCGACATAAATCATGACGCCCTTTTTGGCGCCATAGTCGCCGAGGGGCTTGAGCGACTCGCCGATCTGCTTGAGGGTCTTTTCCACGGGGACGCCCTCGGGCAGGCCGTTGGGGCGGACCTTGACGCCCAGCACGCCCAGGTCGGCGGCCAGGTCCACAAAGTCCTTGGCGAGCTGGATGTTCTTCTGAACCTCGGCGGGGTCGGTGGAATGGAACTCGCAGGTGGAGCCCAGGCCCACCAACTTGACCGGGGAGGCTTCGGCCTTGGCGCGCAGCACCTTGCGCTCGGCGGCGGTGAGGGTCGGCTCCACGCCGTGGGCGTGGGTGGTGCGAAACTCGATGCCCTCGTAGCCCAGGGCGGCGCATTTGGCCAGGCAGGTGTCAAAGTCCCAGTCCTTGGCGAGGTTGTAGGTGACCAATCCCAGATGCATTTCGGTTCCTCCTGTGATTAGGTACTGCGGGCACTATACACGAGTTGGGGGGCGTGTCAAATGGGCGGACCCTCTCCCCCCAACCCCTCCCCCAA
>JAAYEA010000288.1 GCA_012689325.1 Chloroflexota bacterium
CTCTTTCACGATGGTCTCCGGCGTCGGTTGGGCGCAGCTCGCCGCCAGAACACCCACCGCCGAGACGGCCGTCCAGGTCAGGAACTCGCGGCGATTGAGTCTCTTTTCGTTCTGCATCGAATGGCCTCCTTTGGCTCTCCTCCGTTCAACCAACCATGGATAAACAGAACGGAACACGCGATGGCAGTATCACCCCCTTCCCGTAGTGCGCGACAAGGCGCCAGGCCCAGAAGGCAGAGACACCGCGCCGCCACCCCATTGCGGCGATAGAGCAGTTGGTAAGCGACGATGGACTCGAATGCAGGGGTCAGGTCAGCAACCCGGTCGCACGTCTAAAGACCCATCCTATACACCTTCTAGTATAGGAGCATCGGCGCAATCTGTCAACTCGGATGTGAACGTGTGCAAAGCTCTGGGTTGCATCCCTGCTGTCTCGAGGTATACTGTAAGTGGTGATAGCGGCCCTGCCCATACCATCGACCTGCATCACGCCTGGGCGATAAGCGTCCGCCAGAAAGGCGAGGCAGCAATGGCCAAGACACGACGGCCTCTCCCCCTCCTGCGAATCTGCGTCTGCGCATGGCTCCTGGTTTCGCTCCTCAGCGCCCGCTCGCCCGCCCGGGCCCAATCCTCCCGCGAGATCCTGCTATACGAGGAGGGCTTTGACCAGGGCGAAGCCCCCGGCTGGGACTTGGAGGCGCTCAAGGAGAATCGCTGGTACGTGGAGGGCCAGGCGCTCTATGCGCGCGGGCACGCCCTGGCCACCTATCTCAAGGGCGAATGGGAGGACCTGCGCCTGGAGCTGACGGTCCAGCTCCTCTCCCCCGACGAAGGGCTGCACATCAACATCCGGCACAGCGGCGAGGGGCGCTACTACCTGGCCCTGCACCCCGACCGCGCGACGTTGCACAAACAGATCGGCTTTGGCGCCGGCGAGCGCTTTATCCAGGTCGCCAAGCCGGTGGACCAGGCCTTCGAGCTCAAAATCCCCCACGGTGTGAGCCTCTCGGTGTACGGCGGGCGGGTGCTGGCCGTGGTGGATGGGCAGACGCTCTTCGATTGGACCGACGACGCGCCGCTGCCTGCTGGGGCCATCGGCGTGGAGACGCTGGAGCGGGGCGAGGCGTTCGTGGACCATGTCCGCGTCTATGGCCCGGCTTTCCGGCAACTGGAGCTCATACGGCCCGACCTGGTGGTCCTGCCCGTGGAAAAGTTCTCCTATGCGACGGACTGCCAGTCTCTATCCCTGGTGGCCACCGTGCTCAATGGCGGCAAGGCCGTCTCCGGCTCTAGCGTGCTGCAGATCACCGACCCCAAGAACCAGTGGGAGGTCGCCTGGCGCGAGGTCCCCGCGTTGGACCCCGGCGGCGCCGCCAATCTCGAGATCACTGCCGAGCTCCCCGCCGACCAGCAGGGCCGGGAGCACGTCCTCACCCTGGTGATCGACCCCGACCAGGCGATCCGGGAAAGCGACGAGGGCAACAACGCCAGCGAGCTCTACTTGCCCGCCTGTGCCCAGGCCGAGCCGGCCGCGCTGCTCATCCGCGGCCTCGACCCGGCCGAGGGGCGCCGCGGCGAGACCCTGACGGTGCGCGTGCTGGGCGAGGGCTTTGCCCCTGGGACAGAGGTGCGGATACTGCCGGACATCCGCACCGAGGCCACCGATTTCGTCAGTCCGGAAGAGCTGCAAGCCCGCATCGCCATCCCGGACAGCGCCGAGGGAGGGGCGCGACGGGTGCAGGTGGTCGCGCCGGACGGCCGCACCGCCACCGCTCGGGTCGCCTTCGGCATCGTGGCCCCGCCGGCGGAGCCGCCCCCGGTGACCGATACCCCGCGCCTGGTCACGCCCACGCGCCGCGTGCGCGCGCCCACCCCCACGGGGCCGGGCCTCCTCGCCTGGCCGCCGGAGGACCCGGTGGTCCGGCTGGTGCTCATCCTGGTGGGCGGCGGCGTCGGGCTGGCCCTGGTGCGACGCGCCATCCGATCCCTTCAGGACCAACTGACGCAATCCAAGCCGGCGGGCTTGCCGCCGTTGCGCCTCACCCGGGTGTGGCTCACCGAGGGCCCCTCGGGGCAAGGGCGCGTCATCTCGGATCGCGAGGCGCTGGCCGAGGGCGAGGATTACACACTGCACGTGCAGGCATTGCCCCGCGGCGCGGCAGAGGCCGCCGCCGTCGCAGGGGGCGCGGGCGCGCACCTGGACGTCGTCTTTTACTCGCCGGAGGGGGAGCTGCAAATGGACCGCGAGGCGGCCGCCCTCGACGTGCCGCCCCGCGGCGCCAGCAGCGAGGTCCAGCGGGTCGTCCGCCCGGCCAAGCGAGGCCGCGCGCGGGTCCGCGCCTGCATCTATTACCGCAACACCCTGGTTCAGTCGGTGCTGGTGGATGCCGATGTGGCGCGGCGCCAGGGCGCCAAGGGGCTCATCCGGCGCGAGATGGACTATGTCGCCAGCCTGGACCTGGCCAGCATGGAGGCGCTGCCCAGCCCCGCGCTCAACATCTGGACCAACCAGGCGGCGGATGGGACGCACTGGATCGGGGTCTTTTCCAGCGAGGCCCAGGCGGGCCACCTGCTGCGCAATGGGGTGATGCACACTTTTGGCGCCGGAGAGCTGGCCCCGCAAGCCCAGACGTTGCGCGAGCTCTGGTTCAAGGCCGAGGCGGGCGAGCGAGGGCGCTCGTACCGCATGGCCCTGCCGCAGCCGCTGGACGTCGCCCCGGTCGTGCAGCGGCTGGAGCGCGACCTGGTGGAGTTGGCCGCGCGCGGGCGCATCCTGTACGACGCCCTCTTTTACAGCCGCCTGGACTCCGTCGCCCGGCAGGAGCAACTCGAGGGCATGGAGGCGGCGCTGGCCCAGCCGGCCATCATCTCGGTGGCGCGCTGCCACGAAGACGGCGTCACCATCCCCTGGGCGGCCCTCTATAGCCTCTATCTGCAAGCCGGCAAGCTGGAAACCGGCGGCCTCCAACTCTGCCCCATCTTTAAGGCCCAACTGGCCGACGATCTGGCCGATCCCGGAGGCATCCACGACCTGCTGGACGATTTCCCGGCCTGCCGCGGCCAGGCGCCGTGCCCCGTGGCCCGCGGCGGCGACGGGACCGTGGTCTGCCCCTTTGGCTTTTGGGGGATCATGCACCAGATCGAGCAGCCCTTGCAGCAGATCAGGCCCACGCCGGTGGATCAGCTTCCCGCCGAGCTGCAGAGCGAGAGCTTTAACCAGACCTCTTTCCTGACCCACGCCCGGGGCGCCGCCCTGGATTTAGCCATGGCGGCCTATCCTGCCCTGCCCCGATTGGCGGAGCACCGCGCCGAGTTCGAGGGGCTGGGCCGCGCCATCCCCTTGCACGTGACCTATGAAGAGGATCGGGACCGGGTGCTGGAGCTGTTGCGACAGGGCGGCAAGCACATCTATTACTTTTACTGCCACGGCGACCCGGATGACCGGGTGTTCAAGCTCGCGCTGGGGCCAGCCCAGCGCCCAGGCTACCTCATGGCGGCGGACCTGGACCCGGCCTGGCGCGCGCGCTGGCCCAAGCAGCCGCAGCCGCTGGTCATCCTCAACGCCTGCGAGACCACGGTGCTCTTGCCCGAGATCAGCCACGGTTTTTTGGGCAAGCTGCGCTGGCTGGGGGCCTGCGGCGTCATCGGCACCGAGATCAAGGTGCGCACCGAGCTGGCCGCACCCTTTGGCGCCCAGTTGGTGGCGGGGCTGCTCTCCGGGCGCTCCGTGGGCGAGGTGGTCCTGGGCATTCGCCACGGGTTGCTGCGCCAGGCCAACCCGCTGGGCCTGGTCTACAGTTACTACTCCCCCGCCACCCTGCACCTGCACCAAGATGCCGGATGCCCCTGGTGCCAGGCCCATCCGCCCACGCGCGCGGGCCGGACAGGCGCCACGGGCAGCGGCCCCGTCGAAAGGAGAACACCCCTATGAGCAACGCATGGCAGCGCCAACAGCGCGTCGTCGAATCGCTGCGCCGGTTGATCTACGCGCAGCCCGACCCCACCGCCTCCGCAGAACTGCTGCAAAAGCTGCAAGAGGAGGAAGAAAAGCTCCACCAGCTTGAGAGCGCGGAGCAACGCCCGGCGCCCGGGGGCGGCGTCTTGCTGGAGGCGCAGGTCGGGGGCAAGCACGCCGGCGACCTGCTGGGCGGGACCACCACGGGCATCGAGGCCACGGTGCTCTTGCGCCAGTCCCATGTGCCCATCAGCGTCGTGCATTTCCTCGATCCCCAGGACAAACCCCTGGTCACCTTTCGCGTTAAATACCTGGGCGACGAATACGCCAGGCTGCGCTTGACCTCCTTTGTGGAAGGCTACTCGGCCCAGGCCATCAACACCGTCGAGCTGCTGGACGATCAGGAGGTGGAGATCCACCAGTTGCCCACCTTCTTTCCCGATAGGCTGCGCTCGGTCACCGAGTTGACCCGCGCCACGCTCCACGTCCGCATCGACGACCTGGATGGGGCCACCGAGCAGCACAACACCTTCCCCATCTGGCTGCTGGCGCGGACCAGCGCCTACCTCGGCGTGCAGGACCCGGCCACCGGCGAGTGGCTCGACCTCTCGCCCTATCTGGGCGCGTGGGTTACCCCCAACGCCCCGGAGGTGCTGCGGCTGCTGCGCAAGGCGCTGGACCTGCACCCCCAGCGCAAGATCGTCGGCTACCAGGCGGGCGCGGCAGGGGTCGAGCCGCAGGTCAGGGCCATCTATCAGGCGATCAAGGCCGAAGGCATCGCCTACGTGAACTCGCTGCTGGCCTTTGGCGGCGCTGGCGCGCAGATGCAGCGGGTGCGTTTGCCGCGCGAGACCATCCGCACCCGCTCCGCCAATTGCATCGACGCCACGGTGCTCATGGCCAGCGTGCTAGAGGCCGCCACGTTGAACCCGGCCCTCATCATCCTGCCGGGCCATGCCCTCCTAGGCTGGGAGTCCGAGAACGGCAGCGGCGAATGGCACTATGTGGAGACGACCATGCTCGGCACGCATGATTTCGACGCGGCCTGCAAGGCGGGGCAGATCATGGGTCAGCAGCAAGAAGCCCAGGCCAAGAAACTGGGAGACCCGCGCTATTTCCAGCGCCTTGCCCTGCCCGCGCTGCGCGGCGAACGGGGCATCATGCCCATGGAGTGAACGGGCGCCGCAACGCCGTTTGACATGGTCCATAATTGATGTATACTTGGCACAGATACATGAAGCGCCCAGATTGATCTGTCTCAACAAGAGCGCATCTAGGCGCGCATGGGCCAGAGGTAGACGGCCCAGTTCGCGGAACCCATTCGGTGAAGCCAAGATGTGTAGGCTGCGATGGCGCAGCCGAAATTGACCCCAAGCCCCATCTACATACACAGCAACCTAGCAAGGAAGCAGGATGCACACAGGGCAGGCCCAAACAGGCAAGACGGATAGCGGAGCGTTGCATAACGCTGGCTATCCGTTTCGCCTGTTTTTTTGCATAGCGCTCACGGGGACAGCCGCGGAAAGGAGATGAGCCAGACAGTCAGGCGGGCCGCATCGTTCGTTTACCTCTCTATTACATGATAAGGAGATCAAACAGACCATGAAGCGTCGTGATTTTCTCAAAGCGACGGCAATGACCGCCGTTGGCGCCCTGGCAGTGAGCTGCGCACAACCCACCCCCCAGATCATCGAGAAGGAAGTGCCAGTCGAGAAAGTCGTCAAAGAGACCGTGGTTGTCCAGAAAGAAGTGTCCGTCGAAAAAGTCGTGACGGCGACCCCGGTCCAGATGAAGTACAAGGAAGCCCCCACGCTGGCCGGGCTGGTGCAACAGGGCAAGCTCCCGCCGGTGGATGAGCGCCTCCCCGAGGACCCGCTCGTGATCCCGGTGGTGGAAGAGATCGGGCAATATGGCGGCACCTGGCACCGCTTGGCCACCACGGCCAGCGATGTCGGCATGTACAACAACCGCCTGACCTATGAAAACCTAGTCCGCTGGGCCCCCGACGGCAGCGAGATGCTCCCGAACATCGCCGCGAGCTGGGAGATCTCGCCCGACGGCAAGGTCTTTACCTTCAAGCTGCGCAAGGGCATGAAGTGGTCCGATGGCGAGCCGTTTACCGCCGAGGACCTCGCCTGGCTGGTCGAGGTGGTCTGGAAGAACAAGGAGCAGACCCCCAACTTTCCGGCCGCCTGGTCCCCCGGCGGCACTCCGTTGGTCGTCGAGACGCCAGATGACTATACCGCGCGCTTCATCTTTGGCGCGCCCTATGGCCTGATGATGGTCAAGATGGCCTCCTTCGATGGCGTGTCCTTCAATACGTGCCCCGCGCACTATCTGAAGCAGTTCCACATCAGCGAGGTGGACAAGGCCAAGCTGGAGACCGCCGCCAAGGCCGCCGGTTTCGAGTTCTGGTATCAGCTCTATGGCAACAAGAACAACGCTCTGGCCAACAAGGACAAGCCGGTGATCTTTGCCTGGGTTCCGGATATCCTCGCCCCCAAGCAGCCCATTGTGCTCTCGCGCAACCCCTTCTACTGGAAGGTGGATCCCGAGGGGAACCAACTGCCCTACATCGACCGGATCGAGTTCATGGTCGTGGGCAACGCCCCCACCATCAACCTGCGCGCCGCCTCCGGTGAAGTGGATATGCAGCTCCGCCACATCACCCTGGACAACTATCCGATCTTTCAGGAGAACAAGGAGAAGGGCGATTACCGCGTCTTTCTCTGGGACCAGGGCTATAGCTCGGGGAGCATCGTTGGCATCAACCTGACCAACAAGGAGCCTGTCTCGCACGAGATCGTGAACGACAAGCGCTTCCGTTACGCCCTCTCCCTGAGCATCAACCGGCAAGAGATCATCGATGGCGTCTATTTGGGCATCACCGAGCCGACCCAGAACGCGCCGCTCAAGAGCTCGCCCCATTACTGGGAAGAGTTCGGCAAGAACATGATCGAGTACGATCTGACCAAGGCGAACGCGTACCTGGACGAGATGGGCCTGAACAAACGGGATGCGGACGGCTATCGCCTGCGCCCGGATGGCAAGCGCCTGTCCTTCATCTACGAGTACACGCCGGCCTTTGGCCCCTTTGGTGACGTGGCCGAGTTGCTCGCGGCGCAATGGGGCAAGGTCGGCATCGAGATCATCATCAAGGAAGTGGCGCGCGATCTCTATAACCAACACCTGACGGCCAATGACATCGAGCTGACCATGTGGACGGGCAGCGCCGAGTTCAACCCGTTGATCGACCCGCGCTGGTTCGTGCCGAGCAACGACTGCGCCATGTCCCCCTGGTCCTGCCAGTACGGCCTGTGGTGGATCACCGCCGGCAAGGAAGGCATCGAGCCCACCGGCGATATCCGCAAGGTGCTAGAGATCTATGACGAGATCAAGGTGACGACGGATCCGGACATGCAGGTCAAGCTCTTCCGCCAGATCCTGGAGCTCAACAAAGAGAACCTGTGGGTCGTCAGCGTCTGCACCGAGGGCCCGCAGCCCGTCATCGTCAAGAACAATTTCCGTAACGTCCCCGAGGTTGCCCTTTCGGACTGGCAGTTGCAGACGATCGGCAACACGCGGCCGGAGCAGTACTTTATCAAACAGAGCTAACGGCATCCTGTCGTCGCAGCCCAGATGGGAAAGGCGCTCGCCGCTTGGCGAGCGCCTTTCTTGTTGCTGATCTCGCCCCTCTATTTGACAGAAATTTCACAAAGTGCTATACTTTGTGACAAAAGTAACAAACGTTGGCGTGATTCGGGGAGGGATGAGGGACATGAGCGAGACCTATGGCATTCCCAGGCCAAGCCTGCGGCGCTTGCCGATCTATTACCGCCATCTGATCGAGATGGCCGAGCGCCAGGTGCCCTATGTCTCCTCCAAGGATTTGGGGCAAAATGCCGGGGTCCCGGCCTCGCAGGTGCGCAAGGATCTCAGCTATCTGCACGAGTATGGCCGCCCGGGTGTCGGCTATGACACCAAGGCGCTGGCCGGCTATCTGGAGGAATTCCTGGGCCTAGCCAACGATAAGGAAGCGATCCTGGTGGGCGTGGGCAACCTGGGGCGCGCCTTGACCCTCTACCCAGGGTTTGCCCAATATGGCCTGCAGATCATCGCCCTGTTCGATATCGATCCGGCCAAAATCGGCCAGACGGTGGGCGACCGCGAAGTGCTGCCCATGTTCAAGCTCGTCGACCTGGCCCGGCGGCTCAAGGTCCAGATGGGCATCATCACCGTGCCGCCACACGCCGCCCAAGAGGTAGCCAGCGCCATGGTCTCCGGCGGCATCAAGGTGATCTGGAACTTTGCGCCCTGCAAGCTCACCGTGCCCGCCGAGGTGCTGGTCAAGAGCGAGGATTTGGCCGCCGAGCTGGCCGCCCTATCCCATCACATCATGCGACGCAGCCAGGTTCTGGCGCCCGCGACCGAATAGGCCGCGCCTGCCATTAGGCGCGTAAAGGAGCATCCACTTTGAGCAATCTGGTCTTTGGAATCTGGGACGGACAGCGAATCGACCATCGCGACGACGGCTACGAAGGCGACATCCCCGCCCAATTGGCCAAGCTGGAGAGTTACCAGCCCGGCGAAAGGGTGCTGGCCGTGATGGGCTGGGATGGCTTTTTGGTCTTTGATGACCAAGTCGACGTGATCGACATGGCCCGAGCTTATATGGAGATGGTGCAGGGCGAATCCTGCGGCAAGTGTGTGCCCTGCCGGATGGGCACCCGCGTGGCCTCGGAAATCCTGACCCGCATCGCCGATGGGCGCGGGACCGCCGAGGACCTCAAGACGCTGCGCCGCGTGGGCGAGCTGGTCCAGGCCGGGTCCATGTGCGAGCTGGGCCACACCGGCATGAACGCCGTGCTGGCCATGATGGACCACTATGGGGCCGAGTTCGACCGCGCCATCGCGGAAGGCAAGCGCCGGCCGCGGGGCCAGTATCACACCAAGATCACCGCGCCCTGCATCGAGGCTTGCCCGGAGCGCCTGGACATCCCTCGCTACATCGAGTACATCAAGTCCGGCCGCTATGCCGACTCGCTGGAAGTGATCCGGGAAAAGAACCCGTTGGCCTCGGTCTGCGGGCGGGTCTGCGTGCGTTTTTGCGAGTTCGCCTGCCGCCGCGGCAAGCTGGACGACCCCGTCAGCATCAAGCACCTCAAGCGCTTCGTCGGCGATGTGGAGATCGATCACGCCGTCAAGCGGCTGCAGCCCCAGGTGCAGGTGCCGCCCGAGGCGCCCAAAGTGGCCGTCATCGGCGCGGGGCCGGCGGGCATGACCGCGGCCTATCACCTGCTGAACAAGGGCTACAACGTCGAGATCTTTGAGGCGCTGGGCGAGCCGGGCGGCATGGCCGCCGTGGGCATCCCCGACTATCGCCTGCCGCGCGAGATCCTGCGCACCGAATGGGAGATCATCCAGAGCATGGGCGCCAAGATCCACTATTACCAGCGCCTGGGCCAGGATTTCACCCTGCAAGACCTGCGGGACCGCGGCTTTGCCGCCACCTTTGTGGCTATCGGCGCGCAAGGCGGGCGCGGCATGGGCGTCAAGGGCGAGGAGGAAAAGCCCCAGGGCTACCTGCTGGGCGTCGATTTTCTACGGCGCATCAACCTGAACGAGCCGCTCCCCAAGGCCCGCGAGGTGGTGGTGGTCGGCGGCGGCAACGTCGCCATGGACTGCGCCCGCTCCGCGCTGCGGAGAGGCGCCCAAAAAGTGCACCTGGTCTATCGGCGCACCCGCGACGCCATGCCCGCCGACAAGGTCGAGGTCCATGACGCGGAAGAGGAAGGCGTCGAGTATCACTTTCTGTGCAACCCCACCCGGCTGATGATCGAGGAGGGGCGCGTCGTCGGCGTCGAGTGCAATCGCCAAGAGCTGGGCGAGCCGGATGCCAGCGGGCGCCGCAGCCCGGTGGCGGTCAAGGGCTCCGAGTTTGTGATCCCCTGCGACCTGGTCATCCCGGCCATCGGCCAGCAGGTAGAGACCGCTTGCGTGCAGGGAGAGGGCAGCCCAACCACGACCAAGTACGGGACCATCCAGGCCGACCCAGATACCCTGGTCACCAACGTGGAGGGGCTTTTTGCCGGCGGCGATTGCGTCTCCGGCCCGGCCACGCTGATCGAGGCCATGGCCGCCGGCCTGCGCGTCAGCAACTCGATCGACCAGTACCTGCGCGAGGGCAAGGTCACCCTCACCGAAGACGAGCGGATGAGCCGCGTTTTCCGGAGCATCGCCGCGCTGGATGCGCAGGTACACTCCCAGGGCGATATGGATCGGCTGGGCGGCGCCCAGCGCATGGAAGCGCCCATGCGCGAGGCCCAAGAGCGTATCGATGATTTCGAAGAGGTCGAGATGGCCCTCACGCCGGAGGATGCCCTGCTGGAGGCGGACCGGTGTCTGCGGTGCTATCGCATCCTCCTCGTCGCAACCGAAAGCTAACAAGGGGAATCTGATGGCATCATTCACGAGACACGACCTGAAGCGCATCCATCTCACCGTCAACGGCAGGCCCATCCTCGCCCGCGCCGGTCAAACCGTGCTGGAGGCCGCCCGCGAGAACGGCATTCATATCCCGACGCTGTGCTACCACGAAAAGCTCAAGCCCATCGGCGCTTGCCGGCTCTGCGTGGTGGACGTGGCGGGCACGCCGACGCCGGTGACCTCCTGCACCACGCCGGCCACCGAGGGCATGGTGGTCACCACCGACTCGGCCATGCTGGAGAATCTGCGGCGAGAGACGCTCAAGCTGCTGCTCCTGCGCCACCCGATGAACTGCGCCGCCTGCGAGCTGAACGGCAATTGCCAGCTGCAGGACCTGGTGCACGAGTACGATATCACCCATCAGGACCTGCACACCTACGAGATCACCCCCGTCGAATATGACGCGGGGGTCTGGGCCACGCCGCTCATCAAGTATCACCCGCAGCGCTGCGTCCTGTGCGGGCGCTGCGTGCAGGCCTGCATCGAGATCACCGGCGCGGGCGCCATCAACTTTAAGGGACGCGGCGCCACGACCCGCATCGCGCCGGTGGAGCCGACGCTCAATTCGCAGGGCGAATGCGTCTCCTGCGGCGAGTGCATGGCCATCTGCCCCGTCAATGCCCTCACCGAGGCCAACGCCAAGCCCAAGGGCAAGCCCTGGGAAACCACCCGAGTCAAGACCGTCTGCGGCTATTGCGGCTGCGGCTGCGAGCTCGAGCTGAACGTGGTCCACGGCCAGGTGGTGGGTGTGACGCCCGCCGGGGATAACGGCGTCAACAATGGCGCGCTCTGCGCCAAAGGGCGCTTTGGCTACGGGTTCATCAACCACCAGGACCGCCTCAAGGAGCCGATGATCAAGCGGGATGGCTATTGGGAGCAGTCCAACTGGGACGAGGCGCTGGACTATATCGCCGACAAGCTGTTGCAGATTCGCGACCAGCACGGCCCGGATGCCATCGCCGCGCTCAGCTCGGCGCGCTGCACCAACGAGGACAATTACCTGTTCCAAAAGCTGACGAGGGGAGTCATCGGCACCAACAACATCGACCATTGCGCCCGTCTCTGACACTCGGTCACTGTGGCCGGTCTGGCCGCATCATTCGGCAGTGGCGCGATGACCAACTCGATGTCCGAGATCGAGCACACCGACTGTATCCTGATCACGGGCAGCAACACGGCGGAGACCCACCCCATCATCGGGCGCATGGTCAAGCGGGCGGTGCAACGCAACCGGGCCAAGCTGATCATCGTGGACCCGCGCCAGGTAGAGTTGACCAAGTACGCCCACATCTGGCTGCGTCCCCGCCCAGGCACCGACGTGGCCTGGATCAACGGCCTGATGAACGTCATCATCGCTGAAGAGCTGTGGGACAAGGTCTACGTCCAGGAGCGCACCGAGGGATTCGAGGCGATGCGCCAGGCCGTGGCGCCCTATACCCCCGAGGTGGTTAGCAAGATCACCGGCGTGCCCGCCGAGGACATCCGGCGCGCGGCGCGGATGTACGCCAAGGCGCCACGGGCCATGCAGCTTTACGCCATGGGCATCACCCAGCACTCCACGGGCACGAACAATGTCATGGCACTGGCCAACCTGGCCATGCTCTGCGGCAACGTCGGCATCGAGGGCGGCGGCGTGAACCCCCTGCGCGGGCAGGGGAACGTACAGGGCGCCTGCGACATGGGCGCGCTGCCCAACGTGTTCCCCGGCTACCAGTCCGTCACCGACGAGGCCGTCTTGGGCAAGTTCGAACAGGGGTGGGGCACCGGCATGCGGCTCTCCAACCGCCTCGGGCTCATGCTCACCGAGATGTTCCCGGCCATCATGGACGGCAAGCTCAAAGCCATGCTGATCATGGGCGAGAACCCCGTGCTGAGCGACGCCAACGCCACCCACGTGAAGGAAGCGCTGGAAAAGCTGGACCTGCTGGTGGTGCAAGACATCTTTTTCACCGAGACGGCGCAACTGGCCGATGTGGTCTTGCCCGCCGCCTCGTTCGCGGAAAAGGACGGTACGTTCACCAACACCGAGCGCCGCGTGCAACGCGTGCGCAAGGCCATCGACCCGCCGGGCAGCGCCATGCCCGATTGGCAGATCATCTGCGCCCTGGCCGAGCGGATCGGGCAAAAGCTGCAGGAGCGGCGCGACCGCGACAATGGCCGCAACGCCGCCCGGGCCGCCGCTCGCCCGGCGTATGGTCGCTGGGACTATGCCTCGCCCTCCGAGATTTTCGACGAGATGGCCTCGCTGACGCCCAGCTATGCCGGCATCAGCTATGAGCGCCTGGAGCGCGGCGGCCTGCAGTGGCCCTGCCCGACCAAGTATCACCCCGGCACGCCCTATTTGCACAAGGGGCGCTTCACCAGGGGCAAGGGCAAGTTCGCCGCCATCGAGTTCGCGCCGTCGGCCGAGCTGCCCAACGAGGAATATCCCTTCTACCTGAGCACGGGGCGCATCCGCTACCACTATCACACGGGCACCATGACACGGCGCTCGCCGGGGTTGGAGACCATCGCCCCCGAGGAGCGCCTGGAGCTGAACCCTCAGGACGCGCAGCGGATGGGCATCGCCGAGGGCGACCTGGTGCGGGTGACCTCGCGCCGCGGCAGCATCGAGGCCAAGGTCCGGCTCAGCGAGCGCTCGTCGCCGGGGATGGTCTTTGGGACCTTCCACTTCCGGGAGGTGCCGATCAACGTGTTGACCAACAATGCGCTGGACCCGGTGGCCAAGATCCCCGAGTACAAGGTCTGCGCGGTGCGCGTGGAACGGGTGCCCACCGCCGAGCGCCCGGCAGCGCCCGAACGCAAAGCGGCGGAGGAACTCCAGCCGGCATAGGTTGAAGCGTTGAAGCATCGAGGCTCAGCCTCGGCCCGGCGCGGCCCGTGGCTGAGCCCATCCATCAATGGGGAGAGAGCGAATGGTCACAGTCTTGGTGTGCTTGGGGAGTTCCTGCTACGTGCGCGGCTCGGAGCAGATCGCCGCGACGTTCGAGCAGTTGATCGAAAAGGAAGGGCTGCAGAATCAGGTCGATCTGCGGGGCAGCCTGTGCATGGAGCACTGCGCCATGGGCGTTTCGGTGCGCGTCGGCGAGCGGGTGTATCACCAGCTCAGCCCCGAGGGCGCCGACAAGTTCTTCTATAACGAGATCGTGCCGCTGGCCCGCGAGTCCTAGGCCAGGCCGCGGGCTCGCCCGCCTAACACACCACAAGCTGGCTTTCGAGCGACACCGAAAGCCAGCTTGTGGTGTGTCAACAGGGAAATCAGTTACTTCGAGTTACGCGACACCGCCCAGTTGATGCTCAGGGCGATGGCGCCGCCGATCAGGGCCGTCGCCAGTTGCGGCCATTGCATCATGGTGGCAATCGAGGCGGGGATGGACACGCTCTGCGCGCTCCCGCCGATCAACAGGTTGAGCGGGCGGCTCACCAGCAACGTCACCACGCCATAGAGCAACAAGAACTTGGCCGCCGCCGCGGCGCCCACCGCCAGCCAGCGGTTGGTCCGGCGCAGCGCGCCAAAGGTCGCCGAGTAGAGCGCGTTGCCCATGGCGATAAAGGGGATCATCATCCACAGAGGCAGGGGCAGAACGCCCCGCAGCGCCGCGCCCAGCGGCGTCACCATGCCCAAAAGCAGCGCCGGCGTGACCCCGCTCCACAGGACGGTCAAAAGCAACAGGGCATTCACCAGCGAACCGGTCACCAGTTGGGTCATGCCCAAATTGGGGATGATAACCGCCAGGGCCAGCAGAGCCACAAACTGGGCCGTGCCAGCCCAGGGCCAAGATCGACTCCATACGTTTTCGCGAGTGTTCACTTTTCCTCCTCATGCGCGCCGTGATGCTACAAGGACCAGTATAGGCGAGCCGCGCGCGGGCGCATATGATCTGCCGCAGCTAGATTTTCTCCAGCACGACGTCTTTTTGCCGCTCCTCCAGCACGCGGAGCAGGTCTTTGACGTACACCATGCGCATCGGCTCGCCGCGGATCAGGTCGGCAACCTGGTTGGGGTTCAGCGCCATGCCCACCAGCAGCTTGATGCGGTCGGCGGAGAGCAGGATGCGCGCCAGCCGGGTGGCCGCGTCGCTATCCGGCGGCAGGTCGTGGACCGTCTGGCACTGCTCCAGCAGCTCCACGGTCTGGCCCAGGGTCAGGATGCCCTCGGTGACCAGGTCCACCCCCTCCAGGGTGGCGGTGGGCGGCGTGCCGGTCTTACGCGACGGGCGGCCCTGGCGTTTGCTCGGCGGCACCCATTCCACTTTCAGCTCTTTGCCCAGCACGCGCGCCGCGATCTGGGCGGTGGTGCCGCCGCAGATCACCTTGACCCCCTCGCCGCTCATGAGCTTTTCCACGGCCTCCACATCTCGCGCCTTGTCCGACGGCGGGCCGGTCAGGACGGTGGCGGTGACGGCGCGACGCACGCGCATGCCCACAACGGTGGCATCATCGCCCGGCTTGCCATCGTACAATTTGGCGCAGGTGCGCGAGAGCGCCCGGGTGAGCCCATGGGCATCGCCGCCGGTCTGGACCCAGCGCCGCACCGAGACGGCAATGTTCTTCCAGCCCCAGCCCAGGCGATAGAGGCCGCCCACGCCGGCGTGCACATAGCCGTCGCTGAACATGACCATGTAATCGCCCTCGCGCAGCTTGAAATGCGCCTCCTTGACCTTGCGGCCGCCGATCTCCCGCTCGGTGCGGGCGATCTCGGCGATCTCGCCGTCGCGGATCAGGACCAAGGGCGGGTTATCGTATTCCACCAAGTAGGCCTCGTGGCCGCGATAGACCTTGAGCATGGTCAGCGTGGCATAGGCCAGCTTGCGCACCTGGCACTCCGGCAGGGTCTCGGCCAGGGTCGCCATCACGTCTTCCACGCGCGCGCCCTGCTCGAACATCGAGGACGCGATCTGGGCGCTCAGGGTGGCGAGGATATTGGCCTTGACCCCGCTGCCCAGCCCATCGGAAAGCACCGCAGTGAACGAGTCGGGCGTGGTCGTGATCTTGACGCAATCGCCACACAACTCCTCGCCGTGCTTGGCCAGGGACTCCCAGGAGGTCTCGACGATCTGGGTCATTGCCCTTTGCCTTCCTCCAGCAGCTTGGCCAGCTTGGAGAGCATCATCTTGGATTCGGCGGTGGTCTCGCCCAAAAGCTGCGCGATCTCTTGCGCCACCACCATCTGCTTGTGGACGACTTCTTGTGTACGCTTCAGGGTCTCGGTGCGGATACGCTCCAGTTGCTCCTGCTGGCCAACCTGCTCGGTCACGTCGCGCAGCACGCCCACGATCAAGCTTTGGCCCTTCACCGGGACGATGCTCTGCTCCAGGATTAGCCCATCGCGCACCTGGATCCGCTCGCCGACGACGGTGTGGCCGGTGCTCCGGACGCGCGCAAAGCTCTCCACGTTGGGCAGGATGGTCTGCAGCGGCTGACCCACCACGGCGGACTCTTGGCAGCAGAACATGCTCTCCGCGGACGGCGAGATATCCTGGATACGCAGGCGAGTATCCACGATGATCACCGGCTCCGGGGTGACGGCCATGATCACCTGGCGCAGCCCCTCGGCGCGGCGGCGCATGTAGGGGATGCACATCGTCGCTTCGGCCATGCCGCGCAGCGTGGCGATGGCCTTCTCGCGGCAGGTGGCATAGCCGCAGGCGCCGCAGTTCAGCTCGTCTTCGGTGGTATACTTGTCCACCAAGTGCAAGACGCGCTGGATATCCTGGTCGGAGAACTCGGGCGCCGACACGCCCCGATCGGTGTAAGCGCGCTCCAGATCGGGCCACTCGCCGCGCTCGGGCAGGGGCTCGGGCTGGCGCTGCGTGGCATAGGCAATGACCCGCTGCCGGGCCAGGTAGATGCTGCCGGTGCTCTTCATCGCCGGGCCATTGATGCAGCCGCCCTCGCAGGCCATCAGCTCGACCATCTCGGCATCGAGCTTGGCCGCGCGGATGCTATCGAGCACATCGCGGCAGGCCTCCAGCCCCGAGGTGGTGACAATGTTGCTCGCCAGGATATCCGTATCCATCTTGGCCGTGCCGACCAGGCCGCCCTCCACGGGGAACAGCCGGGCATTGGCGCGCGGGACCGGCAGGCTCTCCGGCGCTGCCGAGGGCCACTCCACGTGCTCTGCCTCGAACCATTCCTGCAGCTCCTCGAAGGTCAGCGCCGCATCGATCACGCCAGCCACCGCCTCGTCGTCAATCTCGCCCTTTTTGGCGATGCAAGGGCCGATAAAGACGATCAAGGCGCCGGGGTACTTGTCCTTGAGCCAGCGCCCATGCGCCAATAGCGGCGAGACCAACGGCGCCAGGTGAGGAATGAGGTCCGGGTAATACTTTTCGATCAGGTTCACCACCACCGGGCAGGACGAAGTGACCACTGGCTGGCTCTGGGGGTGATCGGTGACCCAGTCCTTGTGCGCCAGGCCGACCATCTCGGCGCCGAAGGCCGTCTCGCCAGCGGCGGCAAACCCCAGCTTGCCCAGCGCCGTTTCCATCTGGGCAAAGCTGCGCATCTCGAAAAAGGCGGGAGCCGAGGGGGCCACACTGGCCACCACGGTGCGCCCGGCGGCGATGGCCTCGCGCACCTTGGGCCGATCATCGCGGACGACCTTGGCGCCCTGCGGGCATTCCAGGACGCAACTGCCGCAAGCGATGCACAACTCGGGCACCACTTGCGCCTGACCGTTCTCCACGCGCACGGCCTTGACGGAGCAGGCGCGGACGCAACGATAGCAGTCGCGACAGCGCGCCAGGTTGGTGCTGACCACGGAGGTGCTCATGAGGCCTCCTCACCCTGCGCCAAAGGCAAGACCTCGCTATTGAAAAAGGCCTCGGCGTCCTGGACCTGGATGCCGCGGTATCCCTTGTTGCCCACGCGGATCGAGACGCCCGTCGAGCATTGCTCCATACAAAAGGCGCCCACCAGCTCGATCCGAGCCGCCAGGTTCGACTTGGCGATCAGGTCCTCCAGCGCCATGGCCAGCTCCTCCGAGCCATGCACGCTGCACGAGCTGCCGACGCAAATAGTGATGCTGAGCATGACGATCCCTCCGCTTTTACCTTGATGCTGCCTTAACGGCTCCTACTTTAGCACCGGTGGCGCTTTTTGTCAAATCACTTCGTGAAAAATGTAACAAAGTAACCTGCATGATTCCTGCGCCTCTTGCCGAACGCGCCAGGACGTGATACAATGAAGGAGTACCCCTGTGAGACAAGCTCGGAGTGAGAGGGCCAAGGCCAAGCCCCTGGCCAGGCCCGGCCTACGGAATAGCGTTCAATGCGGTGGGAGGAGGATGGCATGGCCAAAGAGATCCGAGTTTTGGTGGTGGACGACCACGCCGTGGTGCGGCAAGGCGTCCGCGCGCTCTTGGAGACCGAAGGAGGCATCACCATCGTGGGCGAAGCGCGGGATGGGCAGGAAGCCCTGGCCCAGATCCGGGCGCTCAAGCCGGATGTGGTGCTCCTGGACCTGGTGATGCCCAACATGGACGGCAACGAGGTGATCCGTCGCGCGGTGAGCGAGGGGCTCAAGACCCGCATCCTGGTCTTGACCAGTTTCGCCACCGATGACAAGGTCTTTCCGGCCATCAAGGCAGGGGCGCTGGGCTACTTGCTCAAAGACTCGGGGCCGCGGGACCTCCTGGAGGCCATCCAACAGGTCTATCGCGGCGAGACCTCCCTTTCCCCGGCCATCGCCCGCAAGCTGGTGCTGGAGCTCTCGCGTCCCGCCGAACAGCCGCTCACCACCGATCCGCTGACGGGCCGGGAGGTGGAGGTGCTCCGGCTGCTGGCGCGGGGAATGAGCAACCAGGCGATCGCGGAGGAACTGGTGGTAAGCGAGGCCACGGTGCGCACCCACGTGAGCAACATCCTCAGCAAGCTGCACCTGGCCAGCCGCACCCAGGCCGCGCTCTATGCGCTCAAGGAAGGGATCGCCTCGCTGGACGATGCCCCCGATCTATAGCTACGCCTTTTGTTGTAGGCGCGCAGGGCTTTTGTGGAGAAGGGCCGCCTCTTGGGGCGGTCTTTTTCCGTAGCGTGATTGCTCGCTTTGGCCGATGACAGCCCCACTGGGGCCTGCTACAATGGCATCGTAGGGTCCGCGGTGCTAGGTGGGAGGTCGACGATGGATACGATGGCGGGACTGTGGGTCATCGGGCTGGTGGTGATCTTTTTCGGGCTGAGCCTGATCCGCGCCTGAGCGGTGAAGGCCAGCGCCAGCGATTTGACTATAGCGCGCACTGTGACTATGATACATAGACACGACGTGACAAACTAGAGTCGCGAGCGCCCTGAAGTGTGTGTCTACAAATAGATGGGCTGCCAGGCGTCACAAAGTCGAGCCTGGCAGTTCGTTTTATTCGGGGAAGGTGGATATGACACAGCAGGAGCTTTTCTACCGGGCCGCCGTGGCGTTGGGCATCGGCATGCTGGTCGGCATGGAGCGCGAGCGCACCAATGCGGGCGCCAAGCGCCGCTCATTTGCGGGGATGCGCACCTTTGCCTTGTTCGGGCTCCTGGGCTTTCTGGGCGCCCTGGTGGCTGACCAAATGGAGTCGCCCTGGGTCATGGTCGCCATCGTGGCGGTGCTCGGGGGGCTGATCACCACGGCCTATGCCCTCTGCGCCAAGACCGGATCGGTGGGCGTCACCACCGAGTCCTCGGCCCTGATCACCACGCTCAACGGCGCGCTCTGCTACCTGGGCCAACTGCCGCTGGCGGTGGCCATCACGGTGGTCGTGCTGGGGCTGCTCTCCCTCAAGCCCGAGATGCACCGCTTCGCCAAGTCCATCACCCGCCAAGACATGTACGCCACGCTCAAGTTCGCCGTGATCTCGGCGATCGTCCTGCCCATCTTGCCGCACGAGCCGCTGGGCCCGCCTCCCTTCGATGTGTTGAACCCCTACAAGGTCTGGCTGATGGTCGTCTTTATCTCGGCGATCAGCTTTGCCGGGTATGTGCTGGTCAAGGCTGTGGGGCCGCGCCTGGGCATCTGGCTGACCGGCCTGGTGGGCGGGCTCGTTTCCAGCACCGCCGTGACCGTGAGCATGGCGCAGCGGAGCAAGCAGCGGAACGAGCTGGGCAAGCCCCTGGCGCTAGCCGTCATGCTCGCCTGGACGGTCATGTTCGCGCGGCTCGTGGTCGTGGTGGGCGTGGTCAACCTGGACCTGGCGCGATCCTTGCTAGGGCCCATGGCCGCGGCGGCGCTGGTGGGCATCCTCTATTGCGCCTATCTCTATCGCTCGCAGCGGTTCACCAGCGAGGGCGAGGACATCTCTTTCGCCAACCCCTTCGAGCTGGAGCCGGCGCTCAAGTTCGGGCTGCTCTATGCGGTGGTGCTGCTGGCGGCGCGAGCAGCGCAGATGTACCTCGGCAACCTGGGGATCTATCTCTCCAGCGTCGTGGCGGGGCTGGTGGAAACCAACGCCATCGCCCTATCCATGGCCGAGTTGAACAAGATGGCGGGCGATCCCAGCCTGCCCGTGGCCGCGCAGGCCGTGGTCCTTGCTGCCATGGCCAACACCGCCTCCAAGGGGGCCATCGTGCTGGCCAACGGCTCCTCCGCACTGCGCCGGGCCCTCTGGCCGGGGTTCTTGCTCATGCTAGCGGCAGGCATCGGAGTGGCGTTCGTCCTGGGCTAGGACGAGCCCAGAGCTTGCGGGCTCGAGCAATCTAGCTATACTGATTCGCAGCACTCCAGGATCGCGAGATAGCGGAGGGGTTGTGAACAGCAAGGTTGCTGTGGTAGCCATCGGCGGCAATTCCCTGATCAAGGACAAACAACACCAGACGGTGCCCGACCAATTCGCCACCACGCGCGAGACGGCGCAGCATATCGCCGAGATGATCGCTGCCGGGTGGGAAGTCATCATCACCCACGGCAACGGCCCGCAGGTGGGCTTTATCCTCTTGCGCTCCGAGCTGTCGCGCCACGCGCTGCACGACGTGCCCCTGGATTCATGCGGGGCAGATACGCAAGGTGCGCTGGGTTACATGATCCAACAGTGCCTGCAGAACGAATTCGCCGCCAGGGAGATCAACAAGCTGGCCGTGACGGTGGTAACCCAGGTCGTGGTGGACCGCCTGGACCCCGCCTTTGCCAACCCATCCAAGCCCATCGGGCCGTTCTATGACGAAGCCAAGGCCGCGCAGTATGGCGCCGAGCTGGGCTGGCGGATGGCCGAGGATGCCGGGCGCGGCTGGCGACGCGTGGTCCCCTCCCCGCGACCGCAGCGCATCGTCGAGATCGAGGCGATCCGCCGCTTGGTGCGCGAGGGATACGTCGTCATCGCCGCGGGCGGCGGAGGCATACCCGTCATCGAAGATAGCCGAGGCCATCTCGCCGGGGTCGCCGCGGTCATCGACAAGGATTATGCCTCGGCGCTCCTGGCGACCGAGATTAGCGCCGACCTGTTCGTGATCTCGACCGCCGTGGAAAAGGTGGCGCTGCATTACGGACAGCCCAACCAACAGTGGCTCGACCATTTGAGCTTGGCGGAGGCGCGCCAGTACCTGGCCGAGGGGCATTTCGCGCCAGGCAGCATGAAGCCCAAGATCGAGGCGGTGATCCGCTTCCTGGAAATGGGCGGCAAGCAAGCCCTGATCACCTCGCCCGAGCAGATCAAACGCGCGCTGGACGGCCAGACAGGCACCTGGATCACCTCGGCATAGCCGCAGTCGGAGAGCAACATGAATGGCAACCCGGCCCTAGACCCACCAACGATCTTGGCGGTCCCAGCCTGGCTTGCCTATGCCCTGCTCTTCTGCGTCGCGCTCCTGAGCCGAGGCCCGCGCCCCCTCGCCAAGTGGCTATTGGCGCTCTATTTCGCCACCGCCTTTGTGGCCAATGCCGGAACCGCGCTGCCTAGCGTAGCCTTTCTGCGCGACACGTGGCTCGGCGAGACATTGTCTGGGCTATCTCCCTGCGCCATGGGTGCCTGGCCAGCCACGTTCTACTTGCTGACCCTGGCCTATCTCCGGTGGCAGCCACGCCGCGGCGTCGCCTGGATCATCGGGCTGGCCTGGCCGCTGCTGATCACCCCCATCTGCTTTCTGCTCTTCCCTGCGTGGCGTGACGCCCCTGTTTTCCGAGCCATCTCCGGCTATGCGCCCCTCGCCGGGTGGATCCTGGCTATCTTGGCGTGCGGCGCCATGCTCGGATACCAACGGCTGCACACGCCCCGCCCTCGCCGCCGCAACGAGATCGATTACTGGGTGCTGATCTGGGCCTTCCTGGCGGTGGGGCAAGCTGGCTACTTTTGGAACAAGGGCATCACCCGAGACGCCGGCATTGCCATTGCGACGCTGGTGGGGGTCTTGATGTGCTATGCGGCGCTAAGGCCGGACCTGGCCGACCTGAAGCACCTGCTCCGGCGAGTCTCCGGCTATTTGGTGGTGACGCTGATCACCGTGATCGTCTACTTTGCGGCCATCAGCGTCCTGCAGGTCTCCGCCTCCCGCTTGCCTGCCCCCTTCAGCCGACTGATCGGCGTCAGCATCGCCGCCATCGCCCTGACCGTGCTCTATCAGCCGCTATACCAGTTTGTACAAAAGACGATCGACCGGCTCGTTTGGGGCGCGGGCTATGACAACTATGTGGCCTTGAGCGACTATGGCCAGCATATCGAAGGGCTCACCGACTTGGAGGAACTGGCGGTCAAGGCGGTGACGCTCATTGCCCACGCCTTTGGCGCCGAGCGCGGCGCCATGATCAACGTCGAGCGCAAGGAGGAAGAGGGGCTCACCTTGCGCGCGGTCCCTGGGATGGGCGTGATCGGCGCCTTTCCGCTGGGGGTATCCAGAAGCCACCCGGTGATCAAGTACCTGGAGGAAACCAGCGCGCCCCTGCGGCAACGAGACCTGGAGCGCTCGCTCGAGTTCCGCGCGATCCCCGAGCGGGATCAGGAATGGTTTGCCTTTCTGAACATGTCGGTCTATGTGCCCGTCAAGTCCGAAGACAGGCTGATCGGGATCATCGCCCTGGGGCCCAAGCGAGAGGGGGCGCCCTATCTCCGCAGCGAACTGGAGCTGCTGGCCTCCCTGGGGGAGCAGACGGCGCTGCCGCTCCGGAACGCGCAACGCTTCATCGAGCTCTCGAACATGAACGCGAACATGGCCCGGCTGAACGAGGACCTGCGCCGGCTGGACGAGGCCAAGTCCAACTTTTTGACCATCGCCTCCCACGAGCTCAAGACCCCCCTGACCCTGATTCAGGGTTACACCAACATCCTGACCTCCTTGCCCGCGGTCGACCTGCAGAACGGCGACAAGATCGCCCACATCACCGAGGGCATCTCGCGCGGGACGGAGCGCTTGCGCCAGATCATCGACGACATGATCGATATCTCGCGCATCGACGCCAACGCGCTGGACCTGCATTGGCGGGAATGTCGGCTCGGCCAGATCATGGGCCCGGCCATCGCGCAATTGGCGCCGATCGCGCAAGAGCGCCAGCAACGCCTGGAGGTCGGCGACTTGGAAGGCCTGCCTCCCTTCGAGGGAGATCCTCAGCGGCTGCACCAGGCGTTTCATAACATCATCGAGAACGCCATCAAGTTCACGCCGGATGGCGGCCGAATCTCGATCTCGGCGCGGCTGCTGGGCGGCGACGAGCCAGCCGAGCAGTTCATCGAGGTGATCATCGCGGATACCGGCATCGGCATCGCCCTGGAGGACCAGGAGCGCATCTTTACCAAGTTTTTCCGCGTGGGCGACGTCTCGCTGCATAGCTCCAGCCGGGTGCAGTTCAAAGGCGGAGGACCTGGCTTGGGCCTGGCCATCACCAAGGGCATCATCGAAGCGCATGGCGGTAAGATCTGGGTGGCCAGCGAAGGGCACGACGAGGATAATCCGCCTGGCAGCGAGTTTCACGTCCTGCTCATGCTGCGCGCGCCGCAGAGCCTCAAGCGGGATCTCTTGCACGAATATGGCGGCCCCTCTGCGCCGGAGGACCGCCCCGCCCCTTGAGCGGACAGCCCCGCAGCGCCAGGCGAGCCAAGTTGCCAGGGCTGCCCCGAGGCTGCTTGGCGTTTCGGGAGTTGCTGTGGTATAGTTAGGCGGGGTTGCGGAGCATCGAGGGGAATCTCGGCGGCCGGGCGCCGCCTGGCAGGAGCGCTGTGATGAAGTGGGTCTTGGCGGTGCTGGGCGGTGGGATCGTGGCAGGCCTCCTGCGGCTCTATTGGCCGCTAGGCTACCTGGCCTTGCTCATCTATGCTTTTTGGCTGATGCGACAAATCCCGCGCTTTCGTCGCTACCTGACGATGGGCTATGCCGTTTTCGCCATCACGCTCCTCTCCAGCACCCTCCTGCAAACCCTCCTGGTGCGCAACCCCACCGTCCAGGCGCTGATTCAGCGCTCCCGCCCGCTGGGGCTGCTCGCGGGCGATCCCTACCGGCTGGCTTTCTGGGCGGTCCTGGCGGGCCTGGCCCTCGGCGTGCTGTTCGTGTGGGCCGCGCTCCAGGCCGTCGCCTGGATCAGCAGCGAGTTCGTCCTCAAGCTCAACGCCGGCCTGGGCGTCTCCGCCGCCGATGCCCGCCGCTACATATTGGACCTGATCCTGGACCGGCAGGGGCCGGTCATCACCGTGGACAACGGGCAGGTCATCGCCGAGTCGCCGCCAGGAATCCTGGGACGCAGCGGCGGGCCCGGCCTGCTGGTGGTGCGGCCTGGCAATGCTGTGGTCCTGGAGGCGCCGGACGGGAGTAATCAGGTCCTCGGCCCCGGCACGGGCAAGGCCAGGCCCTTTGAGAAGGTCAAACAGGTGGTGGACCTCCGCCCGCGGACCCGCACGGTGCGCGTCAAAGACGCCCCCACCCGGGACCAAATCCGGCTGACCTTTCACACCAGCCTCACCATCCAGATCGAGCCCAAAGCGGACACCGACCTCCGGCCCGATGCCTTTTTGGCGCCCCGCCGGTTCGACCACGTCATCGAGGGGGCCTACCCGGTCTATGCCGAGTCGGTCTATCGGGCCGTCTATAAGGCCTCTCGCGAAGGCTGGGAGCAAGATACGGCGGGCGCGCTGGCGATCGCGCTGCGAGACGTGATCGCCGAGTATGACCTGGATAGGCTGCTCGCCGTCTCCGAGATGGGCTCCAACCCGGTCATGCTCTCCGAGCTGGAAGCGCAGGTGCAAAAGCACCTGGAAAAGCGAGCGCTGGCCTGGGGCGTCAAGATCGGCAAGGTAGACATCACCACCGTCGAGATGCCCCCGGATATCTGGCGCATCGTGCTCGCCTGGTGGCAGAAAAAGTGGGAGACCAAGATCGCCCACGAGGAAGCCGACCGGCTGCGCGTGGAGGCGGACAGCAAGAGCGAGTGGCTGGAGCTGATGCTCAAGGTCTTGCACACCTATGCGCCCGAGCTTCCTTTGGAGCACGCCACCAAGTTCCTGTTGCCGTACGTGACGCGCCCCACCCCAGAAATCCAGGCCCCCAGCCAGGCCAAGGCCCAACCGACCCCGACCGCCCAACTGGGAGCTCCGGCCAAGGGCGCCGAGCCGTCAGGTCAGGGCGGTGGGGAAGCGCCTGGGCAGGACGAGTCCCCGGCGGAGCCGCACGATCAGCCCATTGAGGAGGGATAACCGTGGAACAACCCGAACGCGGTCAGCCTCTGCCCGTCTATTTTCTCGGCGCCTTTGGGCTGTTGGGGCTGGCGTCCTTGCTGCTGCCCGTGCTGATGTGGGCCTATCCCTTTCTGCCGGACGTGAGCGCCAGGACGTTGGTCATGGCCGAGATCATTTGCGTCATGATCTTTGCCTACTGCTACATGTACAAGCAGGCCATCTGGGAGGGCGAGCTGCGCCGGTCGGTGCGCGGCGCGCAGGGCCAGAGCGTCAAGATGCTGGCCACCCTGGCGCTTCTCTGGGCCATGGGCGTGGGCTTTTTCGCCGCAGTGGACGGCACCTCCTATCTGCGCGCGCTGCTGCCGACCCTGCTGGAAAAGCTGACCGTGCCGCCCCTGCAAATCTCGATCTTGGCGGGCATCACCGGCTTTTTCTCGATCATGGCCGCTCTGGAGCACATGTCCAAACTGGAGAGGGCGGGGCTATATCGCCGTCCGCCGTACCTCCGGCCCGAGATCGACCTGCCCGACCTGGCCATCGAGCGGCTCAAGGAGAACCTGCGCATCCCCGCAGGCGAGGCCTGGAAGATCATCGAGCGCGTCCGGACCCCCAGCGGCGGCATCCAGTTCACCCTCTTTTGGACGGAAAAGGTCAAGCGCATCAAGCCCGATGGCGAGAGCGTCGAGTTCACCCAGGAGAAGCGGTACGTGGTCGAGCTAGATGTGCGCGGGAACATCGTGTCCGTCAAGGAGAAAAGTTGAGCGCAGCCCCTAACCTCGGACAAGGAGCGAGCGGTGACTGAACGGGTCCTCGTAATCGGCGCGTCCACTGTGGACATCAAGGGCTTGGCCAGCGGCCCGCTGATAAGCTCTACCTCCAACCCCGGTCAGATCAAGTTTAGCTGCGGCGGCGAAGCGCGCAACGTCGCCGACAATCTGGCGCGGCTGGGGCTGGATGCCAAGCTCTTCTCCGCCGTGGGCCGCGATGGCCTGGGCCATACGGTCCTGGAAGAGACCGCCCAGGCCGGCGTGGACATGGAAGCCATGATCATCAGCCCGGACCGGCACACCGCCGCCTATCTGGCCGTGCTCGACGAATCCGGCGCGCTGGCGGTCTCCATTGACGACATGATGGTCCTGGACCTGATCACGCCGCAATACATCTTTCGCCATCGCAAATGGTTCAAGCAGGCCGTGTTGGTGGTGATGGACGCCAACGTGGGGCCGGCCACCATGGGGCTGGTGTTCAAGCTGGCCGAACGCTATCGAGTGCCCGTCGCGCTGAACACCGTGTCGGTCTCCCTGGCCCCGCGCGTCCGGCCCTTCCTGTCGCGGCTGCACGTCCTGGCGGCCAACCTGTCCGAGGCCAGCGCCGTGGTTGGGCGCCCGCTGGCCGACCACACCGAGGCCATGGCCGCGGCCCGCGAGATGGTGAGCGCAGGCGTCAAGGTCGCCATCATCACCCTGGCGGAAAACGGGCTCTGCTACGCCACGCCCAGCGAGAGCGGCTATATCTCTGCCATCTCGTGCGACGTGGTGGATAACACCGGCGCGGGCGCGGCGCTCATGGCCGCCGTGCTTTATGGCCTGATCCACCAGATGCCCGCGGCGGAGGCGATGCGGTTGGGCGTCTCGGCGGCCACGCTGACGCTCAAGTGCGCCGAGACCGTGTGTAAGGAATTGGACCTCGAGCATCTATACGACCAATTGGTGATCTAGCATGAAATCGGACGTGTGGGCCCTGATTTTCTCGTTCGTCTATGTCTTTGCCGTCCTCTTTGCCGCCGAGGGGCTGCGCAAGTGGCGCGGCTATCCCATCGAGTTCACCCGCAAGTTCGTCCACATCGGCGTGGGCATGTGGGTAGTCGGCACGGTGCTCCTCTTCCAAAGCCGCTATGCCGCCATGATTCCCCCGCTCTCGTTCGTCGTGCTCAACTATATCTCCTATCGGCGCAGCGTCTTCCAGGCGATGGAGACCGGCGAGCGGGAGAACCTGGGCACCGTCTATTTCCCCATCTCGTTCGCCTTGCTGATCCTGTGGCTCTGGCCCCAACCGGCGCTGCTGGTCGCCGCCCTGATGCCCATGACCTGGGGCGACGCCCTGGCCGCCATCGCCGGCAAGCGCTGGGGCCAGCACAAGCACCCCTTCGCTGGCTCGCTCAAAAGCTGGGAAGGCAGCCTGACCATGTTCCTGGCGAGCTGGCTGGCCGTGTCCCTGGCGCTGCTCATCTTTTCCTCGTTGAGCTGGGGGGCCGCGCTGGGCGGGGCGCTCATCGTCGCCCTGGCCGCCGCCGTGGTCGAGGCGGTCACGCCCTGGCATCTGGACAACCTGACTGTGCCGCTCGTCTCCGCACTGGTGCTGACCCTGCTCTTCTAGCTGGGCATGGCCGCCCGGGCCCGCCACCGCCGGTGAAGGCGGGCCGCTCTTTCCACGCGCCGCCGACCCTCGTCGAGCTCCTTTGTCGTTCCCGGCGAAAGCGGTATAATGCCAGCACTATCCCTGTGAGGCTGCCAGATTGAAAACACCTGCTATCGTGAGCCGCGAGGCCCTGGACCGCATCCTGCCTCGCGTCACGCAACCGGCGCGCTACGCCGGCCACGAATGGAACGCGATCACCAAGAACTGGGACGCCATGGACGTGCGCCTGGCGCTGCTCTACCCCGACGCCTACGAGATCGGCATGTCCAACCTCGGCCTGATGATCCTCTATGACCTGGTGAACCGCCAGCCGGATATGGTGGCGGAGCGCGCCTATGCGCCCTGGACGGACATGGAAGCCGCCATGCGCGAAGCGGGCATCCCCCTGTTCAGCCTGGAGACCCGCCACGCCCTGCGCGATTTCGATCTGCTGGGCTTTTCCCTGCAATACGAGCTGACCTACACCAACGTGCTCAACCTGTTGGACCTGGCGGGCATTCCCATCCGCGCCGAGCAGCGCTCCGCCGACGACCCGCTGATCATCGGCGGGGGCAGCGGCGCCTATAGCCCCGAGCCGATGGCCGACTTTTTCGACCTGTTCGTGATCGGCGAGGGGGAGGTGGCGCTGCTCCAGTTGCTGCGCGCCTACCAGGCCGCCAAACGCCGGGAGGGCTGGTCCCTGGAGGCCAAGCGGCGTTTTCTGGAGCAGGCGGCGCGCCTGCCCGGCGTGTACGTGCCCAGCCTCTACCGGGTGACCTACCACGACGACGGGCGCGTGGCCCAGTTCGCCGCGTCTGGCTCGGCGCCTGCCCGCATCCAGCGGCAGATGGTCACTCCCCTGCCCCCCGCCCCGACGCGCCTGATCATGCCCTTTATCGACACGGTGCACGATCGCGCCGTGATCGAGCTGCAGCGCGGCTGCACCAACGGCTGCCGCTTCTGCCAGGCGGGCATGATCTATCGCCCGATCCGCGAGCGTGCGGTGGACGAGGTGGTCCAGACGGTGGACGAGATGATCGCCGCCACGGGATATGAGGAGCTGGGGCTGCTTTCGCTGAGCAGCAGCGACTATAGCCGCATCGAGGAACTGCTGAAGCGCCTGCGCGAGCGGTACGCGCCGGAGCAGCTCGCCATCTCGCTGCCTTCTTTGCGCACCGACGCCTTTTCCGTGTCCCTGGCCGAGATGATCCAGGAGGGACGGAAGAGCGGGCTGACCTTCGCCCCGGAGGCGGGCAGCCAGCGGCTGCGCGACGTGATCAACAAGAACGTCACCGCGGAGGACCTGCTGAACGCGGCGCGCACGGCCTTTGAGCGCGGGTGGCAGCACCTGAAGCTCTATTTCATGATGGGCCTGCCCACCGAAACCGACGAGGACATCGACGCCATCGCCGACCTGGTGCGCCAGGTCTTGCGCGTCGGGCGGGAGGCGCGCGGCCGCCGGGTCGAGGTGAACGTCAGCGTGGCCACCTTTGTGCCCAAGCCGCACACGCCCTTCCAATGGCTACCCCTGGCCGATCTGGAGGTCGTGGCGGACCGGCAACAGCGGCTGCGCCAGGCCCTGCGCCTGCCCGGCGTCAAGCTCAACTGGCACGCCCCGGAGGCCACGCTGCTGGAAGCGGCCCTCTGCCGCGGCGACCGCCGGCTGAGCCGGGTGATCGAGCGAGCCTGGCGGCAAGGTGCCCGCTTTGACGCCTGGCAAGAGCACTTTGACTATCAGACCTGGGCCGGAGCTTTCGAGGCGGAGGGGCTCGACCCGCAGTTCTACGGTAGCCGTTTGCGCGCAAGCGACGAGGTTTTGCCCTGGGACCACATTGCCTGCGGGGTGGACCGTGCGTTCCTCTGGGCCGAGTACCACAGCGCGCTGCGCGCCGAGACGACCCCCGATTGCCGCGGCGGCTGCCAGGATTGCGGGCTGCGCGCCTGTTACGAGCTGGCGGACTGCCCGCCGGAACTGGCAGGGCAACCATGAGCGAGAACATCCAGCGCCTGCGCGCCACCTACACCAAGGGCGAGGCCGTCAAGTACATCTCGCATCTGGACTTGGCCCGCACGGTGGAGCGGGTCTTTCGCCGCGCTCGGCTGCCCCTGGTCTATTCTCAGGGCTTTAGCCCCCGCCCCAAGTTCGCCTTCGCCTCGGCGCTGCCGGTGGGCGCCACGGGACGAGCCGAGCTGCTGGACGTCTGGCTCTCCCCGCCGCTGGCCCCGCTCGAGTTCGCCAAACGCGTCGCGCCACAGCTTCCCGCAGGGATCGAGCTGGTCGAGGTGCGCGAGGTGGACCTGCGCCTGCCCGCGCTGCAGGCCAGCGTCAGCCACGCCGACTACCTGGTCACGCTGGAGGACGCGCCCGTCGACCTGGGCGCGCGCATCGCCGACTTGTTGGCCCGCGATGCCATCCCCATGGAGCGCCAGCGCAAGGGCGAGTTGCGCGCCTATGACCTGCGTCCGCTGATCCTGGAGCTTGACCTGATCCCCGGGCCAGGGGCGCAGATCGGCATGAAGCTGGCCAACAGCAGCAGCGCCACCGGCCGCGCCGACCAGGTGCTGGCCGCGCTGGGATTGGCGGACGCGCCCTATGCGGTGGAGCGCACGCGGCTGTATTTCGATCTCGCCGACCAATAAGGGAGTCATCTGATGGAACGAATCTGGGCCCCGTGGCGTCTCGTATATATTCAGGCGGACAAGACCGGCGAGTGCGTCTTTTGCCACGCTGCCGCCCATCCCGAGCTGGACCGCGAGGATTTCCTGCTCTGGCGCGGCGAACACGCCTTTGTGATCCTGAACCGTTTTCCCTATAGCAATGGGCACCTGTTGGTGCTCCCCTATCAGCACGTCGCCTCGATCGAGGCGCTGGACGGCGAGACCCTGACCGAGATGATGGGCATGGCGCAACGGTGCCTAGCCCTGCTGCGCCGCACCCTGCGCCCCGACGGCTTTAATATCGGCATCAACCTGGGCGAGGCCGCCGGCGCGGGGATCGCTGCCCACGTGCACATGCACATCGTGCCACGTTGGAACTGCGACACCAATTTCATGCCGGTTCTGGCGAACACGCGAGTGATCCCCGAGTTCATGGAGAGCACTTATGAGACGCTGATGCAGGGGATGAAGGAGATGTAATGACCCGCAAGACCAACCGTCTGGCGCTGTGGCGCGCGCAGGCCAATTACTACCATTCCCGTTTCAACGCGCGTCTCTCAGCTTGGCTGCATCGCCAGCGCGGGCCGGAAGAGATGAATGCGCTGCACCTCTACGGCGATATCGCTTGGTTCGGGGTCACCAATGCCATCCTCGGCACCTTCACCAGCGCCTTTGCCATCCGCTTGGGCGCCTCCGATACGCTCGTCGGCTTGCTCAGCTCGCTGCCCGCCCTGATCAACATCTTTTGGCAGGTTCCCTCCGGCCGCGTCGTCCAGCGCAGCGGCCAGATCCGGCGCGTCACCTTCTGGAGCCTTCTCGCCCAGCGCCTGGCCTACCTGCTCATCGCCATCATGCCCTTCTTCCTGCTGCGCTATCGCGCCGAGGCGGTGGTGGGGCTGATCACGCTAGCCAGCCTCCCCGGCGCCCTGGGCGGCGTGGCCTTTACCACCCTGATGGCCAAGGCCGTCTCGCCGGAAAAGCGCGCCGGCGTGGTAAGCATCCGCAACATGCTGCTATCCCTGACCGGGATGCTCTCCGTGTTGCTGGCGGGCAAGCTGCTGGACACGATCCCCGTCCCCTATAACTATCAGCTCTTTTTCGGCGTGGCCTTTCTGACCTCCATGTTCAGCCTGTATAACGTCAGCAAGGTACACCCCCTGCCTGAGTTGGAAGCGCCCAAGCCCGCGGCGACGCCAACCAGCGCGCCGGTCGCGCGGGTTCCGCTCCGGACGCGCCTGCGGGACACCTGGCAGACGATCCGCTCCCAGCGCGAGTTCTACAACTTTGCCGTGGGGAATTTCCTCTACGGCTGGGCCATGTATTTCCCGATGGCGCTCTATGGCCTCTATCGCGTCCGCGACCTGCAGGCCTCGAATAGCTGGCTGGGCCTGATCTCCACCGTGGGCAGCGCCACGCAGATCGTCATGTTCCTGCTGTGGGGGCGCATCATGAAGCGGCGCGGCAACCGCTGGGTGTTCCTGGTGAGCGCCTTCGGCCTGGCCGGGTTTCCCTTCCTCACCGGCCTCTTTACGCGCATCGAGCCACTGGTCTGGGTCTCGGTCTGGAGCGGGATCTTTAATGCGAGCTGGAGCATCTCGAACTTTGACTGCCTGATCTCGTCCATCCCCTCCAACCGGGTGCCCACCTTCATGGCCATCTATAACACGCTGCTCAACGTCACGGCCTTCATCGCGCCGCTGTTGGGCACCGCGGTCGCCGGCTGGATCGGCGCGCGCTACGCCCTGATGCTGGCGGGCGGGATGCGCCTGGCCGGCGCGCTTGTCCTCTCGCGCCTGCCCTTCGGCTACACGCCCCCGCGCGGGACCGCGCCCAGCCTGCTGGAGCGCCTCCGCAGTCTGCGACAAAAAGAATAGCCCGGCGCTCTGCCGGGCTACTTGGCAGGTTGGTTTCCCCGCTAGTCGTCCAGGTGATTGATCTTGCGTTTGACCTCCCTGGCCAGGCGGTAGGCATCGGCGTACTCGCGCGCCGACGGGCCCCAGGAAAAGTCCTTGCTCATGCCCTCGCGCGCCAGCGCCCGCCAGCGCATGGGCTGCTGGCCGAAAACCTCCCGCGCGCGCCGCACCGCCTCCACCAGGGCCTGCGGCGAGGGCTCGTCAAAGACGAAACCGCCGCCCTTGCGGGCATCCGGCGGCGCCTCGGCGTCGCGCACCGTATCGGCCAAGCCGCCGGTGCGCCGGACGATGGGCACCGAGCCGTAGCGCATGCTCACCATCTGGGAGAGGCCGCAGGGTTCGTGCAATGAGGGCATCAGGAAGGCGTCGCTGCAAGCGTAGAGCAGGTGCTCGAACTCGAAATCGGCGTCGGCGGGCAGCCCTTTGCCGAGCCAGCGCTGCCACCGGCTGTTGATATAGGCCAATTGGCCGGGATAGACCTTGTCGAACCGCTCGTACTCGGCCCGGTACCACTGCCCGGCCACATCCTGCGCCGAGGCGCGCCCCAGGATCACCACCTGGCAGCCCATCTCCAGGATCGCCTGCAGCGCCCGAGCCCCCTCCGCCATCAGCAAATAGTCCTTCTGGTCGCCGATGCGCGCCACGCGCCCGATGAGCAGCGCCTGGTCGTCCACATCCAGGCCGCAAATCTGTTGCAGCCGCCGCTTATTGAGGGCCTTGCGCTGCCAAAGCACCTCGTCGGGCAGGTCGGGCCCAAAGCTCAACTGCCCCGGCGTCGCGGGCTCCACCTCGATCGGCTTGGCCAGCCCCTTGGCCAACCCCGCCACCACGTTCATCGCCAGGTGGGGATCGGTCTGGGGGTTCCAATAGTCCGTGTCGATGCCGTTCAGGATGCCCAGGAAGGGCCGTGCCTTTTGCCGGTGCCGCAGCACATTATAGAAACCGACGCCATTGGGGATGCGGCAGGTATGCTCCGTGGCGCTGGAGCCCTCGGTGATGCGCACCGGATAGGGCAGCGGGTCGGATTCCGGCTGCAGGATCTCTTGGGCGTAAGTGGGGCTGACGGTATTGACCACGTCGGCCAGCGACAGCGCGCCCTTGCTAAAGCTGAAATGCCCGTAATACTCGTGCGGATGGATCACCGGGACCAGCTCGAGCCCCAACCCCGCCTCGCGCAGCGTGCGCGTGGAGAGCCCCCCAGGCCCGCCGAAGAGGATGTTGTGGGTGGTATAGAGCGTGGCGGTATTGAGGAAATCGTACTTGTAGACGCTGTCCAGATAGGCGGGGATCAGGCCCGCCTGCCAGTCGTTGCAGTGGATCACGTCCGGCTTCCAGTTCAGCGCGTTGAGCAGCTCCAGGGTGCCCCGGCAGAGCAACATGAACCGGCGCGCGTCGTCGGGCCAGCCATAGAGGCCGGCGCGGTCCTTGGTGCGCCGGTAAAAGTCGTAGGTGGTCGCGTCAAGGAGATAGACCTGCACGCCGCTATCGGGCAGCGTGGCCATCTTGACCTCGACCTCGCCAAGGTTGGGCACCGAGATGGGCTCGCCCAGGCCCGGGACTTCCTCCAGCTCGTAGCCCTGCTCTGCGATCATGGCATAGGCGGGCATGATCAGGCGCACCTGATGCCCCTGTTGGCGCAGCGCCTTGGGCAGGGCGCTGGCCACGTCCCCCAGCCCGCCGGTGGCAGCGAAGGGGCGCACTTCCGAGGTGACAAAGGCGATGTTGAGTTCGGCTCCCATACGCTCACTCCTCCATGGTCGTGGTTGCTGGCGGATCGCCGGTGGCCCTATTATACCGGCAAGGGAGGAACTGGCAACAGGGCCCCGCCTCAGCTCGTCCCGAAAAGCGGCAAACGTGCCTCGTCCCGCTCGATCAGCGGGTCCAGCCCCACGGCCTCGGCCCACTCGTGCCAGCTCACCTGGGCGCCCTGCGCCAGGTTGACCAGGTGATCGTCCTTGATGATGCGCCACGCGGCCGCCGCCAGGCGCTGCCGCCGCAGCAGCGACCGCGCGAGCTTGGCCCGCAGCAGGCCCGCCCGGCGCGCCGGGATCACGAGGTACCGCTCGCCCACAGAGCTTTCCGACAGCAAGTCATCGATCTGGGCCGTCTCGCGCAGCACAAAGCTCAGCCGGACCTCCTGGCTCCGGGCCCAGACGACGTCCGCCTCGGGCGGGAAGGAGGCTGGCCCAAGGTCTCCGGCTGCCTCCGGTCCAGCAGGACGAATCCAGACGCCACAGCCGAGGCGATAGCCCAGCCGGGCCAGCGCCTCGATCAGGTTCATCCGCCAGGCGGCGTCCGTCGCTGCCGCCTGCCAGCGCGCCTCGTCCACGGGGTCGCCATAGGCTTCCAGGCACCGCCTGACCAGGTCCGGCTCCGGCGTGGCGGGAAACGGGAAATCCGCCTCGATCCGCCGCACGAGCTCGCGCCAGGTCCAGGCTGGCCGCTGCGGAAGCAACTCGCGCACTGCTTGCTCCACGCGATCGTCGAGAGGGGGCGATAGGGAACCGGGCCGCTGCAGCCACCAGGCGCCTTCCTCGCCGCCCTCCTTTTCCGAGAGCCAGACCACCTCGCTCGCCACGCCCTCTTGCAGCGCTCGCTTGACCTGCTCGCTCACGGCATCCCAGGCGCCGCCCTCCACCTGGCCCGCCATGGCCTGCCGCAAGAGGCCGCGCTCCTCCAATCGGCGCCAAATGGCGTAGCGCAGCAGGGTTGCGCCGACTGGCTCGCCTCGTTGGGTCAGGGTGTCGACGGTGGCCCGGCGCGCCTCCTCCCGGAGCGCAGCCTCCAGCGCCTCGCGAGGCATGGGCGCGGGCTGCGGGAGCTCGTGGAGCGCCCAGGTCTGCCGGTAGCCGCCGCGCTGACTCGCCGAGGGCGCCGTCCAATGGGCCGCATCGCCCGGCGCGAACCCCGTCTCCACCAGCCGCAGCCCCGCCTTGGCCGCCGCCAGCATCAGCAGGGCGGGATAGGCCTGGTCGGCGGCCTCGAAGGCCATGACCAGTTGGCCATCGGCCTTGAGCAGCCGCCCCAGGACGTGCAGCGCCACCTCGACGGCCTGCAGGTACCAGCTCCAGGATGGGGCCTTGCGCCGCGCCAGGCTCCAGAGAGGCGCGGCCCGCTGCTCGCCCCAAAGCCACCCACTCCAAAGGTAGGCCAGCGGCCAATAGACCACGTCGAACTGGGTCGGCTGCGCCAGGATGGCCGCCACGCTCCGCGCGGGCAGGTGCTGGGCCAGGTCGCGCATGGAACGCAGCCCCACATAGGCCGCCGGGGCGGGCGGTCCCGCAGGCGCGGCGGCCAGCAAGTCCGCCGGATTGGGCGCCAGCCGCACGGAAGCGGGCTTGAGCTCGCGCAGGGCGGCCCAAGCCTGCTCCCAGGCCAGCCACACATTGATCTCCAGATACTGGCGCGGCGCGCGGGGCCGCTGCGGGCGATAGGCGGCATGGCCCGCCGGGTCGGGGTGCAAATTGGTGCAGAGGTCCAGACATTGCAGCAACAGCCAGAAGAGCGGCTGCTTGGACGCCGCATCCGGATACAACGCGTCGATCTTGAGCGCCAATTGGACCAGGGCATAGAGGCTGCGGGGCGTATACAGCGCCAAGAGCGCCTGAACCAATTCGCGCGCCTCCTCGCCCGCGCCGGAAAAGCGGTCGAGGATGTAGGAGCGATAGAGCCCCTCCACCGGCACGCTGTGGGCGAGCGCCAGGTCCGCCTCCGCGACAGGATCCTCGAACGCCTGCTGGCAGGTCGCGCAGCGGTAGCGCTTGCGCACCGGCGCGCCCTGATCGCGATCCCAGAGGTAGCCATCCGCGATGGCCGGGGAGCCGCACGTGGCGCAGGTGGTGCGATAGAGCTCCTGGATATGCTGGCGCAGGGGCACGCCGCGCTTGGGCGAGTCGGCGAGCCGGGTCACGGTGGAATCCAGCGCTGAGACGGCGGGCGGATCGAGCGCGATGGCGAGGCCCAAATGGGCCAGCGGGTCAAAATGGATCGAGATCGTGGAGAATCCCCGGCGCTGCGCCCGCCACACCACCTCGGGGTCGCGCGCAAAGGGATCGAGGATGATGCCGCCGGGGGACCAGCCAGACAGGTAAACGTCCACCAGCTCGGCGTCGAACCGGCCGGGGCGCTCCAGCACGAGGCTATTCTCCGGCCACCAGGCGA
>JAAYEA010000034.1 GCA_012689325.1 Chloroflexota bacterium
CGAAGACGCGACTCAAGTCGCGACTACCTCCAATCCATGTAGTAACGACTTGACTCGTTCCTCCTCCCTCCGCGTGCGGCTGGCGCTGTTGGGGCGACATAATATCTTCGCCGCGCTGGCCGCCCTCGCCGTGGGGCTCGTCCGCGGCGTCCCCCTCGCCGACGCCGCCGCGGCGCTGGCCGCGCTCCGCCCGCTCCCCGGCCGCCTCCATCCACTGGCGGGGGCAGGGGGCAGCCTCCTCCTGGACGACACCTATAACGCCAGCCCCGCCGCCGTCCTCGCCGGGCTCGCGACGCTGCGCGAGCTGCCCGCCCGGCGGCGCATCGCCGTGCTGGGCGACATGCTCGAGCTGGGCGATTACGAAGCCCAGGGCCACCGGGAGGTGGGCCGCGGCGCCGCGGGGATCGTGGACCTCCTGGTGACCCGCGGCGAGCGCGCCCAGCTCATCGCCGAGGCCGCCCGCGAGGCCGGCCTCCCCGCCGACCGCATCGTCGTCACCTATGCCGCGCAGGACGCCATCCGCGCGCTGCAAGGGACGCTGGGGCCGGGGGACGTGGCGCTGCTCAAGGGCTCGGCGGAGGCCCGCATGGAGGAGGTGACGGCGGCGCTGCTGGCCGATCCCGCCGACCGGGCCCAGTTGCCCCGCCAGGGCCCCGCCTGGGAGCGGGTCCGCCTGCTGAGCCCCGCGCGCCCCACCTGGGTGGAGATTGACCTGGAGGCCATCGCTGGCAACGTGCGGCGCGTCGCCGAGATCATCGGCCCCGAGGTGGCGATCATGGCGGTGCTCAAGGCCGACGCCTATGGCCACGGCGCCGTCAAGGTGGCGCGCACCGCGCTGAACAACGGCGCGCGCCTGATGGGCGTGGCTTGCTTGGGCGAGGCGTTGGCGCTCCGCCAGGCGGGGATCGCCGCGCCGATCTTGGTGCTGGGCTATACGCCCCCCTGGCAGGCCCGCGAGATGGTCCTCCACGACGTGACGGCCACCCTCTTTTCGCTGGACGTGGCCAGGGCGCTCAGCCGCGCGGCGGTGGAGCTGCGCGGCGTCGCCCGCGCCCACCTGAAGGTGGATACCGGCATGGGGCGGCTGGGACTGCTGCCCGACCAGGCCGCCGACTTTGTCCGGCAGGCGCGGGAGCTCCCCGGCCTGGAGCTCGAGGGGGTCTTTACCCACTTTTCCTCCGCCGACGAGCTGGACCGCGCCTATACCCTGGCGCAGCTCGCCGCCTTTCGGGAGGTCTTGCGGGCGGTGGAGGAGGCGGGCGTCTCGCCGCGCTGGGTCCACGCCGCCAATAGCGCGGCGCTGCTGACTCTCCCCGAGTCGCGGTTCAACCTGGTGCGGCTGGGCATCGCCATGTACGGGCTGGACCCCTCGCCGGAGGTCGGCTGCCCGCCGGGCTTTCGCCCCGCCCTGTCGTTCAAGACCACCATCGCCCAGGTGAAAGCGCTGCCCGCGGGGAGCGCGATCAGCTATGGCCGCGCCTATCATACCGCGGGGCCCGCCCGCATCGCCGTGATCCCCGTGGGCTATGCCGACGGCTTTCGCCGCGGCCCCGCCCACTGGGGCGAGGTGCTGGTGCGCGGGCGGCGCGCGCCCCTCGTGGGCCGCGTCTGTATGGACCAGACCATGATCGACGTGACAGCCATCCCCGACGCCCGCGAGGGCGACGAGGTGGTGCTCATCGGCCAGCAGGGCGCCGACCGCCTCACCGCCGAGGACGTGGCCCGGCGGCTGGGCACCATCAATTACGAGGTGATCTCCGAGATCCTGGCGCGGGTGCCTAGGGTGTCGTAAAAGAGAGTCAAAGGTCGAAAGTCGAAGGTCACAAGTCGGGACGCGCGCCCGCCGGCTGGAGGCTCCCCCTTAGCAAGGGGGGCAGGGGGGATCCCTGCGCCGCGCTCCCCGTCGTGGACAAAAGAACCTCCCCGCCGCCGATTGGCGACGGGGAGGTTTCGCTTCTTGAGGCGCCGGGCCTAAAAGATCGCCCAGGCCGTGGGGGCGGTGCGCTCGTGGTTGCTCCCGATGATCAACAGGTCCACCAGGTCCACGATCCCGTCGCCGTTGATGTCCGCCGCCGGGTTCCAGGCCGGGTCGGCCGGCGTCGCCTGCCAGGCCATGCCCACCATCACCATGTCGGCCACGTCCACGATGCCGTCGCTGTTGCAGTCGCCGCCATAGAGGCCGACGTCGGGCAGCGCCGTCGTCGCGCCGTTGGTGATCACCACGCCGCTCTTGTCGGCGTAGAGGTAAGGCACGCGGCTGGCGCGCACGGTATACAGCCCCACCGGCACGCCGGCGATGGTAAAGGTCCCGTTGGCGGCGGTCAGCGCCGAGCGGCTGCCGATGGTCACCAGCGCGCCGCTATGGTCGGAGCGCCCTTCCAGGATCACCCGGCCGGTCAGCGTCCCCGAGGGCGCGCCCAGGGTCGGCGTGGCCGTGGGGGTGGGGGTGTTCGTCGGCGTCGCCGTGGCCACGGGGCCGCTGGCGCTCACCAGCACGATGGCGTCCACCGAGGTGGGCCGCCACTGCGCCCCCTGATAGGCCACCTTGGTGTCGCGCAGCGGCGGGTGGAAGGCGAAGCGGATCAGCGAGCCGCCCGCGGGGGCGATGGCTTGCAGCCGCAGCGTGGCGATGTTAAAGCTGCCGGTGGGCGCGGGCCCCGCCAATAGCCCCGCCGCGTAGCCGATGTGGCCCAGGGCGTTATCCCAACTGGCCGGCGAGACGATATCGGCAAAGCGAGACAGGTCGGGGATCACGTTGACCACCTGAAAGACCGCCGGGTCCACGTTCACGTACACCTGCGCGCCGTCCAGCGGCTGCGTCCCCGCGTTGATCCGCACCGTCAGGTCAAAGGTCTGCCCGACGGTGACGATCTTGAGGCCGGGCTCCAGCGCGATAGAGACCCCGCCCGGGGCCGCCAGGGTCTGGGTCGGCGTCGCCGTGGGCTGGCCGGTGGAGGTCGCCGTGGGCGTCCGCGTGGGCGTGGCGGTGCTCGCCGGGGTGGTGGCGGTGGGGGTCGCCGTGTTCGCCGGCGAGCCGCCGATCACCACCGAGCCCAAGGGGGTATTGGTGTTCTGGTTGATCCCGCCCAGCACCATGCGCGTGCGCCGCGGCACGGTGGAGTGGAAGATCAGCGGCGTGCTGGCGGTGGGGACCAGCGCCTTGAAGCGGATGGTCGCCACGGTGCAGACGCCGTTGCAGGCCGGGCCGGAGGGGATGCCCGCCTGATAGTTGATGGTGCCAAAGGTGTTGTTCACCACGTTCTCCAGCACCACCGAGAAGGGATCGGCGGGGATGATGCTGGCAACCGGGTTCCCCGCCACGTCCACCACCCGCAGGAAGGTGGGGTCAAAGTCGATATAGATGGCGCCGGAATCCACCGCCTGGCTCGAGGCGTTGACCCGGATCTCCAGGGTGAATATCTCGTTGACCGTGGCCACCCTGGGCGACGGGTCCAGGTAGAGCGAGACCGTCCCGGGCGTGGGGCCAATGGGCGTGGAGGTGCGCGTCGCCGTGGGCTGGCCCGTGGAGGTCGCCGTGGCCGTCGCTGTCCACGTGGCGGTGGCCGCCGGGGTGGTGGGCGTCGCGGTGTTCGTGGGCGTCAGCGTGTGGGTGGCGGTATGGGTCGGCGTGGCGGTGGGCACCGTGCCGGTGGCCGTCGCCGTGGCCGTGGAGGCCGAGACAAAGACGACGCCATCGGTATGGCTGCCCAGGTTGTTCAGCCCGGCATAGAGCGTCATCGTCTGCCGGGGCGCGCCGAAGGAAAAGGTCACGGGCGTGCCGCCCGGCGCCGTGGCCACCGCCTTGAAGCGGATGGTCGCCACGCGGAAATAGCCGCTGGGCGGCGCCGCCGGCGGCAAGGCCGCCCCCGCCACATAGTCGATGCGCCCGGTGCCGTTGTTGACCTGGTTCAGCAGCAGGATCGGCAGCGAGGTGGCGTCCGGCACGATCGCGTTGGTGGGCGCGCCGCCGCCATCCACCACCTGGAGCACGGCGGGGTCAAAGTTGATATAGACGCTGCTGGAATCCACCGGCCCGGAGGGCGCCAGGACCATCACGTCCAGGGTGAACATCTCGTTCAGCAGCGCCGTGCGCGAGTCGGGGACGATGCGGATCTCTACGTTGCCGGGGCCGCCCGTCGGGGTGGCCGTCGGCGTGGGCGTGTGGGTGGAGGTCGGGACCGTGCCCGTGGGCGTGGCCGTGAAGGTCTGGAACGACGTGGAGGTGGGCGTCGGCGTAAAGGTCCCCGTGGCCGTGGCCGTCGAGGTCGCCGTGGAGAGCGGCCCGTCCACATAGCGGACGCTCAGCCGGGGTCGCAGGTCCAGGCTCCAGTACTCGGAGGAGGCGAAGGAGAACTGGACGAAATGCTCGCCCGAGCCGCGCAGGATCACGCCCTGGTTGTTGGCCGGGTTGGCGATCCAGGCCTGCACCATGTTGGGGATCGCCCACTCGTACCAGCGGCTGGCGGCGGAGAGGACGACCATCGTCTCGGGATCGGGCAGGCGGTCGGTGGTGGTGCTGTTGCACCCCGCCGTCCCCCAAAAGACGCTGGCGTCGGCGGCGTTCCAGGTGGCCAGCGATTCGGACCAGGGGCGGACCACCCGGAAGGCGCTGGCGTCCACGGTCTGGCCGCCGGTGCCGGTGCACCAGAGCTGCAGCGTGGCCGAGATCACCGTGGCCGAGTTGGGGATCGAGGAGAGGTCAAAGCGCACCAGGGACGACATATAGTCCGCCGCGCGCACGGACATGGTATTATACCAGCCATACGACGTGTCCGGGAACCAGCGGTTGATGTACGTGTCGGTGGTCCCCGCATAGCTGTTGAGGCCCTCCTGGAAATGCACCGTCTCGGGCTCGGCGGCGGACGAGATGGAGGGGGCCAGCCGCCCGTCCAGCAGCCCCGCGCCGAGCAGGCCCCAGACCAGGACCAGGAGCGCCACCGCGAGCAGCCCCACGCGCAGCGCCTGGCGTCCTCCGTGGGCGAGATGAGCGCTGCTGTTACCTTTGTGCTCCGTCATCATGCTTTCCCTCCGCATCCTTGCTTGCGCAACAGCATAGGAATCCCTTTCACTGGATAAGGACGGTCAAGGCGGCGCCAAGATACGGCCCGCGAGCCTCCCTGGGCCGGCATTTCCGCCCGCTGCGCGATCTCGTTGTGGGGCAATCGGGGCGCACCAGCCATCGGGCCGCTAGTGGCCCACATCCTCCGTGGGGCGCCAGCGCACCCCCGACCCAACCTCATCCAGGGCGGAGCCGCGCCTCCCTTGGAGCATACCACGGATTGCCCCAATCCGCAACCGGCCCAG
>JAAYEA010000289.1 GCA_012689325.1 Chloroflexota bacterium
ACCAACGACGCCCCCGCCATCCAGCGGGCCATCGACACCTGCGCCGCCGAGGGCGGCGGGGTGGTCTGGGTCCCCGGCGGGCACACCTACCTCACCGGCCAGCTCACCCTGCGCAGCCACGTCACGCTCAACCTCGTCAGCGGGGCGACGCTGCTGGGCAGCCTGGACCCCGCCGATTATCCCGAGGGCGCGCTGATCCAGGCCGACGGCGCCGAGAACCTCGCCATCACCGGCACGGGGACCATCGACGGCCAGGGCGTCAAGTTCATGCGGGAGGACCGCACCTACATCTATGCCCTGGATCGCCTGCGCGACTTTCGCCCCCGCTTTATCATGCTGACCCGCTGCCGCAACGTCACCCTGCGCGACGTGACGCTGCGCGATTCGGCGCTCTGGTGCGTGCACCTGCTGGGCTGCGAGGACGTGCTGATCCAGGGGATCCGCATCCTCAACGATCTGAAGGTTCCCAACTGCGACGGCATCGACCCCGACCGCTCGCGCAACGTGCGCATCAGCGATTGTTATATCCAGGCCGCCGACGACGCCATCGTGCTCAAGGCCCGCGCCGGCTATGACGAGCTGGGCCCCTGCGAGAACATCACCGTCACCGGCTGCACCCTGCTGACCCGCTCGGCGGGGCTCAAGATCGGCACCGAGTCCCACGGCGACATCCGCAACGTGGTGTTCGACTCGTGCGTGGTGCTGGGGAGCAGCCGCGGCGTCTCCATCCAGCTCCGCGACGGCGGCAACGTGGAGAACATCATTTGCTCCAACCTGATCATGCGCAGCGAGCTGCTCTACCACGAGTATTGGGGCAAGTCCGAGCCGATCTATATCTCGGCCTACCACCGGCGCCCGGGCCGCAAGCTGGGCCGCGTCCGCCACGTGCGGGTGAGCAACGTGCTTTGCCAGGGGGAGAACGGGCTCTTTATCGGCGGGTCGGAGGACAGCGTCATCGAGGACGTGGCGCTGGATAACGTCCGCGTCGAGATCGGCAAAACCAGCCAGTGGCCGGGTGGGCTGTACGACCGGCGGCCCTATGGCGGCGAGGACGAGGTGGGCGTCTATGCGCACCGCAACGCCGGCGTCTATATCGAGCGGGCCCGCGACGTGGCGCTGCGGAACGTGCGCGTCGCCTGGGGCGAGCGGCGCCCCGACTATTACGGCCCGGCGCTGGAATGCCACGACGTGGAGGGGCTGGAGCTGGCCGGCTTTCAGGGCCAGGCCGCCCATCCCGACCGCGACCCGGCGATGGTGATCGAGTAGGCGCGGATCGCGTCGCCTGTGGTAGGGGCGATCCCCCGTGATCGCCCTGGCAAGAGGGCGAACGCAACCAAGAGGGCGAACACCGGCAAGAGGGCGAACACTGGCAAGAGGGCGAACACCGGCAAGAGGGCGAACACCGGCAAGAGGGCGAACACTGGCAAGAGGGCGAACACTGGCAAGAGGGCGAACACCGGCAAGAGGGCGAACACCGGCAGTAGGGCGAACACTGGCAAGAGGGCGAACACCGGCAAGAGGGCGAACACTGGCAAGAGGGCGAACACAAGGTTCGCCCCTACAATCCTCTTCCTCCTACCCTCTTAGCCTCTGCGTCCTCTGTGTCTCTGCGGTGCAGTCTCCCCCCTAAATCGCATAGTTGATACTTGACAATCCCATCGCCCGTGCTATAATGTGCGGAGAGGGCCGCGGAGCCCCGATCTTGCCCAGAGGTGAGCCATGCCCTGCATCCTTGTGGTAGATGACGAGCACCACATCCTCGAGATCGTGCGCAAGGCGCTCGAGCCGGCCGGCCACCAGGTGACCACCACCGATAGCGGCCGCAAGGCGCTGGCCCTGCTGCGCGAGCGCCGCTTCGACCTCGCCATCCTCGACCTGGCCATGCCCGACATGGACGGCCTGGAGCTCTGCCGCAAGATGCGCTCCAACCCCGCCTGGTCCGGCCTCGCCATCCTCCTCCTCAGCGCCAAGGCCGCGCTGGAGGACAAGGTCCTGGGCTTTGAGGCCGGCGCCGACGATTACCTGGTCAAGCCCTTTTACGTCATGGAGCTGCGGCTGCGGGTGAGGGCGCTGTTGCGCCGCCACGCCGACGCCGCGCCGGCGGAGCGGCTGCAAGCCGGCGCGCTGGCGCTCAACCCCGCGACCTTTCAGGTCTGCGCCGGGGAGCGCGTGGCCCTGCTCACCCCCATGGAGTACCAACTGCTCCACCACCTCATGTCCCACTGCGGCGAGGTCTTTTCCAGCGACCGGCTGCTGCGCGAGGTGTGGGAGTACCCCGAGGGCTCGGGCAACGCCGGGCTGGTGCGCATGCACATCAAGAACCTCCGCCGCAAGATCGAGCCGCGCCCCGACGCCCCCACCTACCTGCGCACCGTCCCCCGCCACGGCTATACCATCGCCGCCAGCGGCTAGCTTGCCCCTTTCCCCGCCTTGCGCTACAATGCCCCCCATCAAAGGGGGCGCGATGAACTCGGTCCAGGCGATCATCCTGATGCACCAACTGCTGGAGGCCCAGCGCTACGACGACGCGGCGGAGGTGGCCGCGCGCGAGGAGCTGGCCCGCGAGCAGTTGGAGCGGATGCTGCACCAGACCCAGGGCGCCATCTGCTATCACGCCGCGCTGGCGCTGATCCGGCTGGGCCCGCGGGCGACGCTCCCGCTCATCGCGGCGCTGCGCGACCCCCAGCACCCCGTCCGCCAGGCGGCGGCGCTGGCGCTGGGCGACGTGGGCGATTTCTGCGCCGTCCCCTCGCTGGTGGCGGCGCTGGAGGACCCCGAGATGGCGGTGCGCCAGGCGGCGGCGGCCTCGCTGGGCAAGCTGGGCGACCCCCAGGCGACCCTCCCGCTGCTGGTGGCGCTGTATGACCCCGACCCGCGGGTGCGGCGGATGGCGGCCATCGCCTTGGGCGACCTGGCCGACCCCCGCGCCCTGGCCGATCTGCGGCGGGTGGCGGAGGAGGGCGGCGCGCTGGGCAAGTGCGCCCGCGAATCCGCCGCGAGGATCGAAGCGGGGTAGGAGATCACCACGAAGGAGGAGAGGAGATAACCACGAAAAACACGAAACACACGAAATCGGAAGCGGTCTTGCGTTTTCGTGTATTTCGTGTG
>JAAYEA010000290.1 GCA_012689325.1 Chloroflexota bacterium
GGCCTCTTCAGGGTTGGAAAGGCGCAGCTTGACCAGCCAGCCCTTGCCAAAGGGATCCTCGTTCACCATCTGCGGGGCCTCGGTCAGCGCTTCGTTGACCTCGATGATCTCGCCGCTCATGGGCATATAGATATCCGATGCCGCCTTGACGGACTCGATGACAGCGTAGGCATCGCCCAAGCCGAACACGTCGCCCGCCGCGGGCAAATCCACATACACGACGTCGTTCAGCTCCTCCTGCGCAAAGTCGCTGATGCCGGTGGTCGCCACATCCCCGTCGATGATGACCCACTCGTGGGACTTGCGATAGGAGCGATCGTCCAGATAGATAGCCATAAAAGATGCCTCCTCGAACCTTTGCTAGGTGCTCGCCCCGCCGGGCGGGGCAGCCGGCCGCGTGGGCTAGTCCCCCGGTGGAGCGCGCCCGCGCGAGTTGCATGGCCCCATTGTAGCAACTCGCGGGCCGTTGGCAAATGCGCCACGTAGCCAGTCGTGGCAACAAAACAAAAAAGGGCGAGATGGACAGCTACGTCCATCTCGCCCCTGGCTTGGGTCGCCTACTTCTGACGGCGCGCGTATTCCGGCCGGATGTCCACCCGGCGCAGCATATTGGCGTTGGTCACCACGGTGACCGAGGAGGTGGCCATGGCAATCTCGGCCAGGACGGGGTGCATCCAACCGATGATCGCCAACGGGAGCATGATCACGTTGTAGAAAAAGGCCCAGAACAGGTTCTGTTTGATCTTGCGGAACGTGGCCCGGCTCAGGTTGATCACCTCGACCACGCCGGTCAGGTCGCCGCGCACCAGCGTCACGTCGCTGGCCTCGATGGCGATATCCGTCCCCGTGCCGATGGCGATGCCCACGTTCGCCTGCGTCAGGGCGGGCGCGTCGTTGATGCCGTCGCCCACAAAGGCGACCAGGCCAAAGCGCTCCTGCAGCCTGCGCACCTCGTCCACCTTGCCCTCGGGCAGCACTTCCGCCAGAACCTGATCCACGCCCACGCGGCGGGCGATGGCCTCGGCGGTCCGCTGGTTGTCGCCGGTAATGATGGCGGTTTGCAGCCCCATGCGCTGCAGCTCGCGAATCGCCTCCGCCGAGCTGTCCTTGAGCGTATCGGCCACGGCGATGGCGCCGGCCACCTGGCCGTCCACAGCCACCAGCATGGCGGTTTTGGCCTCTTGCTCCAGGCCGCGCAGCGTCTCCTCGGCGAGGGCGGGATCCACGCCGCGCTCTTCCAGCAGCCTGCGCGAGCCGGCCAGCACCCGCTTCCCCTCCACCAGCGCCTCGACCCCCTTGCCGCGCACGGCCTGAAACTCGCGGGGATCCCACAGGTCCAACCCGCGCGCCTCCGCGCCGCGGACGATGGCCCGGCCCAAGGGGTGCTCGCTGCCGCGCTCCGCCGAGGCGGCCAGCCGCAGCAACGCGTCCGCATCGTAGCCGCCCAAGGGCGCCACATCGGTCACCGCGGGCTTGCCATTGGTGACCGTGCCGGTCTTGTCGAAAACGACCATCTTGACGTCTTTGAGCGTCTGGATCGCCTCGCCGGTGCGGATGAGGATGCCGTGCTCCGCGCCCATGCCGCTGCCCACCATCAGGGCCGTCGGCGTGGCCAGGCCCAGCGCGCAGGGGCAAGCGATCACGAACACCGCCACCATGGAAACGATGGCCAGCGTCACCACGCCCAGGTTGGGGTTCACCCAGGGCAGGAAGGAGCCCAGCTCCACCAGCGACCCCATCACGCCGGGCAGCACCAGCCAGGCGAGCAGCGTCAGCAGCGCGATGGCGATCACCACCGGCACAAAGACGCCCGTCACTCGGTCGGCGAATTCCTGGATCGGCACCTTGGTTCCTTGCGCCTCTTCCACCAGCTTGATCACCTGCGCCAGGAAGGTATCGCGGCCGACCCGCGTGGCGCGGACCCGCAGCAGGCCCTCCTGGTTGACCGTCGCGCCGATGGCCTCGTCGCCGGGGCGCTTGTTCACCGGCATGGATTCCCCGGTGGCCATGGACTCATCGATGGCGCTTTCGCCCTCCAGCACCAGGCCATCCGTGGGCACCTGCTCGCCGGGCCGGACGACCATCACATCGCCGACCTGCACCGCTTCGATGGGCGCCTCGATCTCGCGGCCATCGCGCACGATGCGCGCGGTTTTGGCGCCCAATTCGAGCAGCTTGCGGATCGCCTGGGAGGCGCGCCCCTTGGCCGTCTCTTCCACATACCGCCCCGTCAGGTGGAAGGCCATGATCATGCCCGAAACGCCGGCATAGTTGGCCACCGGGAAGAAAAAGGAGGCGGGGCCGGTCAGGAAGGACGCCGCGGTGCCTAACACGATGAGCGTGTCCATGTTGGCATAGCCGTGTAGCACCGCCGTCACGCCGCCGCGATAGGTGGAGCGCCCGACCCACAGCAGCACCGGCAGGGCCAGCAGGATCATGCCCAGGTTAAAGATGGTGTGATTGGGCCACATGATCCCTAGCACCATCTCGACCAGCATCCACAGGATGAGCGGCCCGGTGAAGGCCCAGGCCACCAGCATGTTGAAGCGGGCCTGGCGCATCTTGCGCGCCACCTGGTCCTCCTGCTCTTGCGCCGCCGCCACCGCCGCCGAGGGCTCTTCCAGCACCTCGTAGCCAGCCTCGGCCACGGCCTTTTTGAACTCGGCCAGGCCCGCGGACTCGGGCACAAAGGTCACGGTGGCCTTTTCGGTGGCCAGGTTTACGCTGGCCTCCACCACGCCGGGCACCTTGCTCAGCGCCCGCTGGACATGGGCCGAGCAGGAAGCGCACGTCATCCCGCCGATGGGCAGGGTGATGGTCTCCGTCGCGACCTGGTAGCCCGCGTCCGAGACGGCATCGACCATGCTCCGCAGCGAGGCCGCGTCATCTTGATAGCGCACCGTGGCCTTTTCGGTGGCCAGGTTAACCTGCGCCTCCTCCACGCCGGGGACCTTTTTCAGCGCCCGGCCCACATGGCTGACGCACGAGGCGCAGGTCATGCCCTGGACGGGCAAGGTGATCTGTTTATCTGCCATGGGCAACCTCCCACATGGGACGGCAACGAAGGGCTGCTCACGCAGCCACGGGGTAGCCGATCTCCTCCAACGTCGCCTTGACCCGAGCGAGCGTCGCCTCCGAGTCATAGCCGACCGTCACTTGCTTGGTCTGGGCGCTGGCATCCACGCTGCTCACGCCCTTGAGCGCGCCGAGCTCGCGCTTGATGGTCATCACGCAATGGTTGCAGGAAATGTTGGGAACGGAAAAAGTCTGGTTAGCCATGTTGGTCTCTCCTCTAGCCGAAAGCGGCTACATTTTGCTGGATACATCATAGACGTCCAGCAGTTCCTCCACGACGCGGTCGCGCTCCTCCCCGTCCTGGCTGCGCAGGGCCCGCGTGACGCAGGTGCGCAGGTGGTTATCGAGGATGAGGCTATCGACCTTGGCCAGGGCGCGTTGCACCGCCTTGGTCTGCTTGAGAATGTCGATGCAATAGCGATCCTCTTCGACCATAGTCTGGATGCCGCGCAGGTGCCCTTCGATGCTTTTGAGCCTCAGCAACACCTGTTGTTTTTCCTTGTCTTGCACCGCGATCCTCCCTGCCTACCCCACCCCTCATGGGGAGGGGTAGGCATAGTATATCACAACGAGCTCCAGACGTCAAGGGGGCGCGCGTTAGAATTGCACTAGAGATCGAGGCGTGTGCCCCGCTATAGGGGGCGCAAGGTCACCAGAGGCAGCAACTCGGATGTGCGGGCGAGGGTGCCCATGCCGGTGCCCTCCTCCATCGCCGCCGCGGTGCCCGCCGCCACCGCCCAGCGCAGCGTCTCGCCCAGCGGCCAGCCACGGGCCAGGCCGCAGGCAAACCCCGCCAGCAGCGCGTCGCCCGCGCCGATGTTGCTCTGGATAGCCACGGAGGGAGGCGCAGCCATCAGCATCTCGCCGCCAGAGGCCGCGGCAGCGCCCTCGGCGCCCAGCGAGATCACCGGCAACGCGATGCCCAGCCGCAGGAAGGCGCCCAACCCGCGCCGGAGGCCATCCCTGGTCGCCAGGCGCGTGTCCAGGGCAAACTCGGCCTCGGCGCGGTTGGGCTTGACCAGGAAAGGGCGAGCCCCGCACCCAAGCACAAGCGGGGTGCCGGAGGTGTCCAGCAGCGCCCGGCCGCCGCCCGCCGCGATGGCCGAGATCAGCGTGGCATAGAGGTCGTCCGGCGCGCCCGGCGGCAGGTTGCCGGCCAGCACCCACCAGTCTCCCGGCGCCACGCGCGCCCGCACCTGGTCCACCAGGGCGCGAATCTCCTGCGCCGTCACAGCGGGGCCAGCCTCGTTGAGCTTGATGAGCGCGTTGCGGCGTTGGTCGTGGATGGTGAGGTTGACGCGGGTCTCGCTGGAAACGGAGGTGAAATCGGCGCGCAGGTCCAATTGCGCCAGGCCCTGCCGCAGCAACTCGCCCGCGGCCCCGCCCACCAAGCCCATGGCGACGCTCTCCAGGCCGAGGTTGCGCAGCGCCCGCGACACGTTGATGCCCTTGCCGCCGCAGTCCACCCGCGCCACCTCCGCGCGGTTGATGACCTCCGGCTCCAGGCCGGTGGCGATCAGGGTCTTGTCCAGGGCGGGGTTCAGGGTGACGGTATAGATCACGCCGCGCTTCCCGCCGCTTGCCACGTCCCCGCGCGCACCTGCTCGAGCTGCGCAGCGACCAGGTCGGCCAGGCGGCGATCCGGCGCGGCGCCGCGATCCAGGCCGCAGACCTCCCGCAGCGCCGCCTCCAGCCCGCGCTCGGCCAGGAGCCGTTGCAGCGTCAGGGCGCTGGGGTCTTGTGGGTCCGCGAAGGCCAACGCCGCGGCGATGCCCAGCGCCAGGGCCTCCGGCGCGATGCCGTGCTTGGCCGCCAAGAGCGCCGCCCCCACCAGCCGGTCGGTGCGGCCCAGCTTGCGCAGGGGGTCGCGCCCCAGGCGATAGATGGTGTCGCCCAACGCGCGGTTGCCGAAGCGCTGAAGCAAGTCCTGCACGTGCTCGCGCAGGGCCGCCGGGTCCAGGCCATGCTCCGCCACCAGGGCGCGCTGCGACTCGTCCAGCGCGCGCAGCAGCCATGGGCGGATGGCGGGGTCGTCCAGCGCCTCATAGCCGTAGGTCAGGCCCTTGAGCGCCCCCAGGTAGGCCAGCATGGCGTGGCCCGCATTGTGGATGTAGAGCTTGCGATCCACATAGGCCTCGAAACGTCCTTGCGGCTCCAGGCCCACGATCTCGGGGATCGGGCCGACGAACCCGGCCCGGTTCACGGGCAGCACTTTATAGGGCTCGGCATAGACCAGCGAGGGATCCTGCGCCTGCTCGGCGGCGGGGACCAGCGGCACCATCCGCCCGATGACGGCATCCACCAGCCCGACGCAAGTATCCAGATAGGGGTGCAGCTCGACGGGCAAGTGCTCCCGCAGCATCTCGCGAAAGAGGCGCGGGGCATCCTTGAGGTTCTCGCAGATGATGAGGTTCAGCGGCTGCGTAGGCCGCAGCTCGGCCCGGCGAGCCAGGCCCGCGGCCACCACCGGCGCGATGCGCGGCAGGATATTGGCGCCCACGGCGGTGGCCAGCACGTCGGCCTCGGCGATCTCGGCGGCAACCGCTGGGACGTCGCGGCCATCCACCGCGCGGACGTTTTCCACCACCAGCGGCTCCGCCCCCTGGTTGGAGACCAGCACCAGGCGGTAACTACGCCGCGCGTTCAGCGCCGCCAGCAGAGCAGGCGCCACGTCCACAAAGACTACCTCGTACCCGGATTCGGAAAAGAGCTGGCCCAAGAAGCCGCGCCCCACGTTGCCCGCGCCATACATCACCGCTTTTTTCACGTCCTGGCCTCCTGCGCGAGCTGGGCCCTACACGCGGCGAATCTGCGGGTCCGCAAAGATATCGGTCTCGTCGTGGCTGGTGGTGGAGAACTCGGAGACCACCGCGCCCTCGTCGCCCGCCTGGAACCAATGCCAGGTGTCCGGCCGCAGCGTGTATTGCTCGCCGGGCCTCAGCACGATCTCGCGCCAAACGTGATAGTGCTGCTCGCGGCCCTTGGGCGGGCGGCAGGCGGGGGTGGGCGCCGGCTCGCCGGGCACGTAGAGATAGACGATCCCCCACCGGCAACGGAAGGTCTCTTCCTTGCCGGATAGGTCGCCCATGGGCGGGTGGCGATGCTCAGGGCAGGTCTGCCGGGGAAAGAGCACGAGCTCTTTGGCGCAGACCCGGGGCGTGTTCACATAGACGACCACCTCCAGGCCCGTCTGCTCCAGCTCATCCAGCCCGAAATCGGCGATCTCGATGTTCGCCGCCTCTTCCGGCGTGATGACGATGCCGGCCTTGTCCAGATAGGCATGGGCCCGCGCGCGCGCCCGGGCGATCTCGTTCGATTTCATCTCATCCCCCTCGAGTATAGGCAAACAGCCTATCATTTCGTGCCATTGTTTTCCGCAGGGCTAGCGGGCTGCAGCGCCGCCCGGACCTTTTCCAGGGCCTCCGTCGCCGCCTGAGCCTGCTCCGCCGATGGCGGCGCCGGATCATAACGCGCCGCCACGTAGGCATCGGTCAGCGTGCGCAGGTCCTGGCGGTTCTCGGGCGCCAGCTCGCCCAGCTTGTTGAGGTAGGTATAGGGCGTCTCACGTTGGGCGCGCGGCTTGCCGCGCTCCACCGCCAGGGTCAACAGCCGTCGATAAGCCTCGCGGATAATCAAACGCGGGTCGGCGAGGTTCCCGGCAAAAGGCCAGAAGAGCGGGACAGGCGCCGCCTGCCGCGCCCGGCGAAACAGCGAGGCGAGCTGGTCGCGCATCAGCCCCCAGGACCAAACGCCCTCGCGGCTCTCGTCTATCTCGGGCTTTTTTGCCGGGCTGATGCGCCGCAGGGTCCGCACCACCAGCCAAACAAAGATCAGGACCGCCGCCACCAGCAGCACCGCGCGCAGGGAGAAATCCAGCGCCTCGGGCATCTCGCGGATCGCCCGTTCCACCGGTTCCAGGGTCTCCGTCGGCTCGGCGACGGCTTCGCCCTCTTCAGGCGGCCGGGCGCGCCCTTCGAAGAAATCCAGCAAGGGGCCGAGCAGCAAAAAGATCAAATAGATGAAAGGATAGAGGATATAGTACACGATCTGGCCCAGCAGCCGCCACACCGGGCGCAGCCAGTCCAGAACCTGGCGCACCCCTTCCGGGGCCACGATCAGGCTGATCAGCCAGCCGACGACCAACACCGCGCCGATCACCGCCACCACCGCCAGCAGCCAATGCCGGCTCAAGCGCACCGGCATGCCGGTCTCGCGCTCGCTGCGCTTGAGCGCCTGCGAGGCCCCTGCCAGCGCCAGCGTGGCCAGCCCCGCCATCAAAAAGACCACGACCGCAACAAAGATGTTGCCGTCGCTCAGCACGGGCGGAAAGATGCGCACCAGGCCCAGCGCGATGATCATCATCACGCCGCCGGTGGCGAAGGAGATGGTCAGGGCGCTGTGATCCATGTTGCGCGTGGCCATCCCGCGCCACCACAGCAGGGCTGTGGACACCAAGAGGACCACCGGCGCGGGCAGGGTCTGGTTCCAGTAGAGGACCTGGCGTCCCAACCCCGCGATCCAGGCGCCCAGCCCCATCCCGACCGGGGGATAGGCCACCAGCAGCATGGTCAAGCAGGCTGCGAACCCGCTCAGGATGGCGATGCCATAGCCGCCCGGCGTGTCGCTGGCCAGGTGGGCCAGCACCGTGCTGCCGAAAGCAAAGGCCAACAACAGCCAGGCCGGGACCAGCACCGAGCTCGCGCCCGCGATGGCCGGCGAGGTGGCGATGGCCAGCAGCGGGTAGAACCAAGCCACCCGCATCACGGCCACGGCCAACGGGAGGGCCAGGACGTCAAGCCAGCTCGATTTTCGCCAGACGCTGCCAAGCATCGCGACCTCCCAGGTGATGGATCGTGAGGTTTCCTTGGGGCGGCACGGGCTTTTCCCCAACGGTCAACAAAGCGACGGGGTGCCCCATGTCGCGGATGGTCAACAAGGCGCGATAGACCTCCGGGCCAGGCAGCGCCGTGATGACCACCACCGTCGCGCCAAAAGGCAAGGTCGCCATCTCGCGATAGAGCAGGGTGCCGATGGGCATCTGGCGGAAGGGATCGAGCCGGGCCAGGATCTCGAGCAGCGCGGCGCCCTGGGCGGGGTGACGACTGGCAGCGACCCGGGCCACCTTGCTGGAACTGCCGATGCCGCCGTTGGTATACAACCCCACGCCCTGCTTGGAGGCCAGCGCATGCAGAGCGATGGATGCTGTGGCCGTGATCACCAACTCTAGATAGTCCGGCTCCATGCCGTAGGGGTTGGGGGTCGTCTGCACATCGGTAAAGAGCATCAGCACCTGCGTCGCGCCGGGGTCAAAGACCTTGGTCTGCAACTTGCCCAAGCGGGCCGAGGCGCGCCAGTGGATGTGGCGAAAGCTATCGCCGGGGGCGTACTCGCGGACCGTGGCCATGCGCAGGGGGTCTTCCAGCAGGCGCTGGTTGGTCTTTTGCTCCGTCAGCGGCCACGCCGGGAGAAACCCCAGCTTGCCGACGGGCACCACCTTGGGATAGACGATGAGCTTGTCGATCTTGGGCTCGGACTTGCTGCGCCAGTAAAAGCCAAAGATGTCGCCCGAGATAACATCCGCCGGGCCAAAGGCGAACTCGCCGCGCTTGTCGCCGCGGATTCTGTACTTGCGCTGCACCCGCTCGTACCAGCTCAGCGCCATCAGGTTGACCAGGACGCGCAGCGGGCCCTCTTCCGCCAGGCGGGTGACCATGGTCACATCGGACGGGAACATGTCGAGGACTTGCAGCCAGGCCAAAGGCAGCGGCTTGGCGTTCACCACGTCGATGATCAGCTCGGTCTCTTCGCCATAGTTGATGTGCGTATTGCCCAATTTCCGGCTATAGGTCACGCCAGAAAGGCAATAGCGCATCCACAGCTTGGAGGCCAGCGAGGCCAGGGCCATCAGCAAGGCAAAGAAGAACAGCAGCTCGTAGCGCGTGGCCAGGCTGATGATAAAGAGGATCAGCAGCAGCGCATACCAGGCGGGGCTGTTCATTCACGATCCTGCACGGACCAGCTCTCCTCCACCGGCACCGGGATGCGGTCGAGGATCTCGGTCAGCACCTCGCCGGCCGTATGGCCGCGCAGGCGGCTTTCCGGGCTCAGGATCAGGCGGTGGGCGAGCACCGGATGGATGAGGTATTGCACGTCGTCCGGCTGGACATAGTCCCGTCCGTGGATGGCGGCAAAGGCCTGAGCGGTGCGATAGAGCGAGATGGTGCCGCGGGGGCTGGACCCCAGCGCCAGCGCCTCGTTATTGCGCGAGGCCTGCACCACGGCGATCATATACCCCTCGATGGCGGGGGTGACGCGCACTTGGCGGCAGCGATTGCCTAGCTCCAGCACCTGCTGCCCCGAGACGACGGGCGCCAGCTCCGCCATGGGGTCGGCCTCGCGGAAGCGGCGCAAGATGGTGCGCTCCTCCTCCACGTCGGGATAGCCCAGGGCAAGGCGCATCAGGAAACGGTCCACCTGCGCCTCGGGCAGCGGGAAGGTTCCCTCCAACTCGATGGGGTTTTGCGTGGCCATCACCAGGAAGGGGCGCGGCAGCGGCCGGGTCACCCCGTCCACCGTCACCTGCTGCTCCTGCATCGCTTCCAGCAGGGCGCTCTGCGTCCGCGGCCCCGCGCGGTTGATCTCGTCGGCCAGCACGATCTGTGAGATGATCGGTCCGGGGCGATACTCGAACTCGGAGCTTTTCTGGCTAAAGATGCTGACGCCAGTGATATCGGTGGGCAAGAGGTCAGGGGTGAACTGGATACGCGAAAAGTCGCAGCCCAGGCTGCGCGCCAGGGCCTTGGCCAGGGTGGTCTTGCCGATGCCGGGCACATCTTCGAGCAAAACGTGACCCTCACAGAACAGGGCCACGAGCATGAGCTCCACGATGCGGTCCTTGCCCACGATGACGCGGCCCACGTTCTCCTTGATGGCCTTGGCCGCGCTCTGCACCTCTGCGATGGTTGGAGGCATGGTACTCCTTTGTCTACACGGATTGCGCCATTGTAACACCGAGCCCGGCAACAGTCAAACGGGCCAGAGTTACTTAGCTATACAAAGGAACTGCCTCCACGGCGGCGCGGACGCGTCGCCTCCGAACACAAAATACCGCCCAGGAGCGGGCCTGGGCGGATATCGGACTTGGTCTTCAGTTTACAGCGCGGCCAGAACCTCGGCATCGTGGCCTTCGGGCTTGACCTTCTCAAAGACCTTGGCGATCTTGCCCTGCTCATCGATGATAAAGGTGGTGCGCAAGATGCCAAAGTAAGTATTGCCATACATCTTTTTCTCGCCCCAGACTCCATAGAGCTCAGCGACCGTGTGATCGGGGTCGCTCAAGAGGTGGAAGGGGAGGGCGAACTTGAGCTTGAAACCCTGATGCGACTCGATCGAGTCGGGGCTTACGCCCAAGACCACCGCGCCCTTGGCCAGGATCTTGGCATGGCTATCGCGAAAGCCGCACGCCTCGGTGGTGCAGCCGGATGTATTGTCCTTGGGGTAAAAATAGAGCACTACCTTTTTGCCCCTGAATGAGGATAGGGTGACTTGGTCACCTTGGTCATCGGTCAAGGTGAAATCGGGAGCAACGGTTCCTTCCTTCAACATGGCATCCTCCTTGGCAGATCTCACGTTCGCTAGCCTGATTCTATCCAGGAGACCGTCCCTCGCCATGACACAGATCATGCTGAGGACCCATGCGATCAGTGCAGCCCCATTAGCAGATGGGGCCAACCGGCGTTATAATAGGCGCAGCAAAAGGGGAGGAATGTACCATGGGAGGAGCTAGCATCGCTTTTCGCATCGGCCCGATCTCCGTGGCCTGGTACGGCATCATCATCGTGGCGGCGACGCTGGCCGCCGGCTATGTCGCCCAGAGCGAAGCGGAGCGCCGCGGCGACGACCCCGAACACGTCTGGAATGCCTTTCTGCTCTGCCTGCTCTTTGGCATCGTGGGCGCCAGGCTCTATCACGTCATCTCGAGCCTGGACTACTATATCCAATACCCCTTGCAGGTTTTTAACACGCGAGCGGGCGGCCTGGGCATCATCGGGGCGGTGTTGGGGGGCATCCTCGGCCTCTGGATCTATACCCGGCGGGCCAAGCTGAGCTTTTTGCACTGGGCCGATATCGCGGTGCCCGGCCTGCTGCTGGCCCAGGCCATCGGGCGGTGGGGCAATTTCATCAACCAGGAGCTCTATGGCTATCCCACCGACCTGCCGTGGGGCATCTATATCGACCCCATGCACCGGCTCCCCGAGTTCGCCGACTATGAGCGGTTCCACCCCACGTTTCTGTACGAGTCGCTGTGGAACCTGATCGGCTTTGGGCTGTTTATGGTCCTGGCGCGCAAGCTCAGGAACTGGCTCCGCGATGGCGATCTGCTGCTGCTCTATGGCATCTATTACCCGATCGGGCGCTTCCTGGTCGAGTTTCAGCGGCCCGATGCCTGGAAGATCGGCACGCTGGCCACGGCGCAGTGGATTTCCCTGGCGGCGGCGGCCATTTGCGCCATCCTCCTCTTCCTGCGCCATCGCCGGGCCCCTGCCGCGCCCAACCAAGTTCCCGGGTCATCGAGTTGACAACAATTCGATACGGGCTATAATATGGGCAGTTTCGCCCCGGTGGTGGAATGGCATACACGGCAGGTTGAGGACCTGTGCCCTTAGGGCGTGCTGGTTCGACTCCAGTCCGGGGCACCAACAAGCACCGCTTCCCTCTCTGGAAAGCGGTGTTTTTTTGCGTGCCGCCAGCGCTCAGGCCAGCTTGCGGGTGGGGAGTGCGATGGGCAGGACCATCACCAGCACGCCAATGGCCAGCACGAGAAGGCCGGCGCCATACTCTTTGCCCACCCCGGCGATGATCTGGCTCCAGAAGCGCCCCAGCGCATCGATGAGCGCCACCCAGTTGGCCGGGCCCACCGCCTCGCCGGCGGCGCGCATCGCCTCCAGGCGCGTCACCAAGAGCATGGACAGGCCTGCCAGCACAATGAGGACCCCCACGATAAACATGGCGATGCGGAGACCTTTCATCCCGTCCTCCCCTCTGCCCATCTCGGGCACTCTATGCCGCGGCGCCGCGGGTACAGGCTAACCATCCCAACCCTGGCCGTAACGATCCGCGGAGACCAACTCGGCCAAGGGCTTGCGCGAGCGAGCGCCAGGCTGCTCCGCCGGGACCCCGATGGGCAGGATCGCCACCACGTTGGCTTCCTCGGGGATGCCCAACAGCGCCTTGACCCCGCCCTCGTGAAAGGCCCCGATCCAACAGGTCCCATAGCCCAGGGCGGTGGCGGCCAGCACCGCGTTCTGCATGGCGATGGTCGCATCGACCACGCACCACTTTTCGCTGACCTTGGGCAGCGCCACGCCCACCAACATGGCCCCCGCCCCGGCTAGCCAGAGCTGCCCCAAGCAAAGCGCGGCCAGCTTGGTCTTTTGCGCCCCGTCGCTGACCACGACGAGGTGCCAGGGCTGGCGGTTCCGCGCCGAAGGAGCCAAGCGCGCCGCCTCCAGGATCTTGGCGAGGTCCTCGGGGGGCAGGGGTTGGCGCTCGTAGCGGCGGATGCTGCGACGGTCGGCGATGGCTTGCAAGGTGTCCACGTCATGCTCCTGTTGGGAATGGGATCAGCGCAAGGTAATCAAAGGCTTGATCTTTTCGATGGTCGCGGGGCCGATGCCCTGCACCTGGCCCAGCTCCTGGATGGTCTTGAAGGACCCATGCGCCTGGCGATACTCGACGATGCGCTGCGCATAGACGGCGCCGATGCCGGGCAGGGTCTCGAGCTCGGCGGCGGAAGCCTGGTTGATGTTGACCTTGCCCTCCTGGACCGATAGGCTCCTGGAAGGCGGCATCTCGCCCTTGGCGGGGACGTGAACCTGGTCGCCATCCCGGACCGGCAGCGCCAGGTTGACCTGCGCCAGGTCCGCTTCCGCAGACGGCCCTCCGGCGGCGGCCACCGCATCCTTGCCGATGGATCCCGACGGCAGCGCATAGACGTCTGGGCGGGCCACCGCGCCGGAGACGTATACCCGGCACGGCGCCTCCGTGGCCGTGGGCGCAGGGGTGGCGGTCTGGATCACCAACGGCGCCGGCCGGGGATAGCGCGCGCCAAAAATCACCGCGCCGATGAGGGACACATTGAGCAGCGCGGCCAGCACCAGCCGCCGGTTGCGTTCGAGCCAATCTGCCATGCGTCTTGTCCTTGGCCGAGGAAAGGTCGCCTTGGCCACATTATACACCAGGCCCCGGGAAAGGCAACCCGTTTGTCCGTTTGGCCGCGCGCCACTATAATAGGCGCGACCGAGCACCCGAGCGCCAAATGATGGCGTGTCACATATGGAAAGGAGTTATTACCCAATGAACGTGGTTGAACTGCATGGAGAGAGGGATATGCGGATCGTGCAGGCGGCGCGGCCCGTGCCAGGGCCCGGCGAGGTGTTGCTGCGCATCCGGGCGGTGGGCATCTGCGGCTCGGACCTGCACTATTACAAAGAGGGCGGGATCGGCGATGCGGTGGTCAACGAGCCCCTGATCATCGGCCACGAGTTCGCCGCCGAGGTCGCCGAGCTGGGCCCCGGCGTCACGGGTCTGTTCGTCGGGCAGCCCGTCGCCGTGGAGCCGGCCATGCCCTGCCACCACTGCGAGCTGTGCGTCGAGGGCAACTCGAACCTCTGCCCCAGCGTGCGCTTTGCGGGCTCGCCGGGCGTCCAGGGCGCCATGCGCGAGTATATGGTCCACCCCGCCGCCAATTGCTTCCCCCTGCTTCCCGGCATGACCTTCGCCGACGGCGCGGTGTTGGAGCCGCTGGGCATCGGCATCCATGCCGTGGACCTGGGCAAGCAAAAGGTGGGGGCCACGGTGGCCGTGCTGGGCTGCGGGCCCATCGGCCTGCTGACCATGCAGGTGGCCCGGGCCGCGGGCGCCAGCCGCATCTTTGCCACCGACCTGCTGGACTATAGGCTGGAGGCCGCCAAGAAATGCGGGGCCACCGA
>JAAYEA010000291.1 GCA_012689325.1 Chloroflexota bacterium
ATAAACGGGTTGTCCTTGTTCTCGCGGATGAAACGCGAGGCCTCTTGCCCCAAAAAGGCCGGCTTGCCGAACGCCTCCGGCAGCCGCGCCGCCTCGCCCCGGCCAAAGACGCTGCCGTTCTTGGGCGTGAAGCCATTGGCCACCAGCCAGTGGTGATATTCGCAGCGGGTGTCCCGGTCGCGCTTGGGGCTGTAGTACTCGATATAGTTGTCCTCGATGCCCACCCAATCATCAAAGCCGTGCTGCTTGAAAATCTCGTCGCCCAGGTGCCACTTGCCATAGTAGCCCTTGACATACTCGGCGGGCTGGTCCAGCAGCTCCACCAGGCAGGGGACCTCGTCCGGCAGGGCCAGGTTGTTCTCCGTCAGGCCGCTGGTGTGCGGGTATAGGCCGGTCATGATGCTGGAACGAGAGGGAGTGCAGACCGGCTGGGTGACGTAGGCCTGGTCAAAGACCACGCTTTGCTCCGCGAGGCGGTTCAGGTTGGGCATCTGGATGCGCCGGTTGCCATAGGCGGCCAGGGTATCGGCGCGCTGCTCGTCGGTAAAGATGAACAACAGGTTAGGCTTGGGCATGATCTTGCTCTCCTTTGATTACTCCAGCCAGGCCTCGAACACGGCCTCGACGTTCTCCCGCTTAACGTTGATGCCCCACTCGCACTCGGCCACCACGCCGCCCTGCCCGTCGTCCAGCGCGCGGCGCACGCGGCGCACCGCCTCGCGCACCTGCTCCGCGCTGCCGAAAGGCAGGACCCACTGGCGGTCGATCTCGCCCCAGAAAGTGATCTGGCCCTTGAAGCGCCGCCCCAGCTCCTCGATGTCCTGGCAAAAGAGCTGCGAGTTGACCGCGTCCACGCCGATCTCGATCAGGTCGGGGATGATGGCAGAGATGTGGCCGTCCGAGTGGAAAAAGGCGAATTTCCCCGCGCCGTGGATGATGCGGCAATAGTCGGCGTAGAGGGGCTTGAAGAGCTCTCGCCACATGGCCGGGGCGATGAGCAGCGCCTTTTGCGTCCCCCAATCGTCCATGAACGAGATGCCGTCTACGTCGGTCTGGGCCCACAGCTCCATCTCGCGGCAGTAAAAGTCGTGCAGCATCTCGCGCAGGCGATACATCTCGGCGGCGCCATAGCCCAGGTCGACGTACAGGTTCTCCGAGCCGCGCAGGAACTGCATCCGCTCAAAGGGCCGGGCCATGGTTCCCCGCAAGACAAAGCGGTCGGTGGCGGCGCAGCTCGCGTTCACGCGGCTGAAATCGGCCTCCCGCAGCATCTCCCAGGGCGGCTGGTAATGGTCCAGGGCGGACCAGTCGGCCAGCGGGGGGTCTTTCACCTCGCCCACCACCCCCGGCTCGGCCACGGTCCAGGGGCAGCCCCACTCGTCCACGTAGGTCCCCACCTCGGCGGGCGTGCCTCTGGCCCGCAGCGACGGGCCATACTTGAAATCAGGGCCGGTCAGGTCGGGCGGGTAGAGGGCCCGCACCGCCTCCAGCTCGTCTTGGCGGTACATCCGAATGCCCGGCAGGGCCCACAGATCGCGCGGCGCGCGGTCGGGGCGCTGGAAGCGCAGGGCGCGGCGAAAACGTTCACGGCCATCCATGTGGTTATCCTCGTTGCGGCGCATGGCGCTAGAATTTGATCTGTGCGGGGTTGCGCTCCGGCCCGGCGTGCAGCCAGAGGTTGATGCAGGGGTCCGCTTCGTCGGCGATGAGGTGGTGGTTCTCCCCCGGCTCGACGATGAGCACGTCGCCTGTGACGAGGTCCACCGTCTCGCCATCCATCTCCATGCGCGCCTTGCCCTGCAGCAGGATAAAGACCTCGGCGTCATCGTGGATATGGTTGGCCTCCTCGGCATGGGTGACGAACCCCGGCGCCTTGTAGCTCATGGTCCCCTTGTTGATGTACCGGCCGGGGATCAGGCCGCTGAGGAAGTGCCCCTCGCGGTTATCGGGCAGTTGGTTCAGGCGCAGTTTGATCATCTCGCGTCCTTTCTATGTTTCCGGCTCGATCTCGTAGGCCAGTTGCCGCATCATGTCGCATTGCGCAGGTCGCCGACGTACCACCAGCCCTTGTTGGCCTGCGCCGCCGTGTCCTCGCGGTACCGGTCGATCTCGGGCAGGATCGGCAGGATGGCCTGCACCTGCATTTCAACGAATCGAAGCCCCCGCTCCAGCGAGGTGAGAGCCGAAGGGCAGGCATGGTGACGGGGGTCCTGCATGCAGCGCCCCACCACGCCGACCTTGCCGATCTTCCGTAGCGCCTCCGAGACCGGCGGCGGCTCGTCCTCATAGGCCATCTCGGCCTCGGTGTAAAGGTGCCCCAGGCCCAGGATTTGCAGCGCCGCCAGCACCACCGAGGCCTCCATGCCCTTGTCCCACTCGTCGGCAAAGAGCGCCCGCGCCTCGTCGGTGAGGGGGCGGAACGCGTCGATATAGACAGCGGGGATCAAGTGCTTTTCATAGATCTGCCGGACAAAGAGGTACAGCGGAAAGTCGTTGCCATGGTGGATGCTGAGCACCAGCAGGCGCCGGAAGCCCATCTGCGCGGCCCGCAACGCCACCGCCTCCGCGGTCTGCTGCACCAGGCTCGGCTCCACCGAGATGGTGCCGGCAAAACCGTCGGTGGAGCCAGACCAGGTGTAGTGGATCTCGGGAAGCACGATGCCATCGCCAGCCTCGGCGAGCCGAAGCGCGAAAGCCTTGGCCACCAGGCTATCGGTCCCCAGCGGCTGGTGGGGGCCGTGCATCTCGACCGAGCCAACGGGCAGCAGCGCGGTCTTGCCGCCCCGCGCCAGATAGCCGGTCAGGTCGTCATAGTTCAACTCGGAGAGGAACCTGCTTCTCAAAACTGGCCTCCGTTCGTTTTGCCCGGCCCGTTACGAAAAAGTGGGCAGGAACTCGCTCTGACGCTCCAGCATGTCGTCCAGCAACTTTTCCGCCGCGGTGACGCTATCGACTACCGGGTCCATCAGCAGCGCCTGCAGCAGCAGCTTTTTGGAGCGCGCGCGATAGGCCTCCGTCACCAGCGAGATGATGGAGAACTGGGTGCGGATCATCGCCGCGAAGGGCTCGGGCAGTGCGCCCACGTGCTGCGGATGCACACCGCGGGCGTCGACGATCGCCGGAACCTCCACCGCGCCATCGCGCGGCAGGTTCTCGATATACCCCTCGGCGTTCAGCACATTGACGGCGGGCCGCCAGAGGCCGCGGTCCAGCTCGATGTCGCAGATGATCGGCACGGTGATCTCGGCGGTGGGGCGCAGCGCGAACTCGTCCAGCGGAAGCCGCCCCGAGGCATAGTCGGCCAGCCCGGGCTGGGGCGGCGGGTTCTGCACCGTCACGCGCTTGGACTCCAACCCATAGTGCCACTTGATCCCGCCATAGTCCGATCCGAAGGAGAGGTATTCGCCGATGTGGTCATCGGAAGGGTAGGAAAAGATGCCAAAGGTCTCGAGCAGCTTTCTCCAGAGCGGGCGGGCCGCGGCGGCCTCATCGGCCAGGCCCTTGGCCACCAGCTCGTCCCAGAGGTTCTCGCCGGTCCGCTTGTCCACGATCCGCAGGATCGTGAAAAAGTGATTCATCCCCGCCGAGACGACGTCCAGCTCCTCGATGGGGCGCTCCAGCAGGCGCGAGATCAGGCTCAGCGCGCCAAAGACGCCGTGGCAGATGCCCACCGCCTGCACGCGGGTCAGGTGCAAGATGGCATGCAGCACCCGCGCCTCGGGATTGGTAAAATTGAGCAGCAGCGCTTTGGGGCACAGCTCCTCGATGTCGCGGCAGATGGGCAGGATCAGCTCAAAACTGCGCAGCGCGTGAAAGACGGCGCCAGGCCCGCCGTTCTCGCCCAGGCAATGGCGAAAGCCATAGGAAAGCGGCACGCGGAAATCCTGCTCCCAGAGCTCCATCCGCTTGCGCGCCACCGCGGTGATGACATAGTTCGCGCCGGAGAGGGCCTTGCGCCGGTCGGTGACGGCATCCAGTGCCACATCGCTGCCCAGGTGGTCCTTGACCCGCTGCGCCAGTTGCATCATCAACGCCAGCGCCGCCTCGTCCTGGTCCACCAGGGTTAGCTTGACCGGGCGCCCCCGGAATTCAGGGGCGCCCAGGATGTCGACGATCTGCCCGCGGCCAAAGCTATGGCTGCCCGCGCCGATGAGGACAATGTTCATTCCATCCATCTCCTTGCCAGCTATCCGAGGGCCGCCGCGACCTGGTCCAGGGCCTTCACATGCTTGGGGCGGCATTCCTCCAGGGTGGGATGCCACACCGTCTGCATAAAACCCAACAACCGCTCGGGGGCGATATACTGCCGGCAGAACTCGACGGTCCTCCCGAAATTGACGTCGTTGCTCCACATGCTGCCCGTGGGCACCTGATCGAAACCGTGCTTTTCCAGATCCACATAGGTCTTGACGTACTGCAGCTCGGGGCCGAACTCGGCGCCATAGTACCAGTTGCTCTGCAGCACCGACTTGGGCATCCGGGCATAGAACTCGTCGTGGTGCTCCCAGGCATAGTCCGCCCACATCCAGGGCCGCACGCCGTTCTTTTCCACCTGCTCGAGCAGAAAGTACAGGTCGTGCCACCATAGATCGTATTGCCGCATGACGGCGTACTCAAAGTTGCGCTGGTGGCGAGCGGTCTCCTCGTCCATGCCGATGTGGAAAAAGCGCGGCTTGTCGAAAAGCGCGGTGACCTCGGCGATCAGCTCTTGGCAGACGTCATAGTAGACGCGGGTGGAGACCATGCGCGAGTAGGGCCCCAGCCAGGCATCGTGGCAGGTGGAAAAGTTGAGCTTGGGGATCGGCTCTAACCCCATCTGGCGGATGCGGGCCAGCTCGGCGCGCAACTCTTGCGGCGTCCACGAGTTCAGCACCGCCAGCTCGGGGTGGCTGTCGTATCGGACGCCCTCCCCGAGGTCGATGACCACCATGTTCATGCCGATCTGGACCATCCTGGCAAGGACATCGTTCCACAGGCTTCGGTCGCAGCGCAAGTAGGGCTGGGCCGTGATGTAGCCGCTGTGCCAGTCGGGCACCTCCCGATCGGCCCACATATTGTAGCCCAGGTGCAACAGATACGAGTTGATCAGTTTTGGCGACGTTCCCATACGAATTCCCTCCTGTTGATCTCCCGTGCAACAATCCAAACCGAATGGCCCAACCGGGCCCGGTCAGCCCGCCAGCTCGCGAACCAGCTCGCAGTAGCGGCGCACTCGCACCACCGGCGTGCCCGGCGTGACGGGGCTGCCCAGGCTCATGAGGAAACGGCTGCCGTTGCGGCGCCCCGCGGCGATCTGCCGGGCGATCTCGGCGCGCAACGCTGCCTCGGAGCCGTCCTGCAAGACGCCGATGGCGTCCAGATTGCCCAGCACGGCGCAGCGCCCCTGGACCCGCTCCACCACATCCTCGACGTCGATCGCCCAGCCCTTCTTGCTCTCCTCCAGCGACAAGGCGTCCGCGCCCACGTCCAACAGCATCTCCCACTTGCCGGTCGGGTCGCCGCAAAAGTAATAGATGCTCTGCATCCCCGCCGCGCGAATCTCTTCCACCAACGGGCGCAGGTAGGCGACGTTGAGCGCGGCAAAAGCCTGCGGTCCGACCATGTCGGTCATGCAATCCTCGATCCAAATCCCCGCCGCGCCCAGCGCCGCCGCGATACGCACCTCACGGATGCGCTGTTCCAGGTAGCGCCGGCAGGCCCGCCCCACCAGCTCGGGCTGCGTGGCCACGAGAACCATCAGGTGCTCAAAGCCCCACAGCGTATAGCAGCTCCATAGCGGTCCACCGACGTGCCGGATGGGGTAGAGATCGCCGTGCTCCGCCAGCAGCCGGGCTGCCAGGTCGGCGTTGCCGTCTCGCCGCAGCGCCTCCGGGTCCGCCGCGGATAGGGGTATGGCCTCGGCGATTTCGTCGGGCGTCGCGGGCAGCGCGCTCGGCCGGACCGATTGCACCTTGGCGGTGGCCGGCCAGCCGCCGATCTGGGGCTCCTGCAACCGCCGCTCCTGGGCCGTTTGCCGGTTGACCAGGTACCTCTCGCCGTCTCGCGTCTCCAGAGACAGCTCGCGCCGCTCCTGGCGGGTGTAGGTGCTCGGC
>JAAYEA010000292.1 GCA_012689325.1 Chloroflexota bacterium
GCGCCTAGGGCTCCGGCGTGTGCGGCGGCTCCGCCAGCAGCCCCTTGAGCCGCTGCCAGAGCGACGGGGAGCCCGTTGGGGTGGGCGTGGTCGTGGGCACGGCGGTGGGCGTCGGCGTGGCGGTCACATCGGGGATGGCCATATAGACCTTCTCGCCGGGACGGCTCCACTTGAGCTCCTGGCGAGCCATCTTTTCGACGTAGGTGTCGGTCTGCACATAGTCGAGGTGCTCCTTGAGCGCGGCGCCCTCGGCCGCCAGCGTGGCGACCTCGGCCCCGGCCTCCTCGGCGCGGGCGCGGGCCTGGGAGCCCTGGATCGCCACCTCGAAGAGCGCCACCAGATAGGCGACGAGCAGCGTCAGCCCGACCACCAGGGCGAGCTGGGACCACTTGACGGGCAGAGCACGCGACTTTTTGGCCATGATTCCCCTTGGGGCCCGGCGGCCCGCGCTAGCTGGCGGGCGCGATGCCCAGTCGGTAGATGGGCCGATCCACGCCGCCGTAATCGTACTTGTAGCGCTCGTTGCCGCGCATGAAATCAAAGATGCGGTAGCCGCGCTGGATGGCGTCCTCGATCATGTAGCTCAGCAGCACCAGCCCCGGGCTCAGCGACATGAACAGCCCCGGCTCGTACCCCGAGTTGTAGAGCAGCATCTGGCCGTCGTGCAGCAAGCTGAAATAGGTGGCCACGGGCTGCTCGTCGAAATAGATAAAGCTCAATTGCAGCGCCTGGTCCTGTTGCAGCGCGCCGGCGATCGTGCGGAAGAACTGCCGGGTCTCGGCGTTCCAAAAGGCCTCCTTGGCCGGGTCGCTGCGCTCGTGCAGCCGGAAAAAGAGCTCCAGGTCCGCCTCCAGCTCGTCCGCGCCGCCGCTCACGCGCCAGCGGACGCTGGCCTCCCGCTCGGCCTTGCGGATCTTGCGCCGGATCTCGTGGCGCTGCTTCTTGTCCAGCGAGTCCAGGTAAGCCTCCCAGCTAGCGGGCAGCGCGATGATCGGGCAGACCTCTTCCTGGACCGTCTCGGCGCGCCAGCCGCTGGCCTGGGCCAGCCTGGGCAGCGCCTCCAGCGTCGGCGAGCCGCTCGGCAGGCAGTGCAGGTCCAGCAGCTCCCAATCGCCCTGTCCCTTCAGAAAATCCCACAAGGCCGCATAGACGGCGCCAGCTTGCTCCCGATCCACGATCAGGTCCAAATAGTCCGAGACCTCGGTGCCGCCGAGGGGGTGCAGGATGCGCCGGGCGGCGCCCTCGGGCAGCGGCTCGGGCCGCTCGATGCTCAGGCGCGGCAGCAACTCCCCCACGGCCACGCGCATCTCGTGGAGGAAAAGCGGGGCGATGCCCACCAGCCGCTCGCCCTCCCGCACGGTGATCAGGCGCAGCGTTTTGCCCTGCTGATACGCCGTCCACCAGGCCTTTTGCCAGAAGGGGCGCAGAAACGGCGCGGGCGTGACGCTGCGCGATAGCAGCGCTTCCCATTCGTCGCGCAGGCGGTCGAATACGGCGGGGTCGGTATCACATTGGACCTGCATTTGCTCCCTTTCGTCCGGTGCTGCCTGACGCTCCCACTATAGACCAAGGTCCGGGAAATGTCAAATAGCACTGTGGTTAGTTGAAGAATAGCTTACCAGGGCAGCTTGTCGGCGAACTGCTCCAGCGTCATGTCGTAATAGACCCAAGTGCGCTTGAGCCGGAACAGCCCGTCATCGTCCGCCCGCTGATAATAGCCGCTGGCCAGCGTCAGGGCGGCGCGGTAGCCCTGGGCCTGCAGCAGGGCGATGGTGGCGCTGTTGTAGGCGCCCATGGGGTAGCAAAAGGCCACCACGGGCATCCCCAGGTGCTCCTCCAGGAGCGCCTTGGAATCCCGCACCTCGGCCTCCGCCTCCGCCGCCGGGATGCTGCGCAGGTCGGGGTGAGTCATGCTGTGCGAGCCGAAATCATAGCCCGCCTCGCGCAGCGCCCGCATCTGCTCCCAGTCCATGTAGGCGGAATACTCGATATACCCCGGCAGCACCAAGAGCGAGGCGATGAACCCCCGCTTGGCCAGCAGCGGCCAGGCTATCTCGACCACGTCACGATAGCCGTCGTCCATGCTGATGACCACCGGCCGCGGCGGCAGCGGCTCCTGCGCCTCGAAATAGTCGACCAGTTGCGCCAGGCTGATGGTGTGGTAGCCGCGCTCCGCCAGGTAATCGAGCTGCTGCTCCAGGCTGGCCGGCGCCACGGACCAATCGCGCTGCCCCTGCGAGGCGTCGGCGGCGAGGTCGCGCAGGCGGTGGTACATCAAGATGGGGATCGGCGCGCCGCGGTCGCCCGTCTCAAAGGTGGCGGTAAAGGTGAGGGTGGGGCCCAGACCCCCCGCCGCGCGCAGCGTCGCCGTCATGGCATAGGCCGTCTGGGTGATCAGCGCCGCCGGCTCAAAGCTCGGGTGCGCCGCATCCAGCCAGACGACCTGGCCCTCCAGCGCCGGGGAAAAGGCGAACTCGACCTCCACGGCTTGCGGGTCCACCTCCCGCTCCAGCGCCAGCGCCATCCGCGCCGTCAAGGGCACGGCCAGGTCGCCGTGGATCGGATAGCTGGCGACCACCGCGGGCAGGGGAGTGGGCGGCAAAGTCGCCGTTGGCGGCGGCAAAGTCGCCGTGGCCGTCGGCGGCGGCAGGGTCGCCGTGGCGGTGGGCGTGTCGCTGGGCGCCGCGGTCCACGTCGGCGACGCGGTGAGCGAGGGCGTGGACGTGCCGGTGGGCGCCGCGGTCCAGGTCGGCGACGCCGTGGCGGAGAGCGGGGCCGCCGGAGGCGCCTCGGGCTGGCAGGCGCTCGCCAAGAGGGCGAGCAACGCCGCTAGCAGGCAGAGCGCCAAGGATTGGCGGGCCAGGGATTGGCGGGCCAATCTTGGGCGCGCCACCCAGTGGGTTTTCGGCGAGGGTCCGGCCATGGCTCGTTCCGTTTCCTGCGGCTCTATGGGATGATGACGCGCACCTCGTGCGGCGTCGTCCAGTTGCCCGAGACGTCCACCACGGTCAGGCGGAGCTTGTAAACCCCCGCCGGGAATCCGGTGGCGTTCCAGGTATCCAGCACACCGTTGGCCACCGGCTGGCGATGGATGTCGCTCAGGCTGTGCCACTGTTGCGGTTCCTCGCCCAGGCCGTATTCCACCTTGTAGAATTGGAACTGGGCGATATTGGCCGTGCCGCGCACCTGGACGGCGCCGGAGACGCGCATCCCCGCCACGGGGTAGGTGATGCAACTCCCGGGGTTGGCGCACGAGACGGCGGGCAGCGCGGTCGCGGTGGGCGGGGCCGGCGGCTCGGTGGGGCGCTCCGTGGGCCGCGGCGTGGAGGTCGCCAGCGGCTCCGTGGGCGTGGCCGTGGGCACCTCGCGGGTGGGCGGCTCCTCGAACAGGAACGAGGTCGGCGTGGGCGTGGCGGTCGGCGGCGCCAAGTCGATGTTGGGCGCCAGGTAGAACTTGAAGCCTGAGACGGCGACGATGATGCCCACGAGGAGCGCCGCCGTGGAAAAGGCCCGCGATTCGCGGGACATGGCCAGCTCGCGCTCCAGCTTGAAGATGGATTGTTTCTTTTCGCGTCGCGCGATCCAGATGGCGCGGATGCACAAGAGGAGCCCCAGGGCGGCGGCGCCATAGATCCACAGGGCGTAGCGGTCGATCCACGCCGTCATGCGCGGAAGGATGGCATCGAGGGTCATGGGGCCCTCCAGGTCGTCAGGGGCGCGCGGATGCTGAGGGCGTGCGGCAGGGAGGCCGCTCTATCCCACCGGGGCAGCGAGGTTGGCATGGGCACTTAGCGATCCTCGGCTTGCTCGTTGCCCACCTGTTGGTACACCTGGGTGGTCGAGATGTTGGCGTGGCCCAAGAGCTCTTGCACGTTCTTGAGGTCGGCGCCGCTGCCCAGCATGTGGGCGGCGAAGGAGTGGCGCAGGGTGTGCGGCGTGATGGTCTCGTCCAGCCCCGCCTCGCGCACATAGCCCTTGATGATCAGCCAGAGGCCCTGGCGGGTCAGCTTTTCGCCGCGCGGGTTCAAAAACAAGGTCTTTTCCGCCGGGTCCTTGAGCAGCACGCGGCGGCCTTTCTCCAGGTAGGTCTCCAGGGCCTGGATGGCGCGGTCGGGCATGGGCATGATGCGCTCCTTGCCGCCCTTGCCGAAGCAGCGCACGCTGCCCGTGGCCAGGTCGACATCGCCGACCTCCACCGCCACGATCTCGCTGACGCGCATCCCCGTGGCGTAGAGCAGCTCCAGGATCGCCCGGTCGCGGAAGGACCGCGGCGATTCCTCGAGGGCCGGCATCTCGAGCAGTTGCTCCACCTCGCCCTTGGAGACGGGGCGGGGGAGGTACTTTTTCACATGGGGCGAATCCAGCGTGGCCGTGGGATCATCGGCTACGACCTTGGTGGAGACGAGATAGTGGAACAAGGACTTGATGGCGGCCACCTTGCGGGCGGTGGTGGAGGCGGCGTATTCGAGGTCGCCCTTCATGTGCATGATGAATGCAATGACATGTTGTTTGGTGACCTGGCCCCATTCCGAGACGCCGGTTGCATGATTGGCCAGATAGTCCACGAACTGGCCCAGATCATTCTGGTAGGCCACTTTGGTATTCTCAGAATACCCTTTTTCGGCTTCGAGAAATGCCAAAAAGTCCTCAATCTGCTGGTGCATGGCTCTCTTCCTCGCCTCGAACTTGTAAGCAGGTGAGAGCTATTGTACCACCGCTTTGCATAAAGACAAAACCAGGGGCCGCCCCTAGCTGGCGGCGCGCGCCCCTTTCTCCGTCAGTGCCCAGATGCGGCCGCCAGCGCCGATCGCACAGGTCCCCGCCATGGTGCAGCCGTGGCAGTGACCCGCGCACCCGCCGCCCACCTGCCGCAGATAGCCCATCCGCTCCAGGTCGGCCAGCATCCCCTCCAGCAGCGCCTCGCTGATATCCAACTGGCGCGCCAGCGCGGCGTAGGTCTGCGCGCCGCCCTGGCGGAGCAGGTCGAGCAACTCGAATAGCATCACAGCCTCCGTCGGCTACAAGAGCCCCGCGATCTGATAGGCGGCGGTGCCGCCCAGCAAGGAAAGGACCAGCAGCAGGACGACGCCCGCCAGCGTCCAGCCCCAGGAGCGGGTCTCCTGGCGCATGGCGGCCACCGTCGCCACGCAGGGGACAAAGAGCATCTGCACCACCAGGAAGGCCCAGGCCGCGCGCGCGCCGATGGCCGCTTGCAGGACGCTGCCCAGGCTGCCCGCCGAGTCGCCCGCGCCAAAGAGCACGCCCAACGTCGCCAGCGAGTTCTCTTTGGCGGCAAAGCTGCTCAAGAGCGCCAGCATCATCCGCCAGTCGAGCCCCATCAGCCGCCCCACCGGCTCCAGCCCGCGCCCGATGGCCGCCAGCAGGCTGGTCTGGATCTCGCCGGTGGGCACCGCGCCCAACAGCCAGATCAGGACCGAGACCAGCAGGATCATGGTGCCGGCCTTGTGCAGAAACTCGCCCACCCGCTGCCAGACCTGGATGGCGATGGTGCGGGGGTTCGGCAGGTGGTAGAGGGGCATCTCCATGATAAAAGCCACCTGCTCGCCCCGCAGCAGCGTCTTGCTTAGGACGACGCCCAACACCGCCAGCGCGACGAGGTTGATGGCCACCAGCCCCCAGGTGACCGCCAGCGCCCCGCGCCCGAAAAAGAGCGGCGCCAAAAAGGTGACCACCGCCATCCGCCCGGTGCAGGGGACCAGCGGCGAGATGAGGACGGTGAGGAGCCGGGCGCGCGGCGACTCGATGACCCGCGCCCCCACCACGGACGAGACGTTGCAGCCAAAGCCCAAAAAGAGCGGCAGGAAGCTCTTGCCGTGCATGCCCATGAGGTGCATGAAGCGGTCCATCACATAGGCAGCGCGGGCCATATAGCCGACATCCTCCAGGAGGCCCAGCGTGGCGAAAAAGATGGCGAGGATGGGCAGAAAAGTGATCACCGTTCCCGCGCCGCCCAGCACGCCATCCACCAGCAGCGCCGTCAGCCAGCGCGGCCCGCCCGCCAGCGCGCTCGTGATGAGCTGGCCCAGGCCCCCCACCACGGTCACTTGCAGCCACTCTTGCAGCGGCGCGCCCACGGTGTAGGTGAGCCAAAAGACCACCCCCAGGATGCCCGCCAAGACGAGCAGCCCCCAGAAAGGATGCGTGGCGATCCGGTCCAGTTGCGAGGTGAGGGTGATCTGCCCGGCGCGCGGGCGCACCACCGCCGCCCGCACCATCCGCGCCACCCATTCGTAGCGCCCGCCGGCCACGGCGATGACGGCATCCTCGTGCTCTAGCAGGATGCGCGAGACGGCGGCCCACTCCTCCGCGGGGATCCGCTGGGACATCAAGGCGCTGATCTCACCGTCGCCCTCCAACAGCTTGAGCGCGACCCATTGGGCAGGGTACCCCTCCGGCGCGCGCGCGCCAATGAGCGCCAAAAGCTGATCCAACACCTCCTGGTGGTCGCGGCGGATCTCGGGGCGCTGGGGCTGCTGGGGAGTGCGCCCGTGGGCCACCTCATCCACCGCCCGCACCAGCTCCTGGATGCCCAGGCCCTTGGTGGCGGTCATGGGGACGACGGGGATGCCCATGGCGGCCTCCAGCACGCGCGGCTCGATGCGCATCCCCTCCTGCTCGGCCACGTCCACCATGTTGAGCCCCACCACCAGCGGCGCCTCCAGCCCCAGCAACTCGGCCACCAGGTAGAGGTTGCGCTCCAGCACCGGCGCGCTCAGGATCACCGCCACCACGTCGGGCCGCTCCCGGATGATATACTCGCGGGCGATGACCTCTTCCAGCGAGTTGGCGGTGAGGCTGTAGGTGCCGGGCAGGTCCACCAGGCGGTAGGTGACGCCGTTATAGGCAAAAGTGCCCGTGCGCTGCTCGACGGTCTTGCCCGGCCAGTTGCCGACGTGCTGGTTCAGCCCGGTGAGGGTGTTAAAGACGCTGGACTTGCCCACGTTGGGCTGCCCGGCCAGGGCCACCGTGATGACGCGCTGCTCGTCCATGGGTCAGTCTCCCGAGTAGGCCGGGGCCGCGCTCGGCGATGACGACGCGACCTGGGGGATGGCCGGGCTGACCAGGATGTGCATCGCCTCGCCGCGGCCCAGGGCCACGCGCGAATCGCGGATCATGACGATGAGGGGCCCCCGGCCATAGTTCTGCACCATCTCGACCTCCGCCCCCAGGGTAAAGCCCAAGGTCGCCAGGCGGCTGATAAAGCCCCGCCCGCCTCGTAGGGCGCGGATGTAGCCCAACTCGCCCGGGCGCAACTGGGCCAGCGCGAGGGTGATACCGGGGCGATCGATCATTGCCTTGCCTCCGTCCAGAGCGAAATTCGTCATCTAGGAGCCTTGCCCTTCCGGCGCGCCCACCATGATCTGCGCGGCGGCCGCCAGGGCCAGGGCCACGTGCCGATCACCGACGCGCACGGCGAGGCTGCCCAGCGCGGGCTCCGCGGCGACCACCTCCAGCTCGGCCCCCGGGACCAGTCCCGCCTGGCCCAGCGCGCGCAGCAGCGCCGCGTCCTCGTTCACCACCGCCAACACCCGGCCCCGCTCGCCGGTGGCCAGGCTGCTGAGCGCCCGCGCCCCCTCGAGTCGCTGGGGCTGGCCGGGGATGGGGTTGCCGTGGGGGCAGGTGCTGGGCTGCTCCAGGTACTGCGCCAGGTGGCGCTCCAAGAGGTCCGAGGTGGCGTGCTCCAGCCGCCCGGCCTCCGCGTGGACCGCGTCCCAGGGCAGCCCCAACACGTCGGTGAGCAGGCGCTCCCAGAGCCGGTGCCGCCGGACCATCACCTCGGCGCGCTGGCGGCCCGCCTCCGTCAACGTGACCCCCTCGTAGGGCCGGTAGGTCACCATCTCGGCGCGCGCCAGCTTGCGCACCATCTCGTTGGCCGAGATCGGCGAGATGCCCAGTTGCTCCGCCAGCAGCGCCAGGGGCACGGGCTCGGCCTGGCGGCTGAGGCGATAGATGACGGCCAGGTACTCTTCGGTGGCGGGGGTGGCGGCTTGCTCGGTCATGGCGAACTCTCCTGAAAGCAGCACACGGATTGCACGGGATTGGGGGATCAGGCCCAAAGAATCCGTATCATCCTTGCGATCCGTGTCCCAAACTGGTCTCCTTGCCGGGACCGTGTTGGCTCGGTAGTCCTATGGCGTACAACCTGTAATGCCATAATAAAATATTTAGGTATACCTTAATTATAGCGCAATTGCGCGCTGTGTCAAGTGGGAGGCGTGGCTTTGACATCCGCGCCCGATGCGGACTATAATGCCTCGCAACTCGATCCGGGGGAGGGGACCACCATGAAGCTATTGCGCAAGGCGCCGACGGGCATGTTGGCCTTCACGCTGATCTGGATCGGCCAGTTTGCCTCGCTGTTGGGCAGCGGCATGACCGGCTTTGGCCTCTCCATCTGGGCCTGGCAGGCCACGGGGCAGGCCACGGCCCTCGCGCTGGCCGCCTTCTTTTTCACCGGCCCCACCATGCTGCTCAGCCCGCTGGCCGGCGCGCTGGTGGACCGCTCCAACCGCAAGCTGGTGATGATGCTCAGCGACATCGCGGCGGGGCTGACGACCCTGGCGCTGCTGATCCTCTATGCCACGGGCCACCTGCAGATCTGGCACATCTATGTCACCAACGTCATCCAGGGCGCCTTCCGGGCCTTCCAGTGGCCGGCCTATTCCGCGGCCATGAGCACCATGCTGCGCAAGGAGGACTTGGGCCGGGCCAATGGCATGCTCTACATGGCCGAGGCGGCCAGCGGCATCCTGGCCCCCGTGGCCGCGGCGGCCCTGATCGGCGTCATCGGCATCGGCGGCATCTTTATCGTCGACATCGCCACCCTGGCTTTCGCCATCCTGATGCTGCTGCTGGTGCACGTCCCGCAGCCCGTCGAGACGGAGGCTGGCCGCGCTGGGCGCGGCACCCTCTGGCAGGAATCGGGCTATGGCTTTCGCTACATCCTGGCGCGGCCCAGCTTGTTGGGACTGCAATTGACCTTTTTCTTCTTCAACCTGCTGCTGTCTTTCAGCGGGGTCCTGCAAGCGCCCATGATCCTTTCGCGCACCGGCAACGACACGGTGACCCTCGGCGGGGTCCAATCGGTGGCGGGGGTCGGGATGCTCTTGGGCGGGGTGGTCATGAGCGCCTGGGGCGGGCCCAAACGCCGGGTGCTGGGCGTGCTGGGCGGGATGTTCTTTTCCGCGCTGCTGGGCGGCGCGCTGATGGGCCTGGGGCGGTCGGCCCTGGTCTGGTCCATCGCCGGTTTTGGCTCCATGTTCTTCCTGCCCATCTGCAATGGGTCCAGCCAGGCCATCTGGCAGAGCAAGGTGGCGCCGGACGTGCAGGGGCGGGTCTTTGCCACGCGCCTGCTCATCGCCCAGATCACCGCGCCGGTGGCCATGCTGGCGGCGGGGCCGCTGGCCGACCGCGTCTTTGAGCCGGCGATGATGCCCGGCGGGTCGCTGGCGGGGCTCTTTGGCGGCTGGGTGGGCACCGGGCCGGGCGCGGGCATGGCGCTGACCTTTGTCGTCACGGGCCTCCTGGGCGCGCTGGTGAGCATCGCGAGCTACCTGGTGCCGCACGTCCGCAACGCCGAGGACCTGCTGCCCGATCACGACGCGGCAACGGCCTCGTAGCGCAATCCTCCGGATTGCGTCCTGGTCGGTCCGCGGGGCGCAGCCGTAGCGCAATCCGGAGGATTGCGCCCTGATCTGCCCGTAGAGGCACACAATCCGGAGGATTGTGCTGCCGTTCGCGCCACAACGACCGATGATCGACCAAGTCGTTACTACATAGACCCCTAAGGAGGGTGATATGTCCAACACGTTAGTGATCAACGCCGATCAGGGCCAGGTCACCATCGACCGCAACATCTATGGCCACTTTGCCGAGCACCTCGGCCACTGCATCTATGGCGGCATCTGGGTGGGGGAGGACTCGACCATCCCCAACACCCGCGGCATCCGCAACGACGTGGTCCAGGCGCTGCGCGAGATGAAAATCCCGGTGCTGCGCTGGCCCGGCGGCTGCTTTGCCGACGAGTACCACTGGATGGACGGCATCGGCCCCCGCGCCCAGCGCCCCACCATCGTCAACACCCACTGGGGCATGGTCACCGAGAACAACGCCTTTGGCACCCACGAGTTCATGGACCTCTGCGGCCAGCTCGGCTGCGAGCCCTATATCTGCGGCAACGTGGGCAGCGGCACCGTGCTCGAGATGCAGCAGTGGGTGGAGTATCTGACCTTTGACGGCATCTCGCCCATGGCCGACCGGCGGCGGGCCAACGGCCGCGCGGAGCCCTGGCGCGTCAAGTATTGGGGCGTGGGCAACGAGAACTGGGGCTGCGGCGGCAACATGCGCCCCGAATACTATGCCGACGTCTATCGCCGCTTCCAGACGTATGTGCGTCACCTTTCCGGCAACAAGGTCTACAAGATCGCTTGCGGGGCGAACAGCCGGAACTATTACTGGACCGAGGTGCTGATGCGCGAGGCGGCCCGGCACATGGACGGGCTGAGCCTGCACTATTACACCCGCCTCGGCTGGAAGCCCGACCGCGGCCAGGCCACCCAGTTCACCGAGAAAGAGTGGTTCGGCATCCTGCGCGAAGGGCTGGCCATGGACGAGCTGGTGCGCAAGCATGCGACCATCATGGACGCCTACGACCCGGAGAAACGCATCGGGATGATGGTGGACGAGTGGGGCACCTGGTACGAGGTGGAGCCGGGGACCAACCCGGGCTTTCTCTATCAGCAGAACGCGCTGCGCGACGCGCTGGTGGCGGGGTCGACGCTGAACATATTCAATAACCACGCTGACCGCGTGCGCATGGCCAACATCGCCCAGACCGTCAACGTGCTGCAAGCGGTGATCCTCACCGACGGGCCCAAGATGCTGCTGACGCCGACCTATCACGTCTTCGAGATGTTCAAGGTCCACCAGGACGCCAAGTTGCTGCCGGTGACGCTGCAGAGCGAGACCTACGCCTATGGCGAGGAGTCCATCCCTGCGCTGAACGCCTCGGCCTCCCGCGATGCCGAGGGGACGCTGCATCTCTCGCTGTGCAACCTGGACCCCCACCGCCCGCTGGAGGTGGATGTCACGGTGCACGGCCTGGCGGCGACTCAGGTGAGCGGGCGCATCCTCACCGACGCCGAGATGGCGGCGCACAACACCTTTGACGAGCCGAACCGCGTCCGCCCGGCGCGCTTTGACGGCGCGACGCTGCGCCCCGGCGGGATGACCGTGCGCCTCCCGGCCAAATCGGTGGTGGTGCTCTCGGCGAAATAGGATTTGGGACGCAGAGTTCGCGGATTCCCGCAGATCAGAACAAAAAAGGACGCAGAGGCTCAATGGCCTCTGCGTCCTCTGCGTCTCGGCGGTGCGCCGATCCTACGGCGTGAAATCGGTGCCCTCGCTCACCCGCAGGATAA
>JAAYEA010000293.1 GCA_012689325.1 Chloroflexota bacterium
AGGCCATTCGATGCAGAACGAAAAGAGACTCAATCGCCGCGAGTTCCTGACCTGGACGGCCGTCTCGGCGGTGGGTGTTCTGGCGGCGAGCTGCGCCCAACCGACGCCGGAGACCATCGTGAAAGAGATCCCCGTCGAAAAGGTTGTCAAAGAGACTATCGTGGTTGAAAAAGAGGTCGCCGTCGAAAAGGTGGTCAAAGAGACGGTGGTCGTGCAGAAGGAGGTCGCCGTCCAGAAGGAAGTGGTGGCGACCGCCGCCCCCGTCAAGTACAAGGAAGCCCCCATGCTGGCCAAGCTGGTCGCGGCCGGCAAGCTGCCCCCCGTGGAAGAGCGCCTGCCCCTGGAGCCCTGTGTCATGAAGGGCCGGGATGGCATCGGCAAGTACGGCGGCACCATGCGCCGTTGCTTCAACGGCGTCTCCGACCGCTGGGGACCCACCAAGCTCCAGGACCGCGGCTTCATCTGGCTGGATGAGAACCTCAACTGGATACCCCGCCTGGCCAAGGGCTGGGACATCAACGCCGACGCCACCGAGTGGACCTGGCACCTGCGCAAGGGGATGAAGTGGTCTGACGGCGAGCCTTTCACCAGCGCGGCGATGCAGTGGCGCTGGGACAACCAGGTGCTGAACAAGGAGATCACGCCAGGCGGTGTCACCGGTGTCTACAAAGACATGACCATGACGTCGCCGGACGACTATACCGTCGTCTTCAAGTTCCCCTATCCCAGCCCGCTCTTTGCCACCCGCATGGGCGGCCGCCAGACAATCTGGACGCCAGGGCACTATATGCAGCAGTTCCACATGGACTTTACGAAGGACAAGGCGGCCCTGGAGAAGGAATACAAGGACAAGGGCATCAATGACTGGGTGAGCTACTTCAATGACCGGGACCGCTTCGACTTGAACGAGGCCAGACCCCAGGTCGGCGCCTGGCTGATGAAGCAGCCCATCACCGCAGGGGAGATGTTCACCATGGAGCGCAACCCCTACTTCTGGGCCGTGGACGAGGAGGGCCAGCAGCTCCCGTACATCGACAAGATCACCCACCGCCTCTTCGGCTCGGCGGACGTGAGGAATATGTGGGTGCTCAACGGCGAGATCGACTTCCAGTACCGCCACATGACCTTCAGCGACTTTACGCTCTACAAAGAGGGCGAGCAGAAGGGTGACTACAAAGTCTTTGTGGGGGTCGGCGCCTCGCATACCGCCATGCAGGTCAACCACACCACCAAGGAACCGAAGCTGAACGAGTTCTTTAACAACCGCGACGTGCGCATCGCCCTCTCGCATGCCGTGGACCGCTCCGTGATCAACGAGGTAGTGTGCGAGGGCCTGGCCACGCCGCGCCAGTACAGCCCCATCGGCTTGTCTCCGCAGTACTATCCGAAGCTGAGCAACGCCTATATCGAGTACGACCCGAAAAAGTCCAACGAGCTGCTGGACAAGGCCGGGTACGACAAGAAGGGGGCCGATGGCTTCCGGCTGTGGAAGGATGGCAGCGGGCCGATCAGCTTTATCATCGAGGGCACCGACCAGACCGGCACCGTCGGCGAGGATGCGGTGTTGGTGGTCTGCAAGTACCTGGCCGACGTGGGGATCAAGGCCACCTACTATTATGCCGAGCGCGCGCTCTACACCCAGCACTACCAGTCCAACGAGATCGAGGCAGCGAGCTGGGGCGGCGACCGCACCGTGCTGCCGCTGGTGGCGCCCATCATCTGGATCGGCGAGCAGCCTGACCGGCCCTGGTGCCCCGGCTGGTGCTACTGGAGAACTGACAAGACCAGCCCCACTGCTATGGAGCCGCCGGCCGGCCACTGGATCCGCGACATCTGGGACATCTGGGACAACCAGGTTTGCAAGGAGCCAGACGCCAAGAAGCAGACCGAGCTCTTCTGGAAGATCCTGGACATCTGGGCGGAGGAGCTCCCCTATCCCACCTGGATCGGCGAGCAGCCCATGCCGTGCATCGTCAAGAACGGCTTCCGGGGCTACCTGCCCGGCATGCCTCTGGACGACCCCACTGGCGACGAGAACCTGCTCAACACCGAGACCTACTACTGGGAGAACCCGGAAGCGCACGCGTAACAGCAAGACAGGGGGCGGGAGACCGCCCCCTGCTGCATTCTCGGCCCCAAGCCCTCCAGAGGCTCGGCGACCCCGCAACGGCCTTGCGCGACCAGTTGACAGATTCGCATTCTGCCTTTATACTTGAGCAAGGTGAATGCTCGTTGGAAGCGCACCGCTGGGCGGCGGTTTCCCCCGATGACGTGTGGATGGCTTGACCGCGCTTCCCCTTTCGCTGCGTCCACCCGTTCGCCATCCTGGCCACCTGGCGCGTGCTGTGCGTAAAGGAGGTGTGACTAGGCGTAGATGGTGTCGGCGACATGTCTCATCGGTCAAGAGTTTTAGCCAAAGGAGGCCATTCGATGCAGAGTGAGAAGAAACTCAATCGTCGGGAATTCCTGACCTGGACGGCTGTTTCGGCGGTGGGCATGGTGGCGGCGAGCTGCGCTGCGCCCACGCCCGAGACCATCGTGAAAGAGGTTCCCGTCGAAAAAGTTGTAAAAGAGACTATCGTGGTTGAAAAAGAGGTCGCCGTCGAAAAGGTGGTCAAAGAGACGGTGGTGGTGCAGAAAGAGGTGGCGGTCCAAAAAGAAGTCGTGGCGACCGCTGTGCCCACCAAGTTCACCGAAGCTCCCATGCTGGCCAAGCTGGTCGCGGAAGGCAAGCTGCCCCCCGTGGACGAGCGGCTGCCCGTCGAGCCGTGCGTCATGGTCGGCCAGGAAGGGATCGGCAAGTATGGCGGCGCCATCCGCCGCTGCTTCAATGGCACATCGGATAGCACTGGCCCCAGCAAGCACCGCGACCGCGGCCTGATCTGGTTCGACCGGAACTTTCAGATGCAGCCGCGCATGTGCAAGTCCTGGGCGGTGAACGCGGACGGTTCCGAGTGGACGTTCAACCTCCGCAAGGGCTTGAAGTGGTCGGATGGACACCCCTTCACCCAAGCCGCCCTTACCTGGTGGTGGGAAAACGACCGGATGAACAAGGATATCGTTCCGTCCGGCAACCCTGGCAGCAACTGGGTGAGCGGCCCCAAGAACACCCCATTGACCATGACCGCGCCCGATGACTATACGGTCATTTTCAAGTTCGCCCACCCCAAGCCGCTCTTCATCAACGCCATCGGCCGCCAGCATCCATTCATGCCGGGCCATTACATGGAGCAGTTCCATATGGCCTTCACCAAGGACAAGACTGGCCTGGAGAAAAAGTACAAGGACGGCGGGTTCAACGACTGGCAAGCCTACTATAGCAACCGCAACACCTGGTACTATAACCCCGATCGCCCCGATATCGGCGGCTGGGTCGCCAAGAACGCTCTTTCCGAAGAGCTGTTCATCATGGAGCGCAACCCCTACTTTTGGGCGGTGGACGAGCAGGGCCAGCAGCTCCCGTACCTGGACAAGGTGACCCACCGGCTGTTCAGCAGCGGGGACGTCAAGAACATGTGGGTGATCAACGGCGAAATCGACTTTCAAGCGCGCCACATGGGCTTTGCCGACTTTACGCTCTACAAAGAGAGCGAGACCAAGGGCGATTACAAGGTCTTTGTGGGCACCAGCGGCTCGCATACCGCCCTGAACACCAACCATACCACCAAGGAGCCCAAGCTCCGCGAGTTCTTCCAGAACCGCGACGTGCGCATCGCCCTCTCGCTGGCGGTGGACCGCGACGTGCTTAACGATATCTTGTTCGACGGCATGGCCACGCCGCGCCAGTACAGCCCCATCAGCATGTCGGCGCAGTTCTACCCCAAGCTGAGCAACGTCTATATCGAATACGACCCCAAGAAGGCCAACGATCTGCTGGACCAGGCGGGGTACGACAAGAAGGGCCCCGACGGCATCCGGCTGTGGAAGGATGGCAGCGGGCCGATCAGCTTTATCATCGAGGGCACCGACCAGACCGGCACGATCAGCGAGGACGCCGTGCTGGTGGTCTGCAAGTACTTCGCCGACGTGGGCATCAAGGCCACCTACAGCTATGCCGAGCGCTCGCTCTACACCCAGCACTTCAACGCCAACGACATCGAGTCGGCCTGGTGGGGCGGCGACCGCTCCGTGGTGCCGCTGGTGGCGCCGTGGATCTGGCTCGGCCGCCAGACCGACCGTCCCTGGTGCAATGCCTGGACCTTCTGGTACAATGACCCGACGGCCCCCAACGCTGAGGAGCCGCCGGCCGATCACTTTGTCCGCAAGATCTGGGACATCTGGGATAACAAGCTTTCTCTGGAGGTCGACGCCAAGAAGCAGACCGAGCTCTTCCACCAGATTCTGGACATCTGGGCGGAGGAGCTGCCCTATCCCTGCTTCCTGGGCGAGCAGCCCGCGCCGGTCATCGTCAAGAACGGCTTCAAGGGCTATCTGCCCGGCCTGCCCGTGGACGACCCGGTGGGCGACGAGCACCTGCTCAACACCGAGACTTACTATTGGGAGAACCCGGAAGCGCATGTGGCCTAGCGCACAGACGCAAAACAGGGGGCGGGAAGCCGCCCCCTGTTGTCGTTTCTGCCATGGTGGCGCAATCCTCCTGGATTGCGTGCCGCCCGCTAGCGCACCCACAACCCAGAGGGTTGTGCTACACTGCCCGTCCGCACCCCGTGGCGCACTCCTCCCGGATTGCGCGCCGCCCGCCGGCCCACAACCCAGAGGGTTGTGCTAC
>JAAYEA010000294.1 GCA_012689325.1 Chloroflexota bacterium
CAAGCGTATGAGTCCTGATGGCGGCTTCGACTACGATGTCTCCTTCACCGGCCATTCGTACCGCCACGATCCTGTGGGCTTCTTCAACACATATTTCGTCTGGCCGGCGGACCAGGGCGCCTGGAACCCGGGTTACGACAACGCAACGGTCAGCAAGCTGCTCTTGGACGCCGCAACAGAGCTGGACAAATCCAAGCGCAAGGCAATGTACGCCGAGGCAGAAGACATCATGCTCTACGATGAGGTATGGTGGCTGCACCTCTACCTGATGGAAGGTTTCCATGCGTGGAGCAGCCGGCTGAAGGGCTTTGTGCCTGACCTGCGCGGCCAGATCTTCGACAAGATCAAGTACGCGTGGCTAGAGTCGTAATCGTCAGTTGAGTGTAGCAGGCTGTCATTCTGAGCCACCGTCCTCGGCGGCTCAGAATGACAGGAGTCCAGTGAAAGAACATGGGTCAGCGGGCCATACACGGACTGAACAACGCCGATAAGCGCAATGAAGCGCCCAATCGACGCAGAGACAAAAGAATACCTTGCCCTTCCTGGAGGCTTCCCTCGGCCCTTCCCTGCCTCCCTGACGGCCCCGTCACCCAACGGTGTATGCGCCTCAGGTTGATCATGGCGGCGGAACCAACCATCTTCATGTGTACCTTGAAGCGGCCGCGCACGGGGAGCTTCGGCCCCCAGGGCCGCTTCAGGCAGGCGATGGTCGATTCCACGGCCGCTCGTGGGTTGACCCCACTGGCTCGGTCGGTTTTGATACGCTGGCGGCGCCGAGCGATCTCCAGATCGTGGTCGCTGAAGTGGAGGCTGCGTAAGGCGCCTCGTTTACGCGGCTTGGCACGACATCGATCGTGTAGCGGGCAGCCCGCACAGATGGTTTCAGAAAAACAGGCTTGGTAGTTGCGCTTGGGCCGGGTCACGACGACTTGCTGCCCCTCTGGACAAGTGATGGTCACAGGCTCATGGCCGTCCATCTCGAAGGTGAAGGCTTCCAGGCCCATCCCTTTGGAACTGTGTCCGCGGATGCCCGTCTGGACGTGCTCGATGCCGAGAGCGCGTGCCAACGTGGCGGTGGCCTCGTTATTGTAGCCGCCGTCGGTGTTCAACTCCTGGCAGTCGGTGCGTTCCTTAAGTTCCGGCAGCGCCTCGAGCATCAGCGTCGGGTCATCGACATTGTTCGGCTCGGTCTGCACGCCGACCACCAGTTGGATGGGATTCTCGTCGTCGCACGTCTCGGTCACGTTGGTCACGTAGCCTTTGTACTGTTTGGATCTTTTGCGACGGAAGGTCGCCTCAGGATCGTCGGGCGCCAGCAGCGAGCTGCTCTGCAGCTCGTCCTTGCCCTTGGGTCGCACGCCCTCTGGCTCGGCGACGTACTGCTCGTTGAAGACCCGCTGCAGCATGGCGTACTCGGGCTGCTCACCGTAGCTCGCCTGCAGCGCCTCAAGCAGCTCTTGCATCAGCTTGCCGATGCGTCCGATGTGTTCGGCGCCCTGATCACGGCGCACCCGGTAAACGTACTGGTCAGAGCTCCCCTTGATGAAGGGGCTGAAGGCCTCGCGGTAGCGGACCTGGTCGGTCTCCGACAACATGCGCTGGACGCGTCCCACCACTTCGACCAGCAGCTGCAGGCGCGAGTAGTTATGAATGTTACTGCTGACGTCGGTCGAATCCATGCGCAGGCGGTGGGTCTTGATGGCAAAGGCATCCGCCTGCTGGTCGGTGATCGCTTCGAACGCCTCAGTGACCAGGTCGCAGCGGGTCTCATCAAAGTAGTCCAGCAGGCGGCGGCGGAAGTTGTACAGCGTGCGGATGTCGAAGTGTTCTGCACCGAGCTCGCGCAGCCCCAGGGCGTAGCGTACCTGCAGGTCGAAGTAGAAGTGCTCCATCGCCTCTTCGTCGCTCCAGCCGAAGTGGCTACTGAGCCACTCCAGACCGAGCAGGATGTTGACGGGCACGTTGGGGCGAGAGGCCTCTTCAGAGTAGAGCACGGCAAAGGGCGCCTCGTCGATGCGGACGAACACCTGCTCGTAGAAGGTGTGTGACCAACTGGCGGCCAGGAGGGTCTGTTCCTTTGGCGGAAGCGAATCAACGGACGAGACGAAGGCGGTTTGCAGGTGTTTGCGGTTATTCTTGAACATGGCACTCGGCCCCATGGTACATGATGGTCAGCATCATACTACAAAACCGGCGACCGCGCGAATTTCACCCCCTTTTTTCAGGGGACTC
>JAAYEA010000295.1 GCA_012689325.1 Chloroflexota bacterium
GACAGGCGGCGGCGCGATGAAAAGCTACCTTGCCCCGCGCTTTCGCATCGAGCGGGACCGCGACCGCTGCATCGATTGCCAGGTCTGCGTGCGCCAGTGCGGCTACAGCGTCCACTTTTTCGACGAGGAGGAGGGGCGCGTCTACAGCCACCAGGACGAGTGCGTGAGCTGCCACCGCTGCGTGGCCTTTTGCCCCACCCAGGCGCTGAGCATCGTCAAGGTCCCGCTGGCCTACCGCGAGAACGCCAACTGGCGCCCCGAGGTGATCCAGGACATCATCAAGCAGGCCGAGACCGGCGGCGTGCTGCTCACCGGCATGGGCGCGGATAAACCCTATCCCGTCTATTGGGACCACCTGCTGCTGAACGCCAGCCAGGTGACCAACCCCTCCATCGACCCGCTGCGCGAGCCGATGGAGCTGCGCACCTACCTCGGCTCCAAGCCGGACCGGGTGACGCTGGGCGCCGACGGCAAGCCGGTCCGCCAAAAGCTGCCGCCCACCGTCCAGCTCGAGGTCCCCATCATGTTCTCGGCCATGTCCTTCGGCTCGGTGAGCCTCAACGTGCACAAGTCGCTGGCCATGGCCTCCGTGGCGGCGGGGACGCTCTTTAACACCGGCGAGGGCGGCCTGCACGAGGACCTCTACGAGTATTCGGACCACGCCATCGTGCAGGTGGCCTCGGGGCGCTTTGGCGTGCACCCGCGCTACCTGGAGGCGGGGCGCGTCATCGAGATCAAGATCGGGCAGGGGGCCAAGCCGGGCATCGGCGGCCATCTGCCGGGGGAAAAGGTCTCCGTGGAGGTGGCCTCCACCCGCATGATCCCCACCGGCACCGACGCCCTCTCGCCCGCGCCGCACCACGACATCTATTCCATCGAGGACCTGCGCCAGCTCATCTATGCGCTCAAGGAGGCGACGGGGTATAGCAAGCCCGTCTGCGTCAAGATCGCCGCGGTGCACAACGCCGCCGCCATCGCCAGCGGCGTGGCCCGCGCCGGCGCCGACATTATCGCGCTGGACGGGCTGCGCGGGGCCACCGGTGCCGCCCCCAAGGTGGTGCGCGACAACGTCGGCATCCCCATCGAGCTGGCGCTGGCCGCGGTGGACACCCGCCTGCGCCAGGAGGGCATCCGCAACCAGGTCTCGGTGGTGGCGGCCTCGGGCATCCGCTCCAGCGCCGACGTGCTCAAGGCCATCGCCCTGGGCGCCGACGCCGTCTATATCGCCACCTCGGCCTTGATCGCGCTGGGCTGCCGGGTCTGCCAGATGTGCTACACCGGCAACTGCTCGTGGGGCATCGCCACCCAGAACCCCTACCTCACCAAGCGGATCAACCCCGAGATCGGGGCGCAGCGGTTGGTGAACCTGTTGCGGGCCTGGTCCATCGAGATCAAGGAAATGCTGGGCGGGATGGGCGTGAACGCGCTGGAGAGCCTGCGCGGCAACCGCCTGCACCTGCGCGCCGTGGACCTCTCCGATAGCGACCTGGAGATCCTCGGCGTCCGCCCGGCGGGGAGATAAGAAACGCTATCAACACGCGAACACTCCTTGTAGTACCGACTTGGTCGTTCCGGCTCAGGGCCAAGAGCGACTCAAGTCGCCACTAC
>JAAYEA010000296.1 GCA_012689325.1 Chloroflexota bacterium
CTGCAACAACCTGGGGCTCGACCTCTGGTTTCGGCTGGTGATGCAGCCCTGGCTGATTCGTTGCACCGAGTTGGGCATTCGGGAGATACGAGGCTTTCCCATCGCCCCTGACGACGCGGACTGGTTCTTGAGCTTCACGGGGCAGTTGGCGCGGCGGGAGGGGTTGGGGGCGGTCCTGGCTGACGACCTTCGTCGCGCCATGGACGAGCTGGAGGGCGAGCTGCCCGACGAGCTGATCCGGCTGGGACGCGAGCTCGAGTTCAACTTTGGTTTCCCCGCGCACCGCGAGGGGCGGTTCTGGGACGAGGAGCCGCTGCCCTTCTGGGTGATCTCGGCGATGATGCACATCAGCGCCAGCCGCGATCCCACCATCGGCACGCACCAGAGCTCGCTGATGTACGCCGATTTCCTGTTGGACAACCGCGAGCTGGCTCGGCGGCGCTTTCGCGTCCTCTCGGAGAAGGTCTGGGGGGATCCTGACGCGCTGGAGCCGACCTTTGAGAACAAGGCGCCCGTGGCCATCTGGAGCCAGAACCAGCACATGCTGATCGACTGCTTCCCGATCTGCGACTTTGGTTTCCCCCAGATCATGCGGCCGCTGAAGGAACGGCGCGATTGGGAGGAGGCGGAGGACATCAGCGGCGACCTGTACCTCCACCATCGGCTCTTCCGGGCGGTGACGGGCGTCGAGCTGGCCGATGGAGAGCTCACGCGCATCGCCGAGCGCGCTTTCAACCTGGAGCGGGCGCTGCTGGCGCGGGCTGGGCGCGGGCGAGCCTGGGAGGAGGCGCTCGGGCCGCACTTCAGGCTGCCCTGCCGCGCCGACGGGACATCCATCGACGCCGAGGGGTTCGCGCGGTTGCTGGACGAGTACTATGCCGCGCGTGGGTGGGATCTGGAGCGGGGCTGGCCCGAGACGTCCACGCTGGACGAGCTGGGACTGCCCGAGGTGGCGGCGGAGCTGCAGAGGCTGCGCCGCGCCTAGCGGGGTGGCAGGGGAGGGAAGGAGTCTATGGCACTGGACATTGCGTCTGCGTGGGAAGCGGTGGCGCCGCGCTACCCGGAGCTGCGGGGGCAGGTGGCCATCGTCACCGGCTCCAGCCAGGGCATCGGGCAGGGGATCGCCCTGCGCCTGGCGCGGGAGGGGATGAAGGTGGTGATCAACAGCCGGACGCGGGAGACGGTGCAGGCGACCACTGAGCAACTGCGGGCGGTCGGCGCGGAGGCGCTGGCAGTCCCCGCCGACCTGAGCACCGAAGAGGGGGTCGCGACGCTCTTTGAGGCGACGTTGGCCGCGTACGGCACGGTGCATGTGTTGGTCAACAACGCGGCCCACCTGCGCCGCTACCACGTCTTCGAGGTGCCGGACGGGCTGGTGGATGAGCACCTGGCCACCAACGTCCGCGGCCCCTACCTCTGCTCCGTGCGCGCGGCCCAGATCATGCGCGACGGCGGGCACGGCGGGAGCATCATCAACATCAGCTCCATTGGGGGCCTGCGCGCCCACTGGCGCGGCCTGCCCTACGATGTGACCAAGGGCGCCATCAACTCGATGACGCAGGCGATGGCCATCGAGTTGATCGAGTACGGCATCCGGGTCAACGCGATTGCCCCGGGGCCGATCTATGTGGGACGGCCCTACCCTCCCGGCGACCCGCGCCTGGACGAGTGGGCCAACCGGGTCCCGGCGCGGCGGCTGGGGACGCCGCTGGACATCGGCGCGGCGGTGGCCTTTCTGGCCTCGCCGGATGCCGACTATGTCGTGGGGCAGATCCTCGCCGTGGATGGCGGCGTGGTCACGCAGCTCAGCCCGCGCGACCAGCCGGTTTAGGCCGCCAGCGCTACTTCTGGATGGCGGCCAGCAGCGCTTGGAGATAGGCGACCGCGTCCTTCAGGCTGCCGCCTGCGCCGAGATGCTCCGGGGCGACCAGGCCCTGGTAACCCGCGTCGGCCAGGACACGAAGGTAGCGGCCCATGTCGATATCCCCAGCGTCCAGGGGAACCTCCTCATGGCCCTGGCGGCCCGGCCCGTGACGGCGCATGTTACGGGCATGGCAGAGAAAGATCCGCTCGATGCCGAACAGCTCGACGCCAGCGTAAGGATCGTTGCCGAACTGGTACATGCCCGTGCAGTAGGTGATGCCCAGGTTGGGGCTGCTCGTCTCGCGGATGATGCGCTGCATGATCTCCACTGCAAAGACGTGGCAGGCCAGGCGCAGGTCGGCGGCCTCGGCCACGTCGCAGACGCGTCGGAAGAACGCGACGATCCCCTCCCAGCCTGGCTCGCCGGGCATCACCTCCAACGGCGGCTTGGTGTGGTGGTACTCGGCCAGATAGTTGCGGAAGCGGTCCACCGGGTAAAAGAGCGCCACCTGGATCCCCGCCTCGCCGATGGCGCGCAGTCGGGCGCAGAGGCTGGCCACCTCCTCCTCCGCTTGTCCCAGAACCGCCTCGCGAGAGGGGTTGGGCGCGATCATGGCGCCGACGCTGATCCCCTGGTTTCCCAATGACGCGACGGCGCGCTCGATGTCACCGCGGGGATCCTCAGCGGAGAACTCTCTGGCGCTCAAGATCACGTCGCGGACGCCGACCTCGCGGCAGAGCTGCACCACTTGGGCGGTGTCCGGCGTGGATGCATGGATACCGATCCTCATGTCCGTTCTCCTGTCTCTTGGCTGTGGGCGCCCAGGTCAAGGCGCATCCGAATCTCGTTCTCGTTGGGCGGTATGACGGCGAACTCGGGGCCAGGGGCTACGGCCCGCCGGAAACCCAGCTGGCCATAGAGCCAACGCCCTGGGCCGGCGGGGGCGGTCCAGAGCTCGATCGCCGCGGCGCCCCGGGCCGCGCAGTGGGCGATGAGCGTCCGGACCAGCAGCGAGCCGATCCCTTGCCGCCGGTACTCTGCCCGCACGTACATGCGGCGCAGCTCGATGGCCCCGCCGCCCAAGTCCCGCGCGCCGACATGGCCGACGGGAGCCCCTTCCGCCCAGGCGAGCCAGAAGCCTCCCGCCCCGGCCAGATAGACCTGGTCGAGGCGGTGGTAGTCGACTTCATGGGGGCTGTCCAGGTCAGGCTCGGCGGGAGGGCTGTCTGCGACATGGATGCCCTGCTCGGCCAGTTGGGCGAAGCGCAGCGCCCAAAGCGCGGGCCACTGCGCCCAGGTGAAAGCCCTGACCTCAACCAGGGCTCCGCTCGGCAAGGCGGCCGATGGCTGAATCACGAGCCTACCCCGCGTAATAGAGCAACTCGTAAGCCTTGACAGCGTGACGCCCGGCCTGGGCGCGGTCGCCCGCCTGTAGCAGCCCCAGCGCCTGGAGCAGCTCCGTGCGGGCCAATTCGGCCTGCGCGCCGCTGGCTGCGGCGATCAACTGGCTGGCCAGCAGCACGAACTCGTCCACCGGGCCGCGGTCCAGGTAGGGGAGCGTGGCATAGTGCGCCAGCACGTCGGCCCAGCGATCCTCTCGACCCGCGCCGGGGAAAGGCTGGGGATGGCGGGCCAGCTCGGCCAGCCGGGCGCCGCTGGCCCGGAGGCCCTCCAGCGCCTGGGCCAGGTTGAAGCGCGAGACCGGCGTGGGGTCGATGGCGCGCATCTGGCGGTGGTAGAACCAGTGATAGATGGACTGCACGCCGGAGAGGAGCCCTTTACCCGAGCCCCCGGCGATCGAGATGCCCAGGGCTGGCTTGCCGTTCTCGTTGGGGATACGCACGGTGTCCATAAAGTCCTTGGTGAGGCCATTGATGTCGCCGTAATAAACCGGCGCGCCGACGACCAGCGCATCAGCCTGGGCGCAGAGGGCGGACAACTCGGCGGGGCAGTAGGTGAGGGCCTGGGAGCTGCCGCCGCTGCCGGTGAAGGAGCGAATAGCATAGTCCACGAGGTAGGCGGCCTGCACCTGCGCGCCAACCGAGGCGGCGCCTTCCAGGGCCGCGCCGACCAGTTGGTTGGTCCGGCCGTCCTTGCGCGGGCTGCCGACGATGCCAAGCACTAACATGGGGGCCTCCTTGGGCTGGTAGACGTCACAGCAGGCTGGGCTGCTGGGTCCAATAGTCGCGGGGCTCGCGGCGGGGTAGCCCCAGCCGCTCCCGCAGGTCGTTGATGGTGGCCGGGGCGTGCCCAGCATAGTGGTTGTTCACATAAATATATGCATGAGATATGCTGCTTGACATATCTTGAAGCACCTGCGCCCACCGATCCAGCTCGCCGGAACGGTCGCGCTGCACGTGGGTGATGCGCTCGAACTCGTCGTGGTAGCCGTTCAGTCGGAGATAGGCGAAATCGGCCGTGGCGACGGTGAGCGGCGGCAGATCGCGAAAGTCGTTCATGCACCAGGCGAGGCCCCGTCCGCGCAACAGGGCGACGACCTCCTGGGCCTGCCAGGAGCGGTGGCGGAACTCGATGGCAAAGCGGATGTCCTCCGGCAGCAGGGCCAGGAAGCGCTCTAGGTCGGGCTGCGACTCGCGCGAGAAGGAGGGCGGCAACTGGATGACCGCTGCGCCCAGCTTGGCGCCAAAGCCGCGCACCGAGCGGCAAAAGTAGCCCAGCTCGGTTTCGGCATCCACCAGCCGCTTTTCGTGGGTGATGGCTTTGGGCAGCTTGGCGGTAAAGACAAAGCCGGGCGGCGTGCGCTCCGCCCACTCTTGCACCTGCGCGGGAGAGGGGATCGCGTAAAAGGTGGTGTTCATCTCTACCGTGTCGAACACCCTCGCGTAGAACTCGAGATAGCTGCCGGACTGGGTGCGGGGCGGATAGAACGTCCCCACCCAGTCCCTGGCGCCAAAGCCCTGGGCGCCGATGTGGAACCTGACCTGGTCCGGCGACATGCGCTTGCTCCCCGCCCGGTGGCAGCGGCCCGATGGTGAGACTCGGCGCAAGTATAGCGCACAAGGCCGGCTGCCGCCAAATCGCCGGGCTTGACACCAGCGGGCAATCGGGCTAGCATGAGGCGGATCGATAGATCAGCAGAGGATGGAGGCCCCGATGGCCCGGATCGTGTTCATGGGAACGCCCGAGTTTGCCGTGCCCACGCTGGAGGCGCTTATTGCTCACCACGAGGTGGTAGCGGTGGTAACGCAGCCCGATCGTCGCGGCGGGCGGGGGCGGCGGCAGTTGGCGGCGCCGCCCGTCAAGGAAGCGGCGCTGGCTGCGGGCCTGACCGTGCTCCAGCCGCCCACCCTGCGCAACGCCGCGGTGGTGGATCAGCTGCGTCAGCTCGCCCCGGAGGTGGTGGTCGTCGCTGCCTTTGGGCAGATCCTGCGCTCCAACGTGCTGGCGATTCCGGCGCGGGGCTGTCTCAACGTGCACGCTTCGCTGCTGCCCCGATACCGCGGCGCCTCGCCCATCACGGCGGCGATCCTGGCGGGGGAGTCCGAGACCGGCGTGACGATCATGCTCATGGATAGGGGCATGGACACTGGGCCGGTCTTGGCCCAGGCGCGGGCGCCGATCACGGACCAGGACACGACGGGATCGCTGACGGGCAAGCTGGCCGCGCTGGGCGCGGAGCTGTTGGTGGAGACGCTGCCCCGCTGGCTGGGGGGCGAGATCGAGCCGCAACCCCAGGACGAGGCGCTGGCCACCTATTGCCGGCCGGTGGACAAGAGCGAGGGCTGCATCGCCTGGGGCCTGCCCGCGGTCCAGATCGCGCGCATGGTCCGCGCCTATGACCCGTGGCCGGGGACCTTTACCGGCTGCGGCGGCCGCATGCTCAAGATCGTGCGGGCGAGGGCGCTGCCTGGCTGGCGCGGCGATGCAGAGCCGGGGACGGTGGTGGAGGTGAGCGAGGGGATCGCGGTGGCGACGGGCGAGGGCGCGCTGCTGATCGAGGAGCTGCAGCCTGCCGGAAAGCGGGCGATGGCCTGCGAGGCCTACATCTGCGGTCAGCGCGACTTTGTGGGGTCGCGGCTGGAGGCGGCATGAGCGAACCGAAGCGCTGTTGGCTTCTGGAGCTGGACGTGGAGCCGTATGACCACGTGTGGGAGATGCAGCACCGGCTGGTGGAAGCGCGGCGGGCGGGGCGCATCCCCGACGTGTTCCTCTTGCTGGAGCACGAGCCGGTGATCACGCTCGGGCGGCGCGGCCACGAGAGCAACATCCTGGCGGCGCCGGCGCGGCTGGAGGAACTGGGCGTCATCGTCCGCAAGGTGGAGCGCGGCGGCGACGTGACCTACCACGGCCCCGGGCAGATCGTGGGCTATCCGATCCTGCGCATCCACGACCACAACCTGGGCGCCTCGGACTATATGCATGCCTTGGAGGAGGTACTCATCCGCGTCGTGGGCGACTTGGGCATTACCGCCTACCGGCGCGATGGGCTGGTGGGCGTGTGGACCGAGGGGGGCAAGGTGGCGGCCCTGGGCGCGCGCATCCAGTTGGGCGTCAGTTTCCACGGCTTTGCGCTGAACGTGGACCCGATCATGGAGCATTGGCGGCTGATCGTGCCTTGCGGCCTGACCGAGCCGGTGACCAGCATGAGGCAACTGCTGGGGCGGCGCGTGGAGGTGGCCGAGGTCCGCGCCAGGGTCCGGGCGCGCTTCGAGGAGGTATTCGGTGTCGCTCTCCAGCCGGTCACCTGGGGCGAGATCGAGCCCCTGGTGGGGTGAGCGGCGGGAGAGCGATGATCTGCGCCCCCGCCCGGTGATGGCTCAGGCCGTCTCGCCGACGCGACGATAGACGTGGGCGTCGTCGTCGAACCACTGGCCCTCGAAAGCGCGCGAGAGCGTCGTGTGCACCCGGGTGGTCAGCGCGTTGCGACCCTGGCGCAGCCAGCGGGATTCGAGGCGGAAGCGGCGCGGCTCCCAGGGCACGGGAACCCAGGGGCTGCCGTTTATGGACACCGCGGCGGCCTCGCGGAAGGGCTTCTGGTACGCCAGCTCCACCTCCACCTCGCCGCTTGGCAGCTCTGCTAGCTCGAACGATGTCACATACTCTACGGTCCCCGCATAGTAGGGCAAGCGGTTCCCCTCATAGTCCTCGAACAGCCCCTCTGGCTGGCGCTTCACGAGCCGCTCAGGCTCCAGCAGCACGCCGAACTCGCCGGCCAGGTAGAGGGCGTTGACCAAGCCGCCTTCCGCGCCAGGGGCATCCACCAGGATGACGATCTCATTCTCCCCAGGCCTCAGCATCTGGGTGATATCCACCCCCAGGCTCCCGCGCACGTGGGCTTGCGTGGGCGCCAGATCGGCGGCGGTGAGCGGCCCCTTGCCGTTCACCAGGATCTGCCAGTCGCCGACCAGCGAGCCCGGCTCCATGACCAGCTCCACCCGGCCGCCGTACTCGCACTGGAAACGATGGGTGTATCGCGCGCGCAGCCGGGGCCAGTGCAGCTCGGGCGCATGCCCAAAGTACTGGTGTATCTCGGGGACGATGGGCAGATGGGCAAAGGCGATCTGGTTCGCCAGGGGCACCGCCGGAACCTCGGCGGCTGGCCCGTAGGCGCCCTCCGCGCCTTGCAGCGCAAGCTCCCAATGGTAAAGGCGCAGGACGTTGGCGTGCAGCGGCCTGACCGCGGCTGCCCCGTCGCCGGGGATGCGCAGCACGGGCAGCGCGGCCAATGGCGCCGCCTCGGGGGCTGCCGAGAGGAGCAGCGACTCGAAGGGGGCGATGCGACGCCGGTACGCGGTCCCGGCCCGGCGCAGGGCGGTGGGCGTCTGGTCGTCCAGCGGCAGCTCGACCAGGGGCACGCCGGCGTCCAGCTCGAGCTCCAGGGCCTGGCGGCCGGTGTTGAGGAGGAACCAGCGCGCGACGCCCTCCCCGGCGCGCTTGACGGACCAGATGGGCGCCGCCTCCTGGCCTCCCGCGCGGATGCAAAGCGAGGGTCGCACGAGTTGCAGCAGCCGAGCGCGCAGCGCGGCGAGGTCGCCGCCTTCGTCACGGATCACCGCGCCTCCCGCAGCCGAGTAGCTGTCCAGCCAGGTCTGCAGCGGCGGCTCGATGACCTGCATGGGCGGGACCAACACAGCCTTGGCGACGATGCCCTTGGCGTGGATGCGGCCATCCTTCACCTGGCTGGCGGCGAGGATATCGGTGTCCACCATGAGATAGTCCAGATGGTTCTCCATCAGCAGGCGGAGGATCGCCTCGTAACGCGCCAGCTGGTCGTGGTTAGGGATGCCGCTGGCGGGCTCGACCACCAGCAGGCTGGCGTCCATATGGGTGCCGGCGAACTGCTCGGCGATCCGGTCGATGCGCTGGGAGAGGCGGCCAAAGAGCGGCCAGGAGGGCATCTGGAAGAAAAAGGTGGGCGGCGCGTCGTGCTTGCGCAAGGCGTGGGTGCTGTAGAAAAAGCCATGGGGCACCAGGTAGGTGGTGCCCAGGAGCAAGAGCCCCTCGGCGATGAGCTTGGCGTCCTGGAGCGTGGCGCTCCAGCCGGTGCTGTGGTAGCATTCGCAGAGGCTGCCGGGCTTGTCATAAAAATAGGCGGCGGAGGCGGTGGCGCGAGCATTCTGCCGGATGCGGGCTTGCAGGATGTCCAGCGGCGCGCCGGCCTTGGTGTGGCCCGGCTCGCAGCCGGGGATGTCCATGTGGCGGAGCTGGGCCAGGCGCAGGGAGGGCTTTTCGCCGGTGTAGGCGATGCCATGTCCCTGGCACCACGTCGAGATCGGCCCCTCAAAGCTCTGGCAGAACATCTCGTAGAGGAGTTGGTGCAGGTCGTAGCTCACTCGCACGTGCTGCGGATGGCTGCGCTCTTGCAGGGCAGGCAGCAGCGGGAGCAGGTCATACCCGTGGCGGGCCAGAAACGCGGCGGGAACGCGATCCGACCAGATAGCCGTGGTCTCATCCACGAAAATGGAAGGAATCCGGTCGCCGAAGCGGTCGGCGTAGCGCTTGTAGTAGCGCTCGTGGGTCAGCGAGATGAAGCGCTGGATCGCCTCGGGGTTGAGGGCATCCACGAACTGATCCCAGTATTTGTGGTGGTGCACCACCGACTGGACAGCGACGCACACCTTGTAGGCGCCCTCGGGCAGCTTGGCTTCGAGGGTGGGCGTCGGCTCGCTGGCAAAGTAGCGCTTCTGGTTATAGCGGGTGAGCCCCGTCTCCACGTAGGAATCGCGGTGCAGGATCATGCCCACCCGGTCGCGGAGGTCGAGGCCGCCCGCCCAGTCCGCCTGTCCATCGCGGATGGGATAGGCGGCGCAATGGAGAACCTTGCCCTGGGGCAGCTCCAGACGGATTTCGCCGCCCGCCACGACCTCGGCCTTTTGCACCAGGTGGGTGGCGTGGTATTGCGGGCAGCCGAGGATCACCTCTCCGCCGGCCACCCCGCTAGGATAGGGGTACTCGTCATAGAGGTTGAGGAGCAGGTCGCGCTCCTCGGCGGCGGCCAGGGCCGCGTCCACCATCTCGAAGAAGGCCTCGGAGAGATAGGGCTGCTGGAGCCCCTGGCGCGAGTGGATGAAGAAGCCATGCAGGCCCTTGTCCGCCATCTCGCGCACTTGCCAGCGGACCTCGTCGGCGCTCAACCGGTCGTTCCAGAACCAGAAGGGATAGAAGCCGATCCTCACGTCTACTCTCCTTGCCAGGTGCGGATGAACTGGAGCAGGGTTCGGTAGAGGTTCTCAAAGACCGCGAGTCGAGCGACCTCGTAGCCGTGGCTGTTCTCCCGCACGTGGCCCAGGCAGGCGATGCGCTGGGCGCCGCCCACGGAATAGACGAGGCTGGCGTCGCTGGCGGCGCCCTCGGCATAGACGACGGGCTGAAGCTCGGTCTTGGCCAGGCGTGCCGCGCGACAGAGAGCCACCAGCAGGCGCTGGTCATAGTGGGCGAGGCGGTCCTTGCTCCAGATGCCGGGACGCCCGTCCAGTTGCAGCGGCGCGTCGGCGGGCATGGGGCAGCCGTCGATGGAGATAAAGGTCTCCACGCCCTCACGGTGGGCCAGCGCCTTGGCCCCCGGCGAGCCGCCCTCCTCGTGCACGGTGAAAGCGGCCAGGGTGGGGCGGTAAGGCACGATCGCCTGCGCCCTCATTGTCTCCAAGAGGCGCAACAGCGCCACGCAGCCCATTCGGTCGTCGAACGTCCAGGCGGCGACCAGGGGATCGGAGGGGTCGCCAAAGACCACCGGCCCGCGCCCCTCGCGGACGGGCACGGCGGTGGAGCCTGGCCGCACGCCCGCCTCCTGCAACTGCCGCGGGGTGAGCCCGGTGATGACCCAGGTGTCCGCCCACCTGGTTCCGGCTGCGCCCGCTTCCGAGTGGCCGGACCCCATGGAGAGCACCCCGATGATCCGCGTCTCGCCGTCGCCGATGATCTCCACGGGCCCCTCGCCGATCTTCCAGGGGTTCAACCCGCCGGAGCGGTCCACGCGCAAGGTGCCGTTCGCCTCGATGCGGGTGACCACCAAGGCGATCTCGTCCATGTGGGCGGCCAGGCAGCAGACCGGCGCGTCCGGCTTTTGCCCGGGCAGGCGCACCAGCACGTTGCCCGAGCCATCGGTCTCTGGCTGGTAGCCCCAGTCCTCCAGCTTGGCGCGGATGACGGCGGCGATACGCTCCTCCCGCCCGGACGGAGCGGGGACGGACAGCAATTCCGTGAACAGGCGCAGGGCGGGATCAGCAAGGTCCTGTGAATGCATGGCGCTCTCCTATTTCGCGAGGTATAGGTAACGGCAGGCGAGGCCGGCGGCCAGAATGGCGCGCTCTCCGTTGGCTTCGTCCAGACGGTTCTGGTAGAGGAACTGGTTGCCCTCGGCCTCGAAGTCGGCGCGCAGGTCGGCGAGGGCGGCCTGGCGCCGCAGGGCGTGCTGGTAATGCGCCTCGGTCAGGTCCCAGGCCTGGAAGGCCAGGCCCAGCCTACGCAATCGCGCGGCCATGGGCGTCTTGTCTGCCTGCAGGGACTCGCGTGGAAACGGCGGCGCCTCGGTCAGCGCCCTCTCTCGCCAGTTGGTGGCGGGGTCCCAAAGCGAATGATCCCAGAGAATGGCTATCCGCCCTCCGGGGGCCAGGAGCGACTTGATCTTGGGAACGACCTCGTCCTCCTTGACAAAGTAGAGCGTGTCGATCGAGATGATCGTGTCAAAGGGGCCCGGCAGCGACTCCAGCCGGGCCATATCGTGGACCTCGAAGGCCAGGCGGGAGCGCTTGGCCAGGGTGCGCTCATGGGCCTGGGCGATGGCCTCGGGGATGTTGTCGATGCCGGTGACGTGGGCGCCGGTCCGATCCGAGATGTACTCGGCGATCAGGCCGTTGCCGCAGCCAAGGTCCAGGGCGCGGTCGCCGGGGCCGAGGGCCGATACC
>JAAYEA010000297.1 GCA_012689325.1 Chloroflexota bacterium
ATGGCGGCGATTCGCTTCATGTCGAACTTGTCGGTCCGGTCATAGTTGTAGACGCCGTTCTGCTCTTGCTCCACGTCGGTGAGCTGGGTGTAGCAAAAGCCGCAGATGTGCGGGTAGCTGAGGATGGCGTCCACCTGGCCCTCCAGCCGGGTGTAGAGCTCCTCCACGGTGGTCGGGCCCGCGCCATAGCCCCAGGAGTTGCCCGCCCAGACGCGGTCCGGCGAGGGGATCCACTTGATGCCGCCGAACTCATCCACCAGGTAGGGCTGGCCCGCGTAGGCCGGCTCCAGCTCCGGGTAGCAGCGCCAGGGCTGCCCGCCGTCGTCCAGCGCCAGCTTTTCCGCGAGCTTGGCGGGGTCTTGCTCGTAGGTGTGCACCGTCCACAGGTCGGTCTTGACGTGGACATAGCCGGAGGCGTCGTTGACCGGCCGGGTGGGGTCCAGCGCCTTGGTCAGGTTGTAGGCGTCGGCGTGGAGGCGGCCATGCTGGCGGCCATCGCCCACGTCGCGGGTCTCGTTAAAAGGCGTCCAGGCGATGATGGACGGGTGGTTGCGATCGCGCTGCACGATCTCGGCCCACTCGCTGAGGAAATTGCGCGCGCTCAGCTCGTCCTTGACGTCCAGGCCCCAACTGGAGGACTCGCCCCAGGTGAGGTAGCCGAGGGTGTCCGCCCAATAGTGGAAGCGCTCCTCAAAGACCTTCTGGTGGAGCCGCGCGCCGTTAAAGCCGGCCTGCTTGGCCAGGGCGATGTCTTGCTTGAGCGCGTCGTCGTCGGGCGCGGTCCAGATGCCGTCGGGATAGAAGCCCTGGTCCAGCACCAGCCGCAGATAGATCGGCTCGTTATTCAGCATGACCTGGTTGCCCTCGACATGCACCTTGCGGAGCCCGGCATAGCCGTCCACGCGGTCCACGACCTCCTGGCCGTCCATGACCATAAAGACCATCTGGTAGAGGTAGGGCGAATCGGGCCACCAGAGCTGCGGCTCGCGCAGGGGGAGGTTGCGGGGCACGCCGTCCACCGCCGGGGCCTCGGCCTCGCTCACCACGGCGAACCTTTCGCGGGCCACGGCGCGGAAGCGCAGCCCCTTCTTGACAGCATAGAACTTGGGGATCACCACAAACCGCCGGGCCTCCAGGTCGGGGATGATCTGCACGCTCTCCAGGCCGTAGGGCGAGACCGGCTCCATCCAGACGGTCTGCCAGATGCCGGTGGTGCGGGTATAGTGGCAGCGGCGCGAGGCATAGTCGGGGCACTGCTTGCCGCCCGGCTGGGAGCCGGAGCGGGTGTCGTCGCGGACATAGACCACCAGGTTGTGGGTGTTCCCGGGCTTGACGTGGCGGGTGATGTCATAGCTGAACGAGCTGGTCCCGCCATAGTGCCGCCCCACCGAGACGCCGTCGATAAAGACCTCGCTCTCCCAGTCCACGCCGCCAAAGTGCAGGATGATCCGCTGGCCTTCCCACTCGGCGGGGATGGCGAGCGGGCGGTGGTACCACATCATCTCGATGAAATCGGTATGGCCCACGCCGGAGAGCTTGCTCTCGGGGCAAAAGGGGACGATGATCTCGCGGTCAAAGCCGGTGCTGTGGGCCCAGCCGCGCTGCATCCCCGACTTGCCGGGGTCGAAGGCAAAGGTCCAGGGGCCGTTGAGGTTGACCCACGCCTCCCGCGTGAACTGCGGGCGCGGGTACTCGGGCCGGGGGATGGTTGGTTGGTTCTCGGACATGCTCTATTCCTCCGTAGATAGTGATGCAGGGTGCTGCCGATCCTCATCTATAGCGTCAGGCCCAGGCTCCACGCCACGGAACGGACGTGGGCGGCGGCCTGGTCGTATTCAGCCTCGCTGCGCAGGTGCTCCAGCATAAAGGGCGTGTCGGGGTCGAGCCGGCTCACCTCGTGGATGTACGTGACATAATCGAGACGGCCGGTTCCGGCGGGCGTCTCCTCCAGGTGCACCGTCAGCCCCTCGCGGAGCGCGATGTCCTTGACGTGGCAGGAGGCGATGTGCGGCCCGAGCTGGCGCACGAACTCGTGGATCAGCGCGCCGTTATTATAGTAACGTTGCGGGCTATTGACAATGTTGACCGGGTCAAAGTGCACGCCGAACATGGGGCGGTCGATGGCGGCGAGGAGCGCCTGGTAGCTCTCCACCGAGTCGGGGTACATGTAGGGCATGTCCTCCAGCGCCCATTTGGCCCGGCGGGGCCGCACGTCGTCGATGATCTCGCGGCAGACAGCGACGATCATCTCGAAGGTCTCGGGGGTGAGGTTGTCGTCGTGGGGGCCGTCCCAGCGCTCGCCGCGCGAGCCCGCCACGTTGACGCAGCAGCGCGCGCCGATCTCGTCGGCGAAGGCCAGGGCGGCCTTGCTCGCCTCGAGGCTGGCGCGGCGCACGGCGGGGTCGGGGTGCAGGGGGTTTTTGCCCCAGGCGCCCACCTCGGCGATGACGATATCGGCGTCGCGAGCGGCCTGGGCGTAGGCGGCGATCTCGGCGGGGTCGGCCCCCACCTTGAGCGGGCAATAGGCGGCGCGGTAGCCTTTGGCGCGCACCGCGGCGACCCACGAGGCGGGGTCGGTGTGGCGATAGACAGGCGCTCCGAATCTCATGGATGGTTCTCCTTTCCCGAAGAGGCATCGGTCGGCTCGGCCCAGATTATACGCGGATCGGGGGGAAGCGGAAAGCGTCCGGCTGCGGCGAGCCGCAGCCGGACGCTTGGCAGGGGCGACGGGGCGGCGCTCCGCCGCCCCCATATATGCGCCTATCGCGCGATGGTCAGGGCGCCCTTGAGTGTCCAGCCGGTGTCGCCATCGGCTCCAGGGAACCCGTCGCGAGCCCGCATATAGACGTAGTGAGAGCCCGCAAACCCGGATTTGAGCTCCACGCGCCAGCGCACGATCTGCGTGCGCGCGTCGGCCGCGCCGGCGCTGGTGTACTGCATGATGACCTTGACCGCGCTGTTCTCCAGGGACTCGCCGGCCGCGCCGCCGGGGATGCCCACGCCCCAGGTGGTCCCCGCCGAGTCGGCCAGGTACATGAGGTTGGTGGCCTGCTCATACTTTAGATAGATGGCGCCCGCGCCGAACTCGCCGCTGGGGGGAGCGTTGGCGATTGCCAGGTACATCGTCTCCAGGTTGGCCAGACCGTCGGCGTCGAAATAGCGGGGATCGAGGGTGATGCGCTGGCCGCTGGGCACGGTCGAGTTGATGGCAGCCGGGGGGAGCAGCGTGGGCTGGCGGTTGATGATCCAGTTGCCGTGCCCGTCCCAGCCGGCAAACCCGTCCGCGCTCTCCGCCCGTAGGTAGACGCCGTGCTCTTTGCCGCTGTTGCGATAGCTGGGCGTGAAGGCCCAGGTGACGGTGAGGGTGTCGGCGCTGGTTAGCACCTGGGACTGGCCATAGTCCAGCGTGGCAAAGGCGGTGCGGACGGCGCCTGGCGCTTCCGGGGCGCCGCCGCCCTCCCAGCCGGTGTCATCCGGGAGACGCAGCCACAAGCGGTTGGCCGCGACCTCGTAGCGCAGATAGACGCCGCCAGTGAGGATGCCGCCCGGGGAGAGGAGGAAATAGACGTTATCCAGGTCGTCCCAGCCGTTGGCATCCGAATACACGCTGGTAAAGGTGAGCAGCGTCCCCGGCGCCGAGTAGCCCGCGTCCGGCGAGGCGCTTACCGTCGCGGGCGGCACGCAGACCTCGCCGGTGCGCTGCAGGTCGGGAATGCCCGTCAGCCAAGTCTGAAAGCCTGTGTCCGGCGGCTCGCAGAGGTTGGTGCCGCCAAAGTAAAAGCTGCCCAAGTGCAGGCTCGCCAGACTCAAGGGCAGCGGCCCACCCAGTGGGTTGCCACCTAGGATGAGAGACGTCAGGCTGGCGAGGCTGCCCAGCTCGGGCGGGATCCTCCCACCGAGTTGGTTGGCGTACAAGGAGATCTCCTGCAGGCTGGACAGGTTCGCCAGTTCGGGTGGGATGACCCCGCCCAGCGGGTTGTAGGACAGGCGGAGCTTTTGCAGGCTGGCGAGGTTGCCCAGCGCGGACGGGATGCCCCCGCTGAGCTGGTTGTTGTTCAGGAAGAGCTCCCGCAAGCTGGCGAGGCCGCCCAGCTCGGGCGGGATGCCCCCACTCAGTTGGTTGCCGGGCAGGTAGAGCGCTTCCAGGTTGGCCAAGCCGCCCAGCTCCGGCGGGATGCTCCCGCTCAACTGGTTGCTCCATAGGTTGAGCGACTCCAAGCTGGCCAGGTCGCCCATCTCGGGCGGGATGCTCCCGCTCAGGTGGTTATCGTTCAAAGCGAGAGCCACGACATGCCCCCCGCCACAGGTCACGCCGTACCAACTGCAGGGCGTCGTCGTGGCCATCCAGCCGGTATGGTTGGTCCAGTTGGGGCCGTCGGTGCTGCGGTAGAGCGCCATGAGCGCCTGATGCTCGGTCCAGGGGATCTCGGTCACCGGCGACCACACGTTCGCCGAGATGCCGCCCGTTCCGGGATGGGTGGCGCCGCCTCCCAGGCCGCCTGGGCCCAGGTCAAAGCTGGCGCCCTGCAAGGTCGGAAACGACCCGCCGGCGATGGCGATGCCGACGGAAGGCCCACCGCCTCCGCCGCCGCCCATGCCGCCATGGCCGCCGGCCCCGCCGTTGCCGCCACGCCCGCCGTTGGAGCCATCGTCCTGCTCGGAGAATCCCCCGTAAGGGTTGCCCGCGTTGGGGCGAGCGGGGTCGCCACCCCAGCCTCCCATGCCGCCGGGGCCGCCGATCTGTCCAGCCCCGCCGTTGCCGCCGTTCCCGCCCCCCTGCGTGACCAGGTTCGAGTCCCTGATGGTCGCGTCGCAGGCCCACAGGTAGATGGCGAAGGAGCCGCCGCCGGTCTCGCCGCCTCCGCCGCCCCCACCGCCTCCGCCGCCCGCGCCTCCGCCGGCCCCGCTGCCGCCATAGGAGTCGCAGTCAGCCTCGCCTCCGCCGCCTCCGCCACCCCCGCCTCCGCCAACGCCAGGCGCGCCCATTTGGCCGTTGCCCCCAGAAGGAGGCGCGTACCCCCCGGCCTGGCAATACGCCAACTGGTTGGGGTCCGCGCCCATGCCGGCGGCGCCATCCCCGCCCACGCTCCCGTCCGCGCCGGTGAAGTCGAGGTCCGGATCCCAGTTGCCCAGGTGAGGCGGAGTTCCCAAGCCGCCCGACGCACCGCCGGGGCTGACGCCTCCGGCATAGCCACCGGAGGGTCCGAGCCCTGCGTTTCCGCCTGCGCCTCCGCTCGCCACAGGAAAGAGCACGTTGGCGCCGGGCGCGCCGCCGCTAGGGCGAGAGCAAGTCTCGCAAAAGCCGCTGCTGTTCTCGCAACCGGGCTGGCCAGGCGAGCCGGGGCCGCCGACCGAAGGCATGGCCGTGGGCGTCGGCCCGGGCCTCCCAGGGCCGCCGGCTCCGGCGGCCACCGTCATGTCCACAATCTCGAGCCCGCCGGGGCACCCGTTCACGCGGATACCATAGGCGGACTCGCCGGACGAGGCGCCTTGGCCATGGAGGACTAACCCTTGCAGGGTCGTGTTCGTAGTGATACCCTCGGCGTAGAGGGCGCTTGCGGCGTTGACCTCCACGACTGGCGGCGCGCCGCCCTCCAGCCAGCTTACCGGGTCATAGCCGCCGCAGACCGAGACGCCATCCGGAAGCGCGATGGTGCCGGTCTCGCCATAGGGCCCGCTGGCGAGGTACACCACGCCATAGCCCAGGTCGAGCGCGCGGGCCAGGCCGCTGGAAAGCGTGCGCCGCGGTGAGACGGGGTCGCCCGGGTTCGCATCGAGCCCGAGCGGCGAGACGAACACGCCAGGGGCGCCCAACGTAGCGTTGGGCGCGCACACGGTGGAGAGCGTGCTGACATGCTCTCCTGTGGGAGCAGTCTCTGCCAACGATCGCGATGGCGCGGGCCAAGCTGCCGTCACCCAGACGCCGACGACAACGAGCGTGACGCAAAAGTTCAGCAACCTCTTCATGGTGTCCCCTTCCCAGCCCTGCTGAGGGTCTGCGCCAAAGTCTTGTTTTGTGCGAGCACGGCGCCAACTCGGCGGCCGCACCCTGCCTTGGCTATCTCGCCACGCCGATCAACCCTATGGTCCGCCTCCTTTCGCATGACGTTCGTCCTGAGCGATGACCACGGGCGCCTGATGTTCGTGGGGCCGCGCTTCGCCGGCCAGGCCACCCATGCGGTAGCCTCTCCACGCCAGTTGCGACAGGAGGAGAGGGCGCATGGTCGCGGCTGGGCGCGTCACGGGACGAGCGAACGCGATGGCGCGTTGCGGGCAGCAGAACAGACACAAGGGGAGCCAGTCGACGACTGCGGGCGTCGCGAGGAAGAGGATGCGGGCACGAGGCAGGCAATGGTCCATCGGATCACCTTTGAGGCCGCGGCAGCGCGGCCGATGAACACTGGCCTGGGGGAGGGCAAAAGGAAACGGGGGCTGCGATGCCCATGCCACTTTTAGGATAGCGCGAGATGGGGCAAATGTCAAGAGGCTTCACAACGGCGACCCGAGGCGCCGGGGCATGGGTGCTGCCCGAGCAGCTCATCCGTACGCGTTTCTTTCGCGGAAACGTCGGCAGGGCGATCTCTATGATCGCCCTGCCGACGAGAGGCCAGGCGGCTAGCTGAGCATCGCCGGCGGGCGCGAGGCACGCGCCCAGCCCGAGGGCGCCGGGCCCATCCACAGGCGCAGCGTGCCCCCGGCGAGCAGCTCGTCCAGCGTGAGGTAGGCGCGGTCCAGCGCCTGGCCGTTCCAGGCCGCCCGCTGCACATAGATGCGCTCGTCGCCGTTATCTATGGCCTCGATCCGCACCTTCGCCGAGCCGAAGCGGAGGGTGGCGGCGTCAAAGAGCGGGCTGCCGATGAGCATGAAGGGCTTGCCCGCCACGGGAAAGAGCCCGACGGCGTTCCAGACGTACCAGGAGGAGGTGCCGCCCGAGTCGTCGTTGCCCGGCAGCCCGCCGCGGCCGGTGGTGAACATGTAGCGCATCCCGGCGCGCACCACCTCGGCGGTGCGGTCGGGCCGCCCGGCATACGTATAGGCGTAGGGCGTCTCCATGTCCGGCTCGTTATTGAGCCCCTCGAAGCGGTTCAGCGAAAAGCCCCAGGCCATGGTCTCGCGGTCGCCGGGGACGACGGCCTGGCGCACCGGCGGCTGGCCGTAGCCGAAAAAGCGATCCAGCTCGTCCACAAAGGCCTGCTCGGAGGGGTAGAGGGCGATGCGCGCGGCCATGTCGTGCAGCAGGCGGAAGGAATAGTTCCAGGCGCCGCCCTCGTAATAGTCCGACTCGCCCAACCGGCCGGTGGCGGGGTCATAGACGTTGCGCCAGCGCCCGGCCAGCTCGGCCATCTCGGCGGCGAGCGCCGGCTCGCCCAGGGCGCGGGCCAGGTAGGCGACGCAGGCGCTGGCGTCGGCCAGGTCCAGGGCGTGGGTGAAGGAGCGCTCGGTGCGCCCCGTCGCCAGGAAATCGGCGTTGCGCGGGCGGCGGATATCGGCGGCCATCAGCCGCAGCGCGCGGGGCCAGTCGATGCCGGGCAGTCGGCGATGGAAGGCGTCGGCGATGGTGTGCAAAAAGAGCGAGCGGGCCTGGTTCTCGAAATCGTACCAGTCGTCGTTGAGCACGATGCCGTTGGGGAAGGCGCCGAGGTGCTCGGCCAGGCGCAGCATGCTGTTGACCGCCGGGACGCCCCATTCGGGGTAGAGCGAGAGCATCAGCGGGAGTTGCGTCTTGTACTGGTCCCAGAGCGTGGCAAAGTCCACATAGAACGGGGCGTCGTCCCAGAAGGGGCACTCGCCAGAGAAATCGGCGGGCTTGGCCAGGCTATGGTAGAGGCAGGAGTAAAAAACGTGGCGCTGCGCCTCGGTGCCGCCCTCCACCACGACGCGCTGGCAGCACTCCTCCCAGGCGGCGAGCGCCTCGGCGGCCACCTGTTCGAAGGAGCGGCCGCGGGCCTCGTCGAGGTTGGCGCGGGCCTGCGCATAGCTGCGCAGGGAAAAGCCCACGCGCAGCTCGACGGGCTGGCCCGCTGCCACAGCGAAAGCCCAACCAAAGGGCGCGCCGCCCTCGGGCGGGAGCTGCGGGAAGGAGAGCGCGCCCGCGCCGGTTTCCTGCCGGTCCACCCAGAGGCGGCAGCCGGAGGCGCCGCGCAGCTCAGCATGGACGTAGAGCGGGAACCCATGCATCACCACCATCCCCTGGGCGGCGTCGGGCGCGACGAGGGACATCTCGGCGCGGGAGGGGTGGCTGCCCATGCGGGGGAACTCGATCCCTCCGGCGGAGAGGTCGAGCGCCACCAGGGCCGGTCCCTCGCCGGGGATGGCGTAGCGGTGGAGCGCGGCGCGGCGGGCCACGGTCAGCTCGGCGCGGATGCCGGTCTCGCCCAGCGTGGCGGCGTAATAGCCGGGGCGCGCCGTCTCGTCGCGGAGCGGCCAGCGGCTGCCCAGCTCGGCCAGGCCGCCGCGGAGCGGGGTGACCCGGGCATAGTTGTAGTAGGTGCCGATGGCGCCGGTGCCGGAATGGTGAAAGTGGCTAAAGCCGGTGGCGGTATAGTCGTCAATGGCGCGCGGCGCGCGGGCGTGGGTGTTGGGCGCGTTCAGCCCATAGCCCGAGATGTAGGCGCCCGAATAGGCGCAGGCGGAGACCATGCCGAAGGGGAGGCAGGCGCCCGGGTGCGTGTTGCCCGACTGGGCCTTGATGAAGAACCAGGTGGCGGCCAAGCCCTCCGGCGCGGGGAGGTCGATGGCGCCGTTGCCGTGAAACGGGTCGATGTAGCGGGTCAGGTTCATCTCGTCCTCCTAGGCGCGGCGCAGCCAGACGGCCATTTCGCCAGCGCCGCGGTGGGCCCAGGCGTAATAAGGGATGGCGGTCAGGCACCCGCCCTGTCGCGCGGTCCCTGTGATCACCGTGACCCCGCCCAGCAGGTCGGGGCGGCGCTCGGCGCCCAGCGGCGCGTCGTCGGCGAGCGCCAGCGCCAGCGGCGAGAGGGCGTTATCGGGCCACTCGGCGCAATAGACCAGCGGGCCGCGCTCCAGCGCCACCTTGCCCGCGTTCTCGGCCAGCGCCGGATGGCTCACCACGCGGCGGACCGGCATGGGGAGCGCCAGCTCCACCACGTCGCCGGGCTGCCAGGCGCGGCGGATCACCGCATAGCCTGCCTCCGTGTCGAAGGCGGCGGGCTGGCCGTTCACCCGCAGGGTGGGCCGGGGGGCGTCGGCGAGGGGGAGGTAGCGGTAAAGGTCGCTGGGGACGGGCTGGCCCAGCGCCCAGCCGGGGAGCCGCAGCCGCAGCGCAAAAGTCGCGCTCCGCTCGGGCGCCAAGATCAAGTGGACATCCCCCGACCAGGGATAGGCGGTGGCTTGGGTCACGCGCACGGGCACGCCCGCCACGACGGCCATGGCGCTGCCGCCGACGTAGAGGTTGACGTAGAGGCTATCGTCGCGCACGGCATAGACATAACCGCCGAGGGAGGGCATGATGCGCACCACGTTGGTGGGGCAGCAGGAGCAGCCAAACCAGGGCTGGCGGGTCGTGGCGCCATGGTTGAAGGCGTATTGTCCGTCGGATTCCAGCGGGTTGGGGTAAAAGAACTCATCGCCGCCGAGGGAGGTGCCCGCCAGGTAGCCGTTATAGAGCGTGCGCTCCAGCACGTCGATGTACTTGGCCTCGCCGTGGAGGAGAAAGAGGCGGTGGTTCCACATCATGTTGGCGATGGCGGCGCAGGTCTCGGTGTAGGCGGTGGCGTTGGGAAGCTCGTAGGGCTCGCCAAAGGCCTCGCCCTCGTGGCGGGCGCCGATGCCGCCGGTGAGGTAGAGCTTGCGCCGGACCACATCCTCCCAGATGCGGTCGATGGCGCGGACGTAGCGCTGGTCGCCGGCCAGCGCGGCCACGTCGGCCATGCCCGCGTAAAGGTATCCGGCGCGGACAGAGTGGCCCACCGCCTCCGCTTGCTCGGTGACGGGCTGGTGGTCCTGGGCGTAGGCGCCATAGAGCTCGTGGCCGTCGGCGCGCCCGCGCTCGTCGAGGAAGAACTGGGCCAGCCGCAGGTAGCGCTCCTCGCCGGTGGCGCGGTAAAGCTTGGCGAGGCCGATCTCGATCTCCTCATGGCCGGGGACGCCGCGGTTCTTGCCGGGGCCAAAGACGGAATCGATCAGGTCGGCGTTCTTGATGGCGATCTCGAGGAAGGAGCGCTTGCCGGTGGCGAGATGGTGGGCCACCGCCGCCTCGTACATGTGGCCGACGTTGTATAGCTCGTGGCTATCCTTGAGCTGGGACCAGCGGCCCACCCCCGCGCCGCGAGGGAGGTTGACGGGGTCGATGGTGCGGCAGGTATAGATGTAGCCGTCGGGCTCTTGGGCGGCGGCGATCTTGGCGATGAGCTCGTCCAGATAGGCGTCCAGCTCGGCGTCGGGGCGCAGGTTCAGCGAGTAGGCGGCGCCCTCGATGACCTTGAAGACATCCGAGTCATTGAAGCGGATCCCCTCGAAGGGGCCAGCCAGCTTGCCCGCGGCCCTGTCGAAATTGTCCACGCGGCCGGTCTCTTTGCATTTCTGGAAATCGTAGGGGATGGTGACGGTGCGGTTGGTCTCGATGCGCGGCGCCCAAAAGGCGTCCGCGACGGTCACGTCGGTGAAGGGCACGGGCTGATAGGGATAATCCTGTTGGCGGTTGGACATGGTTCGGCCTTTCATCCAGTTTTGTCTCTGCGTTCTCTGTGCCTCGGTGGTCACTCTTCTTTTCCCAGCGGCGGGGTGAGGGTGTAGCTCTGGCCGCGACGGGTGGCGAGGGTGGTCGTCTCGTCGCCGTAGCGGACGCGGCAGCGGCGCCCCAGCCGCGAGTGGATGCGGGCCTCCACCAGCTTGCCCTCGGCCCAGGCGATGTCCACGACGAACCCGCCGCGCGCCCGCAGGCCGCGGACGCGGCCCGCCGGCCAGGCGCTGGGCAGCGCGGGGAGCAGGTGTATCTCGCCGGCGTGGCTCTGCAGCAGCATCTCGGCGATGCCGGCGGTGGCCCCCAAGTTGCCGTCGATCTGGAACGGCGGGTGGGCGTCAAAGAGGTTGGGGTAGGTGCCGCCGCCCTGCAGCCGGACCTCGCTGCCTTGGGCGGGCGTGAGCAGGTTGCGCAGCATCCGATGCGCGCGGTCGCCCTCGCCAAAGCGCGCCCAGAGGTTGATCTTCCAGCCCATGGACCAGCCGGTGCCGCCATCGCCGCGCAGCTCCAGCGAGCGCTGGGCGGCGCGCCAGAGCTTTTCCTGGCGCGGGGTGATCTGCCGCCCGGGATAGACGCCGAATAGGTGCGAGACGTGGCGGTGGTGATCGTCGGGATCGTCCCAGTCCTCGGACCACTCTTGCAGTTGCCCGTGGCGGCCGATGCGCGGCGGCAACAGCCGGTCGAGGGCCTGCTCCAGGCGCTCGCGGAAGGCGTCGTCCACGTCGAGCGCGCGGGCGGCGGCGACGCAGTTGGTGAAGAGATCCCAGATCAGCGCCATGTCCATGGTGGTGGCCGCGCTGACGGAGAGGGGCTCGGCGTCGGGCGCGGTGCGGAAGGTGTTCTCCGGCGAGGTGGAGGGCATGGTCACCAGATGGCCCTCCCCGTCGTCCACCAGCCAATCGAGGCAGAACTGGGCCGCGCCGCGCATCAGCGGCCAGGCCCGCTCGCGGAGGTCGTCGAGGTCGCCGCCGAAGGCATAGTGCTCCCAGAGGTGCTGGCAGAGCCAGGCGCCCGCCAGGGGCCACATGGCCCATTGGGGGCGGCCCCAGCCGTAGGCGCCCGCCGGCGCCGATTGCCGCCAGAGGTCGGCGTTGTGGTGGACGGTCCAGCCGCGGCAGCCATAGTTGACCCGGGCGGTGCGCGCGCCGTTGGCGGCCAGCCCGGCGATGAGGTCAAAGAGCGGCTCGTGCAGCTCGGAGAGGGCGCAGGTCTCGGCGGGCCAATAGTTCATCTCGGTGTTGATGTTGAGCGTCCAGTTGCTGCTCCAGGGCGGGCGGACCTGGTCATTCCAGATGCCTTGCAGGTTGGCGGGCTGGCTTCCCGGGCGCGAGCTGGCGATGAGCAGGTAGCGGCCGTATCGGAAGAGGAGCGCCACGAGCTGCGGGTCGTCGCCCTGGGCATAGTCGCGGATGCGTCGGTCGGTGGGGAGCGCGGCGGCGGGCGTCGTCCCCAAGTCCAGCGACACGCGCCGGAAGAGCGACTGGTGGTCGAACAGGTGCTCCTCCAGCAGGCGCGGGTAGGGCTTGTCGGCGCGGGCGAGATCGGCATGGACGCGCGGGAGCGGCTTGGGCCCCTCGCGGCCAGGCGAGACCTGGTAGCCGCCATAGCTGGTGCGCGCCGCCAGGGTCAGCGTGAGCGCGTTGGCGCCGACGACGCGGAGGCGGTCCCCCTCGGCGAAGGTCATCCCGCCCTCGGCGGCCACGCGCAGCACCGCGGCAAAGGCCATCCCCTCGCCGCCCTCGTCCTCATAGACCACCGGGTTGTCGGAGGGGTAATAGCTGGGGTCCACATGGGCGGGGGCGCGGCCGGTCAGGGCCAACTCGCCCGCCGTCGCCTTGGTCGCGCTGCGCAGCGGGCTATCCAGCCGGACGGTGCAGCCGATCTTGCCGGCCTGGTCGGCCGTGAGGCGCAAGACGATGGCCTCCACGGGGTGGCTGGCCAAGGCCTCGCGGGTGTAGGTCACCTCGCCGACGCGGTAGCGGGCCGTCGCCACGGCGCGGTCCAGGTCCAACTCCCGGTAATAGTCGCTGACCTCGCCGCCGTGGTCCATCTCCACGTGGAGGTCGCCCAGCGGCAGGTAGGACTGGTTGAAGGGCCCCTGCATCCCTTTGCAGAGCTCCTCGGCCTTGGTGTACTGCCGCGCGCGGATGGCCTCGCGGACCTCGGGGAGGAGCTGGCGGGCCTGGGGGTTATCCCACTCGCGGGGGCCGCCGGACCAAAGGGTGTCCTCGTTAAGCTGGAGACGCTCGGCGGCGGGGCCGCCAAAGACCATCGCCCCCAGTCGCCCGTTGCCGATGGGCAGCGCCTCCACCCATTCCTGGGCGGGGCGGTCGTACCAGAGCTTCGTCGGGTTGGTTTCTTCCACGGCTTCCTCCATCAGTCCAGCGCGATCACGGCGACGTCGCGGGCGCCGGCGATCAGGTCAATTTCGCGGCCCGAGACGGCGGCCCCGGCGCCCCACAGGGAGCGGGCCGAGGTGAAGGGCCCCCACTCGTCGGAGAGGCGGAGCTTGGCGCGCAAGGGCTGGCGGGTCGGGTTGGCGACCCAGAGATAGCAGCCGCCCTCGCCGGCATGGAGCCGCGCCTTGACCTGCGGCTCGCTGCACCAGATGTGCTGGTCGCGCCCGGCGAAGCGGAGGGCGTCGGCGAAAAAGGTGGCGGAGCGGTCGGCGGGGTGGGCGGCATAGCCCCAGCCGGCCATGGAGCCCACCAAGCGGGTGCGGCCCCGGCCGTAGGCGTGCTCCACCGCGGCGACGCGGCCATCCTCGTAATAGCCGACGGGCTGGCCGGTGGTGGGCTCGTAGGCTTGCAGGAACAGCCCACCGCGGACCGGCAGGCCGTGGACGGTAAAGGTCAGGTCGCCGAGGAGGTCGGGGGTGAACTCGACATAGGACTCCCGCGCGCCAAAGAGCTCGTCCAGCCCGAGGTTGGGCTGGCGGACGCCGACGTGGGCGCGGCCGTCCCAGTAGCCGGGGCAGCCCTCGGCGATGAGCGTCCCGCCCGCGGCGACCCAGCCCTTGAGCCGGTCGGCGGAGGACTGGGAGAGCATGACGGGGTAGGGGAGATGGAGGACTTTGTACTCGGCGATGTGGTCCAGATGCACCCAATCGGCCTGGATGTTGCTATCGAAAAAGCCCTGATAGGCGCCCTGCATGGACTGGGCGTAATAGGTCGTACTGCCCTGCTGGGCGTAGGCGAAAAGCTGGGTCTCGGGGACGTAGACGATGCCGATCTCGCCGCGGACGGGGCGGGAGCGCCAGAGCGGCGCTTGCGCCGGGTCGGCCACCCACTTGGCGATTCGGCGGGCCATCTCGGAGCGGGGGGTGCGGGAACCATCCATCCCGTAGGGGCCAAAGGCGCCAAAGAGCGGCCCATCCAGCAGGGGCCGCCAGCGGAGGTACATCAGCCCCGTGGCGCCGCACATCAAGCTCACCAGGTCCCAATAGCGCACGTCCTCCGGGGAGGCGATGCGCCCCTCGTCGCGAGGCTTGCCCAGCACGTTGGACTGCATCCAGAGCGGCCCGGCGTAGGCCTCGGCGTGCCAGAAGCGCTTGCCGCGGCTGGCGGCGCGCACCAGGTCCACGGCGTGGGGCTGCTTCCAGGGCTCGTCGCCGTGGCGGCTGGAGCCCCAGGTGTAGCCATAGCTTTCGGCGATGCCGGCGGCGCGCCAGTCGTCGGCGGCCTTGGGCGCCATGCCCGTCAACGAGGCGGCGATGCCGTGGGCGGTGATGGGGTGCGCCGGGTCCAGCGAGCGGATCAGGTCGGCGCGCCATTCCATCAGGCGGTAGGCGTTGTCGATCCGGAACTGGAGCCAATCCAGCACATGGGGATAGGGCCCCAGGTCGCGGGGCGGGTTCACGTCCTCCCAGGCGGCATAGCTGGTGCGGCGCCAGGCGGCCCCGAGCGCGCGCAGGTCGCCGTACTTGGCCTGGAGCCACTCGCGGAAGCGGGCGGCGGTGCCCGGGCAATAGCAGATGTCCTCGCCAATGTTGCACTCGTTCCAGATGTCATAGCCGCCCAGGCCGGGGTGGTCGCGGTAGCGGAGGACCAGCTCGCGCAAAAAGCCCTCGGCCAGGGCGTGGGCGTCCTCGTTATCCAGGCAAAGGCCGGGGAAGCCGCCCACGACGCAGCTCCCGCTCATGCCGCTCTCCACCGGGCGGCCATCACGGCGCTGGTAGCGGGCATGGGCATGGGTGCGGAAGGCCCACTCGGGCGCGGAGGTGGCGTGCTCGGCGATGATGGTCTTGAGGCCGTGTTCGGCGGCCAGGTCGAGCTGCCGGTCATAGTCGGACCAGTCGAAGCGGCCAGGCGCCAGCTCGACGGCGGACCACATGAACCAGTGGCGAAAGGTGTTCATGCCGTCGGCGGCGGCGGTGGCATAGTCCTGGGCCCAGTCCTCCGGCGGAGGGTTGGACTTGCGGAAATAGACCGCGCCGTAGGGAAAGGCGGGCAAGGGGTTCATGGGCGCTCCTCTCTCAAGATGGGAAGATCGAGATGATGGCTCGGATCGAGCGGATGGAGGCTCGGTCCCACTGCGACATTGTACGCAGGGTGGGGAAAGGAGGCAACCGGGGCAGGGGTGCGGGACGGCAAGCCGGAGAGCCGCAAGCCAGAGGCTTGCGCCACGGAGTCGCAAGCAGGGTGGGTGTGGGGCCGCAAGCCAGAGGCTTGCGCCACAGGGAAAACGCCCCGGCCCCCTCGCGCGGCTCAACGGGGGGGCTGGGGCGATACGCGATCCGCGCTACTGCACCGAGTTGACCATGATCTTGTACTTGCCGGTGCCTTTGGGCCGGAAGTGGCGGACGCGGACGTAATAGGCGCCGGGCTCCAGGGCCGCGATGATGCGGGCATTGAGGTTGCGGCCCGAGTCGTCATCCTCGGCGATGACGTTGGTCTGGTTATTGGGGCCCAGGAGCGCCATCACCACATCGGTCCAGCCGCGGGTCTCGACGCGATAGTTGCCCGCCGCCACCACCTCGAAGCGGAAGAGGTCCTCCTCGCCGTGCTTGCCGATGGACTCTTCCACGGCGGGGCCGTCGATGGTGAGGAGGGTGGCCTGCACCGCGTCGAAGGGATAGAGCACGCCGATGAACTGCTTGTCGGTGGGGGAGAGATGACGGTTCCAGCCCACCTCGTAGCCGCCGATGGTGTGCTCCTTCGGGATCGGGTAGAGCATGATCGACTCCCGGTCAAAGTCCGAGAACTGGGTCAGGCTGCGGGAGTAGGTGCGGAAGAGGTTGTTGTCCACATCGGCGCGCGACCAGTTGTTGGGCGGCCCGGCATAGTAGGCATAGACCGCCTCCTTGTTCCAGGGGATGCTGGCCGAAGGGTTCTGGTGCTCGTGGATGCAGCCCAGGGCGTGGCCGAGCTCGTGGAGCACGACGCGGTTGTACTCGTCGTCGCTGGAGCTGGTGGTGAGCCAGCCAAAGTTGATGGTCGGCTCCGCCTTGGGAATGGAAAGGGCGTCGGTGCCGATGTAGGACCAGGAGCCGCGCTGGTTGAACGAGACGCGGAGCTCGGCGTCGGCGAGATCGCCGAACTCGAAGGTGATGTTGGCAGACTGGCTCCAGATGTGGGCGATGGTCTCCACCTTGGCGCGCACCGCCGCTGGGCCATCCAGGAAGCGCACGCGGAGGGTGCGGCCGTTCTGCCAGAGCTTGCCGGTGAGCGCGGCCAGCTCCATGCGGGAGGGCGGGGCGATCCCCACGCCTGGCCGCAGGATGGGCACGTTGGAGGGGTTCTCCTCGATGGCGCGCTCGGCGGCGTCCACGGCCTGATCCGGCGTGAGCACGCGGTCGATACACACGTGGATGGTTTCCTCGGTCATCGTTTGCCTCCTTCTGGCGTCCCAACTCGGACCTGAGGGGCGCGGGAGCCGCAGCAGCTCGGCGCCGCGCCCACGCATCAGGTCGCCTCTGCCTCGTCGTCAAACAGGATGTCCATGTAGGCCCCGTCCGGCAGGCCCTCCACCGAGCGGACCTCGGCGCGCTGATCCAGCCGCTTGAGGGTCTCGCGGTGGGGCACGCCGCCATACGTCTCGGGGAAGGTGGAGACGGCGGCGATGCGGGTCTCGTCGTCCAGCGGCAGCAACTTGGCCAGCAGCTCCTCGTCCGGGGTGCCGTTGTGGCTGCCGTGGTGGCTCACCTTGAGCAGGTTCACCGGCGATAGCAAGTCATGGCGGTCCATGGTCTTCCAGCTCCTGAGTTCGGCATCGCCGGCAAAGAGGAGCTTCCAACCTCGCCAGGCCAGGGTAAAGACCACGCTGGTCTCGTTGGCGGCGCGGTCGATGGCCAGGAGGTTATCGGCCAGGCCCTGGCGGCGGCGCTCCACGAGGTTGTAGAAGGCGCCGGCGTCCACGCCGGGCGGCGGCTCCACCACGGTGGGGCGGGGCTGCGGGCGCTTGGCGCCGCTCAGGTGAAAGCCGAGGGTCATCGGCTGCAGGCGGCCGTAATAGGCGGAGGTGTCCTCCTCCGGCGCGAGGATCTCCAGGACCGCTTCCTGGAAGGGGTGCGTCCCGGCGGAGTCGCAGCCGCGATAGACATAACTCGTGGCCGCGGCCAGGCCGCGCAGGTAGTCGACGCAGTCGGCGGTGCTGCGCGGGTTGTTGTTGAGCATCAGCGCGCGCATCCAGGGGGTCTCGCGCTCGGGGACGGCGGCCAGGAAGGAGGCGATGGCGTCATAGGCCTCCAGGAAGGCGAGGCGCTGTTTGCGGGCCTCCGGGTGATTGTCATAATAATCAGGCGCCGCAGACGCCGTGAGCCAGGAGTAAGCCACGGGGATCTCCAGCCCCAGCTTGTGGGCGGCGTAAGGGAGCCCCTGCACGTGGTCCATGTGCTCGTGGGTCATGACGTACAGGTCCAGCGGCTGGCCGTCCAGCACCTCCAGCACGTCGCGGACCACCGCCTCAAAGAGGGGGTCTTGGCCGCCCGCGCCGCTGAGCACGTTGCCGACGTCGATGAGGATGTGGCGGAGGGTCGTGGCGCCGTCGAGGCCGCGATCGGGCACCGAGATGAGCACGGCGTCGCCAAAGCGGACGTTGTAGACGCGGACGCGCAAGCTATCCATAGCGGCCCTCCCCCACGATGTGCAACATGCGCGCGGTGCCGCGCAGCCGCATCAGCCGGTTGGTGGTCTCGGCGACGACGCCCTGGTTGGTCTCCTGGCCATCGGGCCCCACGGCGCGCGCGGCCTCGATGAGCAGCCCATCCTCATCGAGCTTAAGAAGCAGCTCGCTGCGGTCGGCGGCCTGCTGCTCGGAGCGGTCGGTGGTCAACAGCGCCCGCGCCACCTTGGTCTCCCAGTCGATGGCGAGCACGGTGCCCACGGTCATCTGGCGGCGCGGCGGGAAGCGATGCCCGAGGTTGTTGCGCTCCTCCTCGTTCCAGGAGACCTTGAAGATGCACTCGCGGGACTGGCGCTTGCCGCTCTCGTCGAAATAGACCTTGGCGGCGTCCAGGCGGGGGCGCACCGTGAAGGGGACGTTCTCGGGGATGCGCAGCAGCTTGCGGTTGCGGTTGGCAAAGTCATAGGCGGCCCAGTCGCTCTCCACCAGCGCCTCGAGGTTGAGGTCCTTGAGCGCCTCCACCGCCTGGTTGGTCTGCACGTCCAGCTCGTGGGGGCTGGCGACGATGCGCCGCCTGGCGAACTCGGCCTTGAGCCAGACGCGTTCGGCCTCGTCGGCGGGATAGAGCGCCTGGTCGGCGGCGACGAGGGCGCGGCCATAGTCGGCGAACGAGACCTCGCCCGGCGGCAGATAATCCAGGGCGCGGTAGACCATGCGCTTGAACTGCTCGGCGGCGACCCAGAGCGCCTTGCCCGAGGCGGAGAACTCGGGGAGGCCCTCCTTTTCCATGGTGCGCTGCTTGTAGCTGTTGTGGAGCTGGACCATCATCTTGAACAGCGCGCCGCTGAGCACCTCGCTGAGGGCGTGGGGCTCGTTGCGCGGGACGCGGTTGGCCTTGCCGTACTCGTCCAGCGATTTGTCGTCGGGGTCCAGGGTGCGCTCGTTGAGGAGGGAGCGGAGGTAGCCGGCGCGCCCGTTGCGATCCAGGGCGCGGCCGAACTCTTCGGCCACGGAGCTAAAGGCCGTCGAGTTCTCGATGGAGCCGCCGGTCTGGTCCAGCACGACGCTGCGGAGGTTGTGGCTGCGAAAAGCCATCATCAGCGCGGTGAGGTCGGCCAGGGCCTCGTGCAGCGCCAGCGATTGCGGCGTGATGGCGCTATAGAGATCGGGCGCGATGCCGTCCAGGATGGCGTGGCCGGTCTCGTGGGCGATGATGTCCCGCGAGAGGCAGGTAAAGATCGGCTCGCCGCCGTCCAGCGTCAGGTAAAAGAACTGGAGGCTGTGCGAGTCGCGCTCGTAATAGGCATTGGCCCATTCGCCGGCGCGGGGGACCACCAGGAGCTGCGGGGCGCCAAAGGCCCAACAGACCTCGCGGCCCAGGGCGTCGGGCTCCTCGAACATGTACAGGGCGCGCAGCACCGTGGCAAAGGCGCTCACCTGCATGAACTCGGGGGAGCGGATGTCATAGCCCTCCACGTCGCCCTCGGGGATCTTGTAGCGGCCCAGGGCGCGCTGGCGGGTGGGGGGCAGGAAACGGGCGGGGTGGCGGAGCGCGCCGGTCTCGGCATCGAAATCCAGCACGGCGACGCGCTTGGTGACCGGGCCATCGAGGAAGAAGGCCTCCTCGTCGATGAAAAAGTCCTCGACCAGGCGCATCCCCTTGTACCTCGAGGTCAAGGGGTCCTGGATCATTAGCGGCACGCGCACTTTCATACCGGTAACTCCTTCTGGCGTCATTGGCCTCGGACAGCCGGCTGGTGGCGATGCATACCGTCTCTAGTGCACCACTGTTATATTACGACAGTCCGGCCCAGTTGTCAACAAGCAGAATTGACAATATTAGTTACTTGAAGTATGATATGCATAGGTCGGTTGAAACAGAGCGGAGGTGTCCCATGCCGGATCGCATCGGCGAGTTTGGCGAGTTCTATGGCCGGGCCTTTCAGATCATCGAGCGCGAGCCCAAGCGCGCCCCGCAAGAGCGCACCTTTGGGGCCCGGGCGGCCTCTCCCACCATCGAGATCTCGACGGACAAGGTGGACGCCATGCTGCGGGAATGGCGCTCCCCGTTCATGATCGTAACGCGCTTTGCCGAGCTGCGGCAGCTCTCCGAGTCTTTGGAGGCGGTGCAAGAGTCGGTGAGCAAGGGGAGCAGCCAGCCAGGGCTGGACCCGGTGACCAAGGCGGTGCGGGTGGCGCTGGAGAACTATTTCTTCGAGGGGCGCTACGCGACGCGGCTGGGGGAGGAGGTCATCTTTCCCGGGCTGGGCAAGGACTGGCAAGAGATCCGCGCCAGCGGCGAGCGGTACGTGCGCGACCTGACGCGCATCCTGGTGGAGGCGAGCGGGAACGTCACCTTTGGGCTGACGGTGCCGATCCCGCGGGCGCAGCTCAAGCAGGCCCAGTTCGCGGCGCGGCTGGCGGAGGCGACCACCATGGCCATCGTGGAGGCGCTGGTGACGGGCGTGAGCGTGCTGGCGACGGACAACGCGCTGTTGGTGGGGGCCATCGGCACCTTTGCGGCCACCCTGGCGCGCAAGTCCGCGGAAAAGGCGATGCAAGAGTACCTGGAGGCGACGCAGGAGGAACAGCCTCAGGTGCTGACCAAGATGGTTGTGGACGTCTAGTGTGCCCTGTTTGACATTTACGGAAACGGGTGGTATCCTGTGCCCTAGTAAGGCTGAAGCGCAGGGGCTCCCGCAGCCTTACGCATCATGAGGGTATGGTTCAGGAGGTAAACGAGGTAATGTCCGAGCGACACGAAGGAACGGTCAAGTGGTTCAGCCGGGCCAAAGGCTACGGGTTCATCCAGTACGAGGATGGCGCGGACGTCTTTGTGCACTATTCCGCCATTCGGGGCGAGGGGTTCCGGAACTTGGATGAGGGCGACAAGGTCGAGTTCTCGGTGGAGCAGAGCGAGAAAGGCCTTCACGCCATCGACGTGGTCAAAGTCGCGTAATCAGACGTAACGCATGCGAAGCGCCGGGGATAACCTCGGCGCTTTTTTGTTGCCTGGAATCCGGCGGCGAGGTCAGGCGGGCTTGCGATAGATGACCTTGAATCCGGTGCAGGCCAAGTCCGCCGGGTCCAAGGGGGCGAATGCGGGGGCGACGGGCAGCCGCGAGATGTCGGTGCGCGTCACCTCCTCGTGCGCCAGCTCCAGCCCTGCCTCCTGGAAGAGCCGCAGCCAGGTCGAGCGCTGCACCCGGTTAAAGTATTGCACGTCGTTGGCGTACCAGCGCCGCCAAGTTGGCTCGGAGTAGCGGATATAGTTCTTTTTGGAGACGCCGCGGCAATAATAGGCCAGGTGGTCGCCCGGGTCGATGGTGTGCACGGCATAGCCGCCGGGCTTGAGCAGCCGGGCCATGTCTCGCACATAGGCGGGGAGGATGGCGGCGTCCACGTGCTCCAGCACGTTGCAGGAAAAGACAACATCGAACGAGGCATCGGGGAACTGGGCCAGGGCGCCGCTGGGCTCGACGACGTAGCGAAACCCCAACAGGCGATAGAGCTCGTCGAACGAGCGCGCCGCGGCGATGCCGGCCAGCAGCTCGCGGGCGCGCGGCTCGCGCTCGGGCGGGAGCGGCAGCTCGGACAGCCGCTCCGCGAGCTGGGCAAAGTAGTGCTGGGCGGCGGGCAGTTGGCGGTTATCCCAGACGTCATAGAGGGTGATCCGCACGTCGCGCCACAGGCGGATGACCGTGGATTCCCACTGCAACCAGCCGGTGCCCAACTCGAGCAGCTCTGCCCCCTGGCGGGCGGTATCGTGCTGCGTCAAGACGTCCAGGATCCAGCGCGCGCGCCGGACGTACGAATCGGGCAGCCCGCGGCGAATTCGCGTTCGCGCGCCCAGCGCGTTGCCCAGACGACGGTAGAGCCGCCTGGTCCAGGCGTTGGCGGAAAAGGCGCGGAGCACGGCGGCGATCAGCCAGTACTTGAGCATGGGTCCTTTCCGGGGCAAGAACAGGCCCCTCGACCGGCCGGCCGACCGGCGCGCGGCGAGGAGCCTGGCGATGCGGCAGGGCGGGGCTATTTGCCCGCGCCGAAATCGGCGATCTCGCGGATCATGTTGATGGTGTGCCAGACCAGCGCCGCCACCCGCTGCGGCGCGAGACCTTCCGGCGCGGCCAGCCTGGATTCGGCGCCCGCGGCGCCCGTGCGCTTGCGCTGGCTATAGAGGAACATGGCGCCCAACGCGCCGAGGAGGGAGCCCACCAGGACGCCCCCCAGGATGAAGCGGGTCTGCTTGGTCACTTCGATCTTCAAAGCGTCATCCCTCCCATCAGTCCGCGCCAGGCGGAGATTCCCATCTCCCGCAGCCGCGCGGCGTGAAACGCCGGACCAGGCCCCGCAAAGTGGCCTGCGCCCCTGCCAGCCAGCCCTCGCCGGCGACGATCGGCGCGACGACCCGGCCGGCGGCGACGCCCGTCAGGCTCGCGGCGTCACGGGCCTTGTCGTTGACCCAGCCCAGGGCGATTCGGGTATGCTCCAGCAGCCAGCGCATGCCGCGGGTGCAGAAATAGACGGCGACGCACGGCAGCAGGCCCAGCACCAGGGCCTGCAACACGAGCAGGACCAAGGCGGCGTCGCGCCAGGGGGCCAAAGGGTTGTCGGCCATGCTCTCCATTCCATGCGAACGAAACGATGCGTGCGCCCTATTCTAGCCAAGCCAGGGCGATTGTCAAGCAAATGCTGCTCAGCGCTCCACCAGCTCGCGGGCGATCTCGGTCCAGCGGGTGAACCGCTCGGGGCGCTGCTCGCAGGTGTGGGTGTCCTTGAGCACCAGCTCGACCACGCCGCCGCGGGTCACGTCCAGGGTGTGCTGGAGGTAGGCGCGCAGGCGCCCCTCGTCGAAATCGCCCACCAGGTCGGACGGGCGCGGCTTCCAGGAAAAGATGTAGCGGTTCCCCATCTGGGCGGCGCAGCGGTCCACGTTGGCCCAAGGCGAGATGGAGATGCGGCGCATGTGCGGCAGCGCCATCACGTCGGCCAGCTTGTGGGTGAGGTCCTCGCAGCAGCCATAGCCGGTGAGGCCAAAGGGCGCCAGCAGCCGCCGCTCGTACTCCATGGCGAACTCGGCGTGCATCTTGGGCGAGACCTGCGCCAGCTCTTGCACCTCGGCGGAGGCCCACATATCGCAAGGCCGCACGCGCTGGGGGTCAAAGCCGGGGGCGGGGAGCTCGTCGGTGTAGCCGACGCCGCCGGAGGAGTGATAGGTGCCATCGTTGTTCAGGCTGAGCAGGTTCTGATCCACGTACTGCTGCACCAGCCCGTGGTAGCCGCGCTCCAGGAAGGCCATGGCGTCGCGGAGCATCGCCGGGTTGTCGTACATGTCCACCATCACCTGGTGGAGCCCGCGCAGGCGGCAATAGACGCTCATCAGGTGGAACGAGACGTGGCTGACGCCCTTGAGCTTGACGTCGAGGATGTCGCCAAAGAGCTCTTGCGCCTCGGCGAGGGCGCGCTGCGTGGCCGCTTCGTCATAGCTGATCTGGGGCAGTTGGAGCTTGTCCAGGTCGGCGGGCTCGAGGATCACGGGGTCGAAGGCCCAGGCGCCGGTCTCCTGGCTGCTGGGGGTGTAGCGGGGCTCCAGGCCCCAGCCCGAATTGTGAATCACCTTGGAGACGATCCACTCGCGCTCGATCACGGTGTCGTCGAGGATGTGGTCGTGGTAGTAGAGGCGGCGGCGCAGGGCGCGCTCGATGGCGCGGGCCGCTTCGCCCTCGCACTGGAGCGACTCATCGGGCAGCAGCTCGCGCCAGGAGCCCTCGGGGAAGACGAGGACCATGGGGCGAGCGGGGCGCAGCGCGTTATGGCGTTTCCAGAGCTCGACGCGCTGGGCCTGGATGGGCAGTCTGGCGATCTCGGCGACGCGCTGGGCGAGGTCGCGCAGCAGGCGCCTGTCGGGGATGCTGAACATGTGCAGGGTTACCTCCGCGAGATGGTTGGGCGCCATTATAGGCCGGATTGCCTAGCAGGGCGAACGACGGGCGAGAAGGCGATGCGCCGTTGGCAGGGCTGCCGCTTCGCGTGTATAATGCGGGCGGGGACGGAGCAAGGACAGGGAGGCGACCTCATGGCCAAGTACGTCGGGGTATTGACCGCGGGCGGCGACACGCCGGGCCTGAACGCGGCGCTGCGGGGGCTGGGCCGGGCGGCGCAAGACGTTTACGATATGCGGGTGATCGGCTTTCGCGACGGCTTTCGCGGGCTGATGGAGAACCGCACGCTGCGGCTGGAGGGGGCGGCGCTCTCGGGCATCCTCACCATGGGCGGCACGATCCTGGGCACCAGCCGCGACAAGCCGCACAAAATGCCCATCGGCAGCCGGATATTGGACATGACCGAGGTGATGGTGCAGAACTATCGCCAGCACCACCTGGACGTGCTGGTCTGCCTGGGCGGCGGCGGGACGATCAAGAACGCCACGCGGCTGATGAAGGCGGGGCTGAACGTGATCACCCTGCCCAAGACCATCGACAACGACGTGGCCAAGACGGACATCACCTTTGGCTTTGACACGGCGCTGGGCATCGCCACGGAGGCCATCGACCGGCTGCACAGCACGGCCCATAGCCATCACCGCATCATCGTGGTGGAGATCATGGGGCACCGCGCGGGGTGGCTGGCCCTGGGCGCGGGCGTGGCCGGCGGCGCCGACGTGATCCTGATCCCCGAGCTGCCCTACGACGTGAACAAGGTCGCCGAGGCGATCCTGAGCCGCAGCCGCGAGGGCAAGAACTTTTCCATCGTGGCGGTGGCCGAGGGCGCCATGTCCCTCGAGGAGGCGGAGGTCTATCGCGCCGCGGAAAAGGCCGTGGAAGAGGCCAAGGACGACGAGTCGGAGGCTGCCGCGGAGGCGCGGGTGGCCGAGCTGGACCTGGCGCACGTGGGGCACACCATGCGGCTGGCCGCGCAACTGGAGCAGCTCACCCGGCTCGAGTCGCGGGTGACCATCCTCGGCTACTTGCAGCGCGGCGGCACCCCGTCGGCGGCGGACCGGCTGATCGCCACGCGGCTGGGCACCGCCTGCGCGACGTACATCGAGGAAGAGCGTTACGGGGTGCTGGTGGCGGTGCGCGGCGAGGGGACCAGGCCGGTGCCGCTGCCCGAGGTGGCGGGCAGACTGAAGCTGGTGCCGCCCGACCACCCCTGGGTGCAGAGCGCGCGTTTCGTGGGGACGTGTTTGGGGGATTAGCATATCGCATATGGCGTATCGCAGATCGCCAATCGCCTATCGCGGGAGAGGCAACTCACTCCTACGATAGGCGATTAGCGATTAGCGATCAGCGATTCGCGATAAGCTACAGGCGATACGCGCTCAGCCCGCACCACTCGCGGTAGGCGTTGACCACGGCGAGGTAATTGCGCAGCGGGACGCTGGCGGCGATGGCGTTAGAGGCGCAAAGAACGTGCCCTCCATTCCCTCGCCCCGCCTCCAGGCAGTCGAGGGTGTGCTGGCGCACCTCCTCCTCGCTGCCAAAGCTGAGGGTGATGCCGCAGTCGAGGTTCCCCAGGAAGGTGATCCGCGCGCCGTGCTCCCGCTTGAGCCGTCGCAGGTCCATCCCCGCGTGCATGTCGATCTCCAGGTAACCGTCCACCTCGCAGCCGTAGAGGAAATCGTCCAGCACGGGCCACAGGTCGCCGTCGCTGGCGTTGATGGCGTAGAGGCCGTGGGCGTGGGCGCGCCGCGAGACCTGCCGCACCTCGGGGACGATGAACTCGCGATACGCTTGCGGCGAGATGATCAGCTTGGTCCCGGCAAAGTCCCCGCCGACGCCAGCCAGGTCCAGCCCCAGCGCGGCATAGCGATCCACCAGCGCCAGCGCCCGGCGGGTGGCAAGCTGAAAGTGCTCGCGCGCCACGTCGGGGGCGAGGAGCATGGTCTGCATCAGCTCCACATCGGTCCAGACGCCGTGGACATAGGCGGGGGCGAGGACGGGGAGGTCGGCGCCGCGGCGGGCCATCTCGGCCTTGAGCAGCGCATAGACCAGCATCTCTTGGTCGCCGGGCGGGGGCGCGGCGGCGGCGCGCTCGTTGCGGCGGCGGAGCGCCTCCACCGGGTCGGCGACGGGCGGGGGCGGCGGTGCGCCCCTAGGCAGGGGCGGTGCGCCCCTAGGCAGGGGCGGTGCACCCCTCGGCAGGGGTGGCGCCCAGAGGTAGATCAGGTCGTGGCCCAGCCGCAGCGCCAGCTCGAGCCGGTCCACGGCGTTGCGGCGCACTGCCTCCTCCCAGCCCACCTCAGCGGCCAGGGCGTCCCAGCCGTCGGGGTCGGCGGCGTAGGGGCGGCCCAGCAATTGGTCGGCCACGGGGGAGAGCAGCACGTACTCGAACACCGGCGTGCGGTCCGGCTCGCGGTGGCTCAGCGCGGCGATGACCCGTTCCCGTGAGTTCATGGGCATGCTCCTAGAGAGGGGACGCAGATGCTCAGGATCGGACAGATTCCATCCAGGCGATCCTACGAATCTGCGTCCGGATTCCTTGCTTGGTGGACCTCCAGCGCGGCGCGGAGGCCCGACTCGATGGCGCCCTGAATCCAGGCGTGGGTGAGGGAGGTATGCTCCCCGGCCAGGTGAATGCGCCCCTCCGGCGCGGCGATGGCCTCGTGGAGCTGGCGCTGCTGGCCCGGCGCAAAGAGGGCAAAGGCCCCCCCGGCGAACTCGTCCAGGTGCCAGGCCACCGAGGCGCCCACCTCGAATTCGGCGGCGATCTGCGGGTGGATTTTCGCCACGTCCTCCACGGCCAGCCGGACTCGCTCGGCGCGGGGCAGGGCGCCCCAGCGCAGCGCGTCCATCCCCCAGGTGTAGCTGGCCAGCAGCAGCCCCCGCCCGGTCTCTCCTCCCACCGTGGGATAATACACCGTGCGGATGGGCAGGTCGGTGACGGTCAGGCCGCCCTGGATCCCCTCGTCCTGCTCCCAGAAGCGGCGGCGGCACTGCAAAAAGATCTTGGTCGCCGTCTCATAGTGCAACTGGCGGATGGCGCGGCGCTTGGCATGGGAAAAGGGCGGCGTTATCTCTATCTGGCGCAGCACCGGCAGGGGCGCGGTGACGATCGCGCGGTCGCCGGTGACCTGGCCGACTCCAGCGCCTGTGCGGTAGGTGACCGTCACGCCCTGGTCGTCCTGCGCCAGGGCCGTGACTTGCGCGCCGAAGCGGACGCGATCGCGGAGGGCGGGCAAAAAGGCGCGGGGCAGCAGGTCCAGCCCGCCGACCACCTGATGCAGGTCGCGGTAGCAGTCGCCCAGCTCTTCGCGGAGCAGCTCCAGGAAGGCCGAGTTGAGCAGCGCCTCCTGGTTGGTGGCCAGGCCAAAGAGCTCGATGGCCCCCGGCGACCAGCCCCGCTCGGCCAGGAAGCGGCGCAGCGAATAGTCGTCGTAGCGCTCGGCGATCTCGCCCCAAGCGCGCTCCCCGCCCGCGCTGACCTCCCGGCGCAGCGGTGCCAGCGCCTCCTCCCAGAGCGCGGCGATGGGCCGCTGCCGCTCGTCGGGGCGCAGGTCAAAGCCATAGCTATCGCGGCGGCTATGCGAGTCGGCGACGCGGTGGCGGTGCCCCTGGATATGCCGGTAGGCCTGGGGGTTATCCACCACAAAGGGCGCCAGGGGCAGCCCCCACTGGTCCACGTAGGCCAGGGTCAGCTCGTGGGACCGGGGGATGCGCATGGCCCCGGCGTTGCCATAGAGCCCGTCGGTGAATGGCTCGCGGAGGGTGAGGATGCGCCCGCCGACGCGCTGGCGCGCCTCCAGGAGCTGGGGATCGTGCCCGGCGCGGAGCAGTTCGTAAGCCGCGACGAGCCCGGCCATCCCCGCGCCGACGATGATCACCCGCTGGTGGGCCGCGGCGCGAGGCCGCGAATCCTCGCGCCGCGAATCCTCGCGCCGTAGCCCCTCGCGGATGATGGAGAGATACGGGTGGTGGGGCCCGCTCACAACTGGCGCACCTCGACGAACTGCCCGGTCAGCGCCGACTCGGTGGCGGCGAGGCAGGCATAGACGGAGCGCAGGCCGGTCTCGATGGGCGTGCGCGAGGTGGCCTTGCCCTGGATCACCCCGACGAAATCGCGGGCCAGCTCGATGTCGCCGCCAAAGTGGCTGGCGCCCTCGCCGGCGCGCTCGGTGGCCGAGAAGGGGGCGTGATGGCGCACCCGCTTGAGCTCGTTGGTGTACCAGTCAAAGCCGACGGTCCCCTGGTAGCCGCTGACCGTGGCCCCGCGGGCGCCGGCGTCGCGGCGAGCGAAAAAGACCTGGCTATAGACGCCGTGGGCGCCGTTGGCGAACTCGATCACGGCGCTGGAGCAGTCCTCGTTCCAGCCGGTCTCGGGCGAGCCCGCGTCCACGCTCCAGAGGCAGGGGTGGTCCTTCAGATCGCCGCCGCTATAGTTGCGCTGGCGGTTCTGCGGGCTCTCCAGGCAAGTGTCCTGCTCGTCGCAGATGGCGCAATGCAGCCCGGCGGGCTTGGTCCCGCCATAGACCTTGCCCCAGGTGCCCATGGCGGCCACGCGGACGATGGGCGAGTCCATCAGGTACATGATATAGTCGAAATCGTGGGTGGCCTTTTGCATAAAGAGGCCGTGGCTGACGTCATAATAGCGGTAGAAGCGCTCCCAATAGACGGTGCCGTAGGGGACATAGTTGACGGCGTGGAGGTGGACCGGCTCGCCCACGGCGCCGCCGGCGATATAGTCGCGGCAGAGGACGCACAGCGGCGAGACGCGCAGCGGAAAGCTCACCACCGCCTGGCAGCGGGAGCCCTGGAAGGCGCGCTCGATGCCCTGGGCCTGCTCCATGGTCACGGCGATGGGCTTCTCCAAAAAGAGCGGCAGGTCGTAGCGGGCCGCCTCGATGGCATAGGGGGCGTGGAGGTTACAGCGGGTGCCGATGGCGAGGGCGTCCAGCTTGGCGTGGCGCACCATCTCGTCCATGGTGCCGTAAAAGGTCACCTCGTCCTGGTCGCAGGGGGCGAGCCGCTGGCGGGCTCCCTCCGGGTCGGGGTCCACGATGCCCACCACGCGCAGGTCGGGGGCGATCTGGCGGAAGGGGCCCTTGATCATGCCGCTGATGCGGTTGCCGTAGCCGGCGACGCCGAGTCGAATCATGGTTGTCGTTCTCCTTGTTGGGTTGGTGGTTTGCGGGCGGGTCGGCGGCCCAGGCGACGGTGGCTGGGCCGCCGGGAGCCGGACCGTCACGAGCAGAGCTTGCGGACGGTGTCCAGGTCAAAGCTATAGTAGTCGCAGGTCAACTCTTCGCCCGGGGCGATATCGCGCAGGGCGACGTTCTGGCGGGCGGCATCCTCCCCGAGGTTGGGTTCGGCGGCGTGGTTCATCTGCTTGGCGTGGTCGCCGCACATGACGATGATCCGCTCGCCGTTCCGTTCGATCTGGTAGCCGTACATGAGCCAGAACTCTTGCGCGGGCGGCGGGAACGTGCACAGCTCGGCAAAGGGGATGACCGAATCCAGCCGCTCGTCCAGCACCCAGACGAGCTGCCCCTTTCTGATCGGCTCCGCGGCAAAGCAGCCGATCCCATGGATGGTGCTCAGTCCAATGCGCGCCCTAACCAATAACACCGGGACCTCCTTGTGGTCCAAAATGAGGGACACCAAGTCGGAAAGGCGATGGCTCTGACCATCACTCCTGGACCATGAGGCGCACCTGAGCGTTGGTCGAGCCGCCGATGAGCGTGTTGCCATAGGCGCCGCTGGTATGCACGATGCGAAAGAGCAGCCGGTCGCCCGGCCGGGCCAGGGG
>JAAYEA010000035.1 GCA_012689325.1 Chloroflexota bacterium
CCCAGTCCACCGTCAGCGTCCCCCCATCGCCATAGACCGTCAGGTGATGGGCGCCCGCGGGCACGCCGTCCGCCGAGGTCAGGGAGAGGAGCGCGCCATTGGCCAGCCGCGCCTGGATGCCGAGGTTGGTCTCCACGGCCAGCCCTGGCGACGCGGCCAGGGCCGCCACTTCCACCGCCGGCGCGCCGCCCAGCCACAGCGCCAGGTCCACAAAGTGCGATCCGGTGTCGGCGAACCCGCCGCCGCCCATCTGCGCCGGATCGCACCGCCAATACCCCTCCAGGTTATCGGTCCTGCCCTCGGCCCACCCCGGCGGGAAGGTTTGGCTCTGAACCGCCTTAAAGATCGCCGCCGGCATCCGGGTGGACTCCCAGAACCATCTCAGGTTGTACGAGACCGTCAGGCTCAACTGGCGCACGGTCCCCAGCAAGCCCGACCGCAACGCCTTGGCCGCGGCCCGCCACCCGCCGACGCACCTCCGGTTGTACCCGACCATCAGGACGCGGTTGGCCCGCTCCGCCGCCCGAACCATCGCCCAGGCGTCCGCGCTGGTCAAGGCCATCGGCTTTTCCACCAGCACAGGCAGCCCCCGCTCCAACGCCGCGATGGTGGGCTCGGCGTGGACGCGGTGCGCCGTGGCCACGATCACCGCCTCCAGCCCAGGGTGATCGAGCAACTCGCGCCAATCGGTATAGGCCCCCTCCACCGCCAAGACCTCCTTGGCGCCCGCCAGGGCCTCGGGGCTGCGCCGCGAGATCGCCACCAGCTCCGCGTTGGCCATCGCCTTGAGGCGAGCCGCGTGGGTCTTGAATGCAAACATGCCGATCCCGATAATCCCAACCCGCAGCTTGCGCTCCGACATCGAGCTCCTCCTTTCAATGGGCCGCCTTCCCCGGCGGTCGCTACTGCTCCACCCAACCACATGTGCCGCCTAGACTGCCGCCACTGCCGCGCGGCGCCGTCGCCGGCCAAAGCAAAGCCAGATGGTCAGCGCGCCCAGCGCCACCGACGCCGCGCTCGCCCCATAGAGCGGCCCGTAGCCCAGCGCCGCCGCCATATACCCCCCCGCCGCCGAGAGCGCCGCCGCGCCCAGCCCGGAGCCCAGATTGCCCGCCGCCGAGGACATCGGCCGCCACTCGGGCGCGACCACCTCCTGCCCCAACAACATCCACGCCGAGCGGGCGACGGTCGCCAGGCCGATGAGCAGCACATAGGCCGCCGCGAACAGAGGCCATGGCCCCCCCAACCCCATGACCGCCACACAGGCCGTCGCGCCCAGCACGCTGAGGATCAGGGCGCCCAACCTGCCTAACCGCTGCACCAACAGCGGCATCAGGAGCGGCGCGGGCACCGCCAACAGCATACCGAGCGACATGGTTGCGCCGATCTGCGCCGTGCGTATGCCCAGGGCTTGGTCCGCGTACACGGGATAGAACGTGCGCGCCGTCATCTCGCCGGCGCAGCGCAACAGCGAGATCAGGCCGATCATCACGAACAGCCCATAGGGCGCGGTTCCGCGCGCCGCGGCCTGCTCCCGCGCCGATCTCGGCGGCTCCGGCAGTCGACTCGCGAGCCAGACCACCGGCGCGATCAAGAGAAATGCAGCGGCCAGGCCCAAGCCATAGGGGCGGGGATGCGCCGGGTCGAGCCCGCCCAGGCGGGCGAAAAGGCCAGGCAGTTGGCCGCCGACCAGGCTGCCCAGGACGCCCCCCGCCGACATGAAGGCGAGGCTGAGCGCGAGGGCGTGAGGCCGCTCCGTCGCGCCGGTGGACCCCACCAGCAACGGGACGAGAGCCGTGGTAAAGAGGGCCCCGCCGGCATAGACCAGGCCCGCGGCAGCCAGGACGTAGGGCTGGCGCCATGAGGCGGGGACCAGCCCGGCGGCAGCGTAGGCCAGGCCGGCGGCCGCCAAGACCAACAGCGCGGCGATCAGGCAACGACGCAGCCCCAGGGCCATGGCCAGGCCTCCGGCTGGGAGCGAGACCAGCGCCTGAGTGGCCAGCATGACCGCTGCCACCTTGCCGACGAACTCGGGGCCGTAACCCAGGCGCAGCAAGTAGAGATTATTGAGCACCGTCCAGACGCCGCTGAACACGATGCCCGCCGCCACGGCGATGACCACCAGGGCGATCCAGGTCTGCCGGTTGAACAGGCGCATCTTGCGCCAGTAGTCTGCCAGCATGGTCCCTCCCCTGAGGCTGGCACACGGATTTCGCAGATGGCACGGATCAGGAAGAGACCTTTCGACTCCTGATCCGTGTGATCCGCTCCATCCGTGTCCCGGTCTCTTGCGTTTTCATCCGCAACCGTGGCGAGCCTACGACTGAGCCCAATACCCGTCCCACGGCTGGTTGATGTCGCCCACCGCTACCGAATACCTGTCGACGATGGTGGCCATGCCGGACTGGTTGAACTCCTGGTTGAACTGCGAGAGTTGCTCCAGGTCCTTCATCTCGAAGATCAGATAGTGGCAGTACCCCTCCAACTCTCCGCCCGGGGCCATCCAGGAGCTAAGGAGCTTGACCCCCGCCGCCTTCCACTTTTTGAAGAACGGCATCCAGCCAGCGTTGAACTGCTGCCGCTGCTCGGCCGGCGTGTTACGGGCGGGCTGCCCAAAGGTGAAGCGGAACAGGACGCGGATCGGTTTCTCGGCCATCGGAATCTCCTTTCTCTGGCTAACCGACCTGCAGCGAACGCCGCAGGTCCCCTTTCGACTGCCGCGGGAACGCCGGCAGCCGCTCGGATGCGCAGATATTCGGCGCCCGGAAAGACAAAGCCGCCTTGCGCATGGCGGCAAGGCGGCTGAAAAGCCCGCAAGGTAGAGAATGTAGAGGATACCGTCATGGTCGCTCCCGGCTTGACAGGGAGCGCGCCAACGAAGGGATGCCTGGGTTATAAACCCATCTCACCTGCTACACATTATACCCAGCATCACCGAAATGCCAAGGCCCTTTCGCAGGGCTCCAGGGCTTGCGCCAAGGCGACGGGAACGCCTATTTCGCGATCATCGGCAAGTGCACCTCGCCGGGGTCGCTGACCAAGAATGTCGCGGCGACCTCCGAGGTCTGCCCCCCGTGCGCCAGGCTGACCAGCAGGGTATAGCTCCCGCGCGGGGCGTCCGCCGGCAACGTGCGCGGCATGGATGACGTGGACTCGCCGGGCGGCAGCGTCCGCTCCCGCGACCCGCCAAGCGCGGCCACCTCCGCGCCCGTCGCGTCCAGCACCTTCCAGCGGTAGGTCACCGTCACCGTCTCGGCGCCGGCGTTCTTGAGCGCGAGGCGCAATTGCACCTGGTCGCCGGGCCGGAACCACGTCTCCAGCTCGCCCTCCCCGTCGGCGGTCCAGACCTCCGCCACCGTGACCTGCGCGCACCCCGCGGGCGCCATCCCCAGGTTCACGTCGGTGCGCGGCGGCGGGATGTGCATCACCTCGCTCTGCACATCGACGTGGCACGCCTCCGACGCCCGCACCTGGTAATCGCCCTCCGGCACGTCCCAGCCATAGGCGCCGTTGGCGGCGGAGATCTGCGGGTTGCCCTGCTTGTAGGGCGCCGCGTTCCAGACCACCCACTGGCTCCCCTGCTTCTGATAGAGCGTGACCACCGCCCCGGGGACGCGCGCCGAGGTGGTCGCGTCATAGATGTAGCCGCTGGGGTCGATCAGGTAGAACGACACGCCGACCAGGTGGCGCTTCCAGCCCGGGCGGAAGGGATCCTCGATCAAGAGGTCGTGGTACTCGAACTCTTTGCAGCCGATGGGCTTGCGCGGCGACACGGTGACCGAACCCCGATAGGTCACCGGAAAGAGCGAAAAGAGCGGCCCCGGCTCGGTGATGCCGGTCCAGGCCACCGACCCGATCAAGGCCAGTTGCCCGTCCACCTCCTCCCACACGCGCAGCGACGCCGGCATGTTCGGGCCGTTGGCGCAGGCCTCCACGGCCAGCGAGATGCTCCCGGGGCTCGACTCGATCGTGTCGTTGCCGAGGTAGCGGCGCGGCCCCCACCAGACCCAGTGAAAAGTCCCCCAACTGGGGGTCAGCGGCGTGCGCGTCGCCGTGGGCGTCCTGACCGGGGTGTTGGTCCGGGTGGGCGAGGCGGCCGCGGTGGACGTCCTGGTCGGCGTCGGCGTGGCGCTCAGCGTGGCGGTGCGGGTGAGGGTGCGTGTCGGCGTCGGCGTCAGAGTCGCCGTCCCGGTGGCCGTCGCCGCGGAGGTCTGGGTGCGGGTGCGCGTGGGCGTGACTGGCGAGGTCACGTTGGTGGCGGCGGTCCGCTCGTACGGCGCGCGGCAGACCCCCAGCCCTTCATCGAGGCGCACCCGGTTCGTCACCGTCCCCGGCTGGTTCGCCCGCACGCGAAACCGGAGCGTCACCATGGCGTCGTACATGATATAGTCGCTCCAGGTGATCACGCCCGAGGCGTAGACGATCTGCCCCGCCGACGCCCAGGCCGACCCGGCGACATAGCTGGTGTTGGCCGGGATGGCGTCGGTGACCCAGATGCGCGACTCCAGGTCGCTGGTGTTGCGCAGGACGATCTCGTAGGCGATCTCGCCGCCGACCACCGCCGTGGGCGGGCCCGTCTTGGTGCTGGTGGAAAAGTCCGGCCAGTAGATGATCAGCGGGCCGAGGCTGGCGGTGGCGGGGTTGGGGCCGATGGTCCCGCTGCCGTTGATATAGCCCAGGTAGGTCCCTTGCGGAAGGCAGGGGATGTCATACTCGACGTCCAGGTACCACCAGATATCCCCGCCCGGGAGCGTCCCCGTCCAGTGCAAGCGGTTGAGGTTGACCTCGAACGACACCGTGCCGGAGGTCGCCGCCCAGCGCAGGATCGCCACCTGCTCCGGGAAGGTCAAATAGATGTCAAAGCCCGCGACGGCGGAGCTTTGGATCTTGTACTGGACGTACTCGAGGGTGCCGGGGAGGACGGGATAGATGTCGTCCCGCAGCGACTCGGGCGCGGGGCTGGCCTCCAGGGCCTCCTGCACGCGGATGGGCGGCGCCATCGCCGCGCTGACCTGGGGGGTGCGGGCCAGCGCCCCGCCGCAGGCCCATGCCAAGACGACCCACATCAAACCGAGCTGCCATGCACGCTGCCATCTCATGCTTCACCTCCGGACCGCAAGGTCCAAACGAGCGCCAGCAGGGGCAGGGCTCTCCTCGGCGAGGCGAGAGAGGGCGTGCGAAGCCAAGGGGAGGAGCGTCACACGATGAGGCTGCCGGGGGCTCGCGATCGCTCGGCGCGGGCCTCCTCAGCCCTATTATAGGACGAGATGGGTCATTCTGTCAACTGGTGAAACAGTCCGTCTCATACCGGATCAGCCGCGCCGCCGCGGCGAGGTCGGGGAATTCGCCCGCGCCCACCGCCGCCACCAGCGCCGCGCCATAGGCCGCCTCCTCCGCGTGGACCGGCAGCGCCAGCGGCAGCCCAAACGCCTCCGCCGCGATCCTTCGCAGCAGCGGGTTGCGCCGCAGCGCGTTCCCCGCGCCCACCAGCCGCCCGTGCGGCCCCAGCCCCAGCGCCCGCATCCGCCGGTAGCTCTCGGCGAACCGCCCCACCAGCCCCTCCAGCAGCGCGCGGGTTAGGTGCGCCGGCGTCAGCGTCTCGGCGCCGATCCCCGACCACGACGCCCGTAAGCGGGGGTCGCGGCGCGTCCCCGCGAAGAGCGGCTGGCAGGCGACCCCGCCGGCCCCCGGCGGCGCGCCCGCGGCGAGCCGGTTCATCCGCTCGTAGAGCTCCCCGTCCGGGATATCGGCTTCTACCCCGAGCAGTCCCCGCCCCACCGCCCGGTAAAAGTCGGCCAGCAGCGCGTACGACTCGCCGCCGCAGAGCTCGGCGTCCACCACCAGGTAACCGCCGTCCAGGTAGCAGCGCGACTCGAGCTCCGCATCGGCCAGGTAGGCGGGCGAGTGCGCCGAGAGCTGCCCGCC
>JAAYEA010000298.1 GCA_012689325.1 Chloroflexota bacterium
CGGCGTCCATCTCGAACACGCCCACCTCGTTGGTGGAACCGAAGCGGTTCTTGACGCTGCGCAGCAGGCGGTAGGAGTGAAAGCGCTCGCCTTCCAGGTAGAGCACGGTATCCACCATGTGCTCCAGGACGCGCGGCCCGGCGATGTTGCCGGTCTTGGTGACGTGCCCGACGATGAAAATGGGGATCTGGTAGCCCTTGCCCAGCCGCAGCAACGCAGCGGCGCACTCGCGCACCTGCCCGATGCTGCCCGCCGAGGAGGTCAGGGCCTCGAGGTACACGGACTGGATCGAATCCACGATCACCGCGCGCGGGCGCATGCGCTCGATATGCGTCAGGATGCGGTCGAGGTTCGTCTCCGCCAGGACGTAGAGCCGCTGCCCGCCCATGACCAGGCGGTCGGCCCGCATCTTGATCTGCTGGGCCGACTCTTCGCCCGACACGTAGAGGATATCGCCCACGCGCTCGGCCAACTGGGCCGCGATCTGCAGCAGCAGGGTGGACTTGCCGATCCCCGGGTCGCCGCCCACCAGGATGATCGAGCCGGGGACGATACCGCCGCCCAGGGTGTGGTTGAACTCTCCCATGGGCACGGGGATCCGCTCAAAGCCGTCCGCCGAGATGTTCGCCAGCGCCACCGGCTCCGTGGCCGGCCCGACGATGTGGAAGGGCGATTGCGCCGTCGCGCTCTTGGCGGTGGAGACCACCGTCTCCACCAGTGCGTTCCACGCGCCGCAACTCGGGCAACGCCCCTCCCACCTGGGAAAACCCTGGCCACACTCCTGGCAGACGAACGCCGTTTTCGTGCTCGCTCTCACCGGCATGCCCCCCGCCGCTGCATGTTAGGACGGCAGCGCTTCCATGACTTCGGTCGCGACCGCGGGCTCGCCTGGCTTGAGGACGATCTGGTCGCCCTCGCGCGCCACGAGCACGACGTCGCCTGCCTTGAACTGCCCGGCCAAGAGGGCCTCGGAGAGCGGGTCCTCCACCAGCCGCTGCACCGCCCGGCGCAGCGGGCGCGCCCCGAACTTGGGGTCATACCCCTCATCCACCAGCAGCTTTTTGGCCTCCGGCGTCACCTGCAGCACGATCTGGTGCTCGTCGAGCCGGTCCTGGACGTATCGCAGGTTGAGGTCGACGATCTGCTCGATCTGCTCCCTGGTGAGGGAGTGAAAGACCACGATCTCGTCCACACGGTTGAGGAACTCGGGGCGGAAGTGCCGCCGCAGCTCGTCCATCAGGTCGCCCTTCATATGCGCATAGGCCGCCGGCTCGTCTTCGCTCTCGCTCCGCGCCTTGAAGCCCAATTGCCCATCGACCCGCAGGTTCTCGCCGCCGATGTTGGAGGTCATGATGATGATGGCGTGCTTGAAGCTGACCTTGTGGCCCTTGGCGTCGCTCAGGTGCCCATCTTCCATGATCTGCAAGAGCATGTTGGTTGCTTCCGGGTGGGCTTTCTCCACCTCGTCGAAGCAGACCACGGAATAGGGACGCCGGCGCAACGCCTCGGTCAACTGGCCCGCCTCCTCATAGCCCACATAGCCGGGAGGTGCGCCCACCAACCGAGAGACCGAGTGGCGCTCCATGAACTCGGACATGTCGATCTGGACCAGGGCCTCCTCGCTGCTGAACATGAACTCGGCCAGCGCCTTGGCCAGCTCGGTCTTGCCCACGCCGGTCGGACCCAAAAAGATGAAGGAGCCGATGGGGCGCCGGGGATCCTTGAGCCCAGCCCGCGCGCGGCGGACCGCCTTGGAGATGGTGGCGATGGCTTCATCCTGCCCCACGATCCGCTGATGCAGCGACTCCTCCATGCGCAACAGGCGCTCGGTCTCTTCCGTCGCCAACTGCGAGACGGGCACGCCGGTCCACATGGAGACGATCTCGGCAATGTCCTCGGGCGTCACCACCAGATCCTCGTCCGGCATCTGCCAGCGCACCTGAAGCTGCTCCACCTGCTTCTGCAGGTTCATCTCGCGCTCGCGGAGGTCCGCGGCTTGCGCGAACTCGTGCGACTCGAAGGCATCGCGGCGGCGCTGCTGAACGTCCTGCAGGTCGCTCATGGCCTGTTGCAGCCCGGCGGGGCCGCAGGCCTTGTAGATGCGCACCCGCGAGGAGGCCTCGTCCACCAGGTCGATGGCCTTATCGGGCAGGAAACGATCAGAGACGTAGCGCGCGGCCAGCGTCGCCGCCGCCTCCAGCGCCTCGTCCGAGATGCGCAGCCCGTGGTGCTCCTCATACCGGCTGCGAATGCCCTTCAGGATCTGGATCGTCTCGTCCACCGTCGGCTCATCCACCATCACCGGCTGGAAACGGCGCTCCAGCGCCGCATCGCTCTCGATATGCTTGCGGTACTCTTCCAGCGTGGTCGCGCCGATGCACTGCAACTCGCCGCGCGCCAGCGCCGGCTTGAGGATATTGGCGGCATCCACCGAGCTCCCCGCCGCCCCGGCGCCCACGAGCATGTGCAGCTCGTCGATGAACAGGATACTCTTGGTGCTGCGAATCTCGTCGATCACCTTTTTCAGGCGCTCCTCGAACTGGCCGCGGTACATGGTCCCCGCCACCAGGGAGCCGACGTCCAGCATCACCAGGCGCTTGTTGTGCAGCACCGGCGGCGTCTCGCAGGCGATGATGCGCTGCGCCAGCCCCTCGACGATGGCCGTCTTGCCCACGCCGGGCTCGCCGATCAACGCCGGGTTGTTCTTGGTGCGCCGCGCCAGGATCTGGATCACGCGCTCGATCTCTTTTTGGCGGCCGATGACGGGGTCCAGCTCGCCCTGGCGCGCCTTGGCGGTCAGGTCCACGCCCAGTTGGTCCACCAGGGATTGGTTTTGCTGCTGTCCTTGTTGTTGCGGCTGCTGGCCGCCCGCGGGACGCGCGGGCCGGTTGGACCGCTCGATGGGCGCGGAGGCGCTGGACTGCAGCACGTTCATCGTCTCACGCTGCACGCCCTCCAGGTTGACGCCCAGCCCCTCCAGGATGCCCGAGGCGATCCCGCCGCCCTCGCGCAGGAGGCCCAGCAAGAGATGCTCGGTGCCGATATACTGATGCCCCAACTGGCCCGCTTCCTCCACGGCCAGCTCGAGCACGCGTTGCGTCCGAGGCGAGAGATCGATGTGCCCTTGCGTCTGATAGGGGCCCTTGCCGATGGTGTTTTCGATGGCGATCCGCACGTCCGCTTCGGAGACCCGGAACTTGGTTAGGACTTGGGAGGCCAGCCCCGCCTTTTCTCGGATCAAGCCCAAAAGGAGGTGCTCCGTGCCGATATAGTTATGGCCGAGGAGGCGCGCCTCCTCTTGCGCTAACGCCAGGCTTCGCTTGGCCCTGGTGGTAAGACGTTCCCAGATACTCATCTCTCGCTCCTTACGACGATCCGTCCCCTGCGACAACTCGCTACGTCGACCCGATATGGCGATTCCCTGCTAGACAACCAGGGGCTAGCGCTCACCTCTGAGCCTGCTAGCCCCTCGTCGATAACCGCTATCTTGACTTTGGCGTTCAGATCTGGGCCTGCCCCAGCTCGAGATTCCCGTTCCTGCCTGGGCCGGTCCCAGCGCAAATCCGCTGCTTGGCTCGCCTCTGGCGGCGCTAACCGCTACTTGTCATCCTCTTCCGAGCCATCGTCATAGTCGGCGCTGTCATCGGCCTCGGCGTCATCGTACACCTCTTGGGCGCGGCGCTTGCTGAGGCCCAGCCGCCGGCGTGCGCCGTCGATGCGGATCACGCGCAGCGTCACCACGTCACCCTCTTTGACCACATCCTTGGGGTGATTGATGCGCTCCTCGGACAGCTCCGAGATGTGAACCAGGCCCTCGATATCGTTGTCCAGGCGAGCAAAAGCGCCAAAGTCCGTGAGCTTGGTGATGGTGCCCTCCACCAACTGCCCAACGTAATACTTTTCTTCCACCTGGGTCCAGGGCTCTGGGCGGAGGCGCTTCAGGCTCAGGGCTATGCGATTACGCTCCCGGTCGATCCTCAGAACCTCGACATCCACCTCTTCGCCAACGTGCACGACCTCGGCAGGGTCGCTGACCCGGCCCCACGACAGCTCCGAGATGTGGATCAGGCCATCGGCTCCGCCGAGATCGACGAAAGCCCCAAAGCTGCACAGGCTGCTCACGACGCCATGCCGGGCGTCGCCCACCTGGAGCTCCGACAGCAGCGACTCTTTGCGCATGCGCCGGGTGTCTTTCATCGCTTCCCGCTCGGAGAGGATGAGCCGGTTGCGCTTGCGGTCCACCTCGATGATCTTCAGGTGCAAGGTCTTGTCCACCAAGGCGGCAAAGGCAGACTCTTCGTTGCCTTCAGTGGTGGCGGCGTTGACGATCTGCCGGGACTCGGCGCTAAGCTGGGAGGCCGGGATAAAGCCCCGCACCTTGCCCACGCGGGCGATGACGCCGCCCTTGTTAAAGCCGACGATCTGGCGCTCCAGCACCGTTCCGGCTTCCATGAGCTCCTTGGCTTCCTGCCAGTCCTTCTCCATCTGAGCGCGGCGCAGGGAAAGGACGATATTGCCGATTTCGTCTTCGGGCTGCAGAACATAAGCCACCAAGCTGGCGCCGACCTTGAGCTCGCTCAGCTCGGCCTCGCTCATGTGCTCCAGTTCGCGCCGGGAGATCACCGCATCGCCTTTGGCGCCGATATCCACCTGGATATCATCGCCATCCCTGCTCACGATCACACCCTCGACGATCTCCCCGCGGTGGAAGCCCTTGTTGGCAAAGGATTCCTCCAACATGTCGGCAAAATTCATCGTGGCTTCTGGCGCCCCTCCCTCTTGCTGCGACTCGAAGTCCTGGCGGTCTTCCATACACCTTACCTCACTCGTGGATTTGCAACCATATTATACCCGATTCGCCACAAAAAGCAAGGCTATCCCTTGACGGCGACAGCTTCGATCTCGACCAGGATGCCCATGGGCAGCGCTGCCACCTGCACCGTGGTGCGCGCCGGCGGGTCCTGGGGAAAGAACTCGGCATAGACGGCGTTCATGGCGGCAAAGTCCTTGATATCCTGCAAAAAGACCGTGGTCTTGACCACCCGCGCCATGGAGCTGCCCGCCGCATCGAGGATCGCGGTGATGTTGCGCAGCGTCTGGCGCGTCTGCTCGGCGATGCCCCCCTCGACGACCTTGCGTGTCGCGGGATCCACCCCGCCCTGGCCAGCCGTGAACACCAGGTCGCCGGTCACGATCCCCTGGGAGTAGGGGCCGATCGCCCCGGGAGCCTTGGTTGTGGATACCACTTGGCGTGTCATGTGATGATCTCCTTTTCTGGTGATGGGTCCAACCGTATTCTACCGTCCAAAGCGGATTCGGTCAAGGCGCCTGACACGAAGAAGCGGGGAGGCTGCTGACCTCCCCGCTTGGTCTCAACGAGCGACAATGTTGACCAGTCGCCCTCCGGCCACGATGGCATTGACCACCGTCAGGCCCTCGGTGTACCGCTTGGCCCCCTCGCTCTCCAGGGCCAGCTTTTTCAGCTCGTCATCCGGCAGGCCCGCCGGGACCGTCAGGCGGTCCCGCACCTTGCCGTTGATCTGCACGATCAAGGTGATGGCCTCCTCCTTGGCCAGCTCCTCGCTCCACGCTGGCCAGGGCTGCTGATGCACGCTATAGCCGCCGCCGATGAACTCCCACAGCTCCTCGGCGATGTGCGGGCAAGTCGGCGCCACCAACAGCACCAGGCTGCGCACCGCCTCATCCCACGCCGGGGTATGGGCCACCGGGGTGTTCTTGGCTTTCACGATATAGTTGTTGTACTCCATCAGCGCCGCCAGCATGGTGTTGAACTGAAAGTGCTCGATGTCGTCGGTGACGCGGCGGATGGTCTGATGGGTGATGCGCCGCAGCGCGGCGACATCCTTATCCGTGGCCTGCCCCTTTGGCTCCGGGATCGGCCCCGTGACCACCTCCCAGACGCGGTTCAGGAAGCGCGAGATGCCCTCGATGCCCAGGCTGTTCCACGGGCCGCCCTCATCCCAGGGGCCGATGAACATCAGATAGGCGCGGGTCGCGTCGGCCCCCAGCGTGGCCACCAGGTCATCGGGGTTCACCACGTTGCCGCGCGACTTGCTCATCTTTTCGCTGTCCTCGCCCAGGATCATGCCCTGGTTGAACAGCCGCTTCATCGGCTCGTCAAAGTCCACCAGCCCGATGTCGCGCATCGCCTTGGTGAAAAAGCGGGTGTACATCAGGTGCATGGTGGCGTGCTCGATCCCGCCCGTGTATTGGTCCACGGGCAGCCAGTATCGGCCCTTCTCCGGATCGAAAGGCACGTCCCCCTGGTAATAGGGGCTAACGTAGGCATAGTGATACCAGGAGGAGCACATGAAGGTGTCCATGGTGTCGGTCTCACGCTTGGCCGGCCCGCCGCACTTGGGGCAGGTGGTGTTGAGAAATCCCTCATGGTAAACCAGCGGCGACTCGCCGGTGGGCAGGAACTCGGCGTCCTCCGGCAGCAGCACCGGCAGGTCCTCATAGGGCACCGGCACGATGCCGCAGTGGTCGCAATAGATCATGGGGATCGGCGCGCCCCAGTAGCGCTGCCGCGAGATCAGCCAGTCGTGCAGGCGATAGCGCACCGCCAGGTCGCCGACGCCCTGCTGCTTCAGCCAGGCCGTCACCTGCCGCTTGGCGGACTCGCCGGGCGTGCCGGTAAAGGCCCCCGAGTTGATCATGTCCCCATAGTCGGCGTGGAACAGGGCGTCGCGATAGAACTCGAGGTGGTACAGCATCTCCATCAGCGTGCGGTTATCCCGCACAGGCGGCCAGATCGCCTTGCAGCGCGCCAGGATGGCCTCGCCCGCCTCCAACGAATCGAACTCGCGCGCGCCGTCATCAAAGACAAAGGCGAAGCGCGTCCCCACGACCTCGTTCCAGTTGCCGGGCAGGATCTGGGCCTGCAGCAGGGCGATATATGCGTCGGTCTGCGCCTCGCCGTGCAGCGTCACGAACAGGCCGTCGCCCAGCGCGCCGACGGGCTTGCGCTCCCAGGTGATGCCCAGCTCGCCCAGCTTGCCCTCGACGGCGGACAGGTCCTTGACCGAGCCGGGGAAGACCAGGCTCTTGGACAAGCCGTCGGTGCGCTTGATGACGGGGAGGATCGGCAGGCCGAACTTGAGCGCAAACTGGAAATCGCGCTCGTCGTGCGCCGGGACGGCCATGATGGCGCCGGTGCCATAGCTCATCAGCACATAGTCGGCGATCCAGATGGGGATGCGCCGCCCGTTGACCGGGTTGACGGCATAGGCGCCGATGAACACGCCGGTCTTTTCCTTGTCCGTCGCCTCGCGCTCGATGTCGCTCTGGCGGCGGGCCTGCGCCACGTACTCGTCCACCTGCGCGCGCTGCTCAGGCGTGGTCAGCTTGTCCACCAGCGGATGCTCGGGAGCCAGCACCATAAAGGTCGCCCCCCACAGGGTATCCGGGCGGGTGGTAAAGATCAGCATGTCGTCGCCCTGCTCGGTCTTGAAGACGACGTCCGCGCCCTCGCTGCGGCGGATCCAGTTGGTCTGCATCACCCGCACGCGCTCCGGCCAGTCGATCTTGCTAAAGTCCAGCAGCTCGTCAGCATAGTTGGTGATGCGGAAGAACCACTGGTTCAGGTCTTTTTTGACCACAGGCGTGCCGCAGCGCTCGCAGTGCCGGTCGTCGCCCCAGACCTGCTCGCGGGCCAGGGTGGTATTGCACTGCGGGCAAAAGTCCACCGGCGCTTCCTGCTTGTAGGCCAGGCCGTGCTCGTAGAATTTCAGGAAGAACCACTGCGTCCACTTGTAGTATTCGGGCAGGCAGGTCACCGCCTCGCGATCCCAGGCCCACATGGCGCCCATGGTCTTGAGCTGGCGTCGCATGTTCGCCACGTTGTCCATGGTCCAGGTATGCGGATGGATGCCGCGCTTGATGGCGGCGTTCTCCGCGGGCAGGCCAAAGGCATCGAAGCCGATGGGAAAAAAGACGTTATAGCCCTTCATGCGCCGATAGCGCGCCGCCGTGTCCGACGGGGCCATGGCGTACCAATGGCCGATGTGCAGGTCGCCCGAGGTGTAGGGGAGCATGGTCAGGAAATAGTACTTTTCCTTGCTCGGGTCCTCGACAGTGCTATACAGCCCGGAATCGACCCAGCGCTTTTGCCACTTGGGCTCGATCTCTTGGGGCACGTACTTGATCTTGCGCTCGCTCATCGTAAACCTCCTATGGGGAAGGCAGTTGCTCAGTGGATCCCAGCCAGGGCAGCTCACCCAACCAGAGTCGCCGCGGCCGGGAGTGGCGCGGTTCATCCGGTTGGGCGCGCAAGGATGAGCGCTTGATTCGCGGGTCGGTTCGTCGCTTGGCGCATCGGACCTAGGCCCCCTTACGGCTGAGGATCACCATACGCGGTGATTCCCAACTCAACGGCTGCCGATCGTAGCCGCCATAGACCTGGACCACGTCCAGGCCCACCAGCGTCAGCAGCAGGCGCAACTCGGCAAAGGTGTAGGCGCGGATCGAGTTCGGATAGACGCGGCGCGTGCCATCGGCCTCGACCAGCGTCCACGAGCCATAGACCCGGCTCTCCTGGTGGTCGAAGGAACGCTCCTCCAACACCAGGCAATCGCCTCGATCGTACCAGTTCTGCTCCTCAAAGTAGCGCACCAGGAAATCGTGGTTCACCACGTCCAGGACGAAGTGGCCGCCCGGCGCGAGTACCCGCGCCGCTTCCTGCAGGACTTGGAGGTTTTCGCCCTCCCGCTCGAAATAGCCGAACGCAGTGAACAGGTTCAACACCACGTCAAAACCGCCGCGCAGCGGCAGGCGGCGCGCGTCGGCCCGCACCCAATCCACCGCGGCGCCCTGTTCCCGCGCATCGGCTTGGGCCTTGGACAGCAGCGCCTCGGAGAGGTCCAAGCCCGTCACCCGGCAGCCTTTGGCCGCCAGGGGGATGGCGTGCCGCCCATAGCCGCAGCAGAGGTCCAAAACCTTGGTGCCCCGCCGCAGCGTCACCATGCGGCCCAGGCTATCCACCTCCTGGAGCGTGGTGTCGTGCCAGTCCATCCGCAGGTAATCCGGGCCGAACAGGTCCCTGTACCAGTCTTGCATGGCGCCTTTCAATGAAAAAGCCCCTCGCCTGCGCATCCGCAGGGACGAAGGGCCGCTCCGTGGTACCACCCTGATTGACAAAGATGGCATGGAAAGGGATGATGGGCGCACAATGTGCGCCCATCATTCATCCATCGTGGTGGAGCTGAGGGGATTCGAACCCCTGACCTCTTGACTGCCAGTCAAACGCGCTCCCAGCTGCGCTACAGCCCCACGATCTTGTCCACTCTGGGCATGGTAACGAATGCCACTCGGCGACGGCTACAGGATTCACCGTCGCGGCTCCCAGGCGAGTTCGGCCTTGTCTGCGCTCCCCTGTTGGCGCCAATGCCAGGCTCTCACCCACGCTCCGCCCGGCTCTCTGCAGGGGATGGCCTACTACTCCTGTTCCCGGCCTTTTTCATATGACATGGAGCTGAGGGGATTCGAACCCCTGGCCTCATCAGTGCGATTGATGCGCTCTCCCAGCTGAGCCACAGCCCCATGAATTGCGGCGTCTAGTATACCCCTTAACGGTTTCTTTGTCAAATCGCCCCCGGACGCAACTTGGCCGCGCGCATCTGCGTATATTACACGAACACGCTGGGCCCGATCACACAAGCGCTTCCAGCGAGGGGACCACATGATGCAGGCCATCCGAACCATCACGCTCGCCCTGCCCTATGGGCTCGGGACGGTCAACTGCTACCTGCTCTCCGCCGGCAAGGGCCACATCTTGATCGACACAGGGCCTTCCCACCGCCGGGCGATCCTCGATCAGGAGCTGGCGCGGTCCGGATGCCTGCCCGGCCAGCCCCTGCTGGTCGTCCTCACCCACGGCGATTTCGATCACACCGGCAACGTCGCGCATATCTGCGCCGGGCACGGCGCCCAGTCGGCGATGGGCGCCGACGACGCGCCCATGGTCGAACGGGGCGACATGTTCGCCGGGAGAAAGCGCCCCAACTGGCTGGTGCGCTCGCTCGCGCCGCTCCTCTTTGGCTTCCACCAGGCGGAGCGGTTCCGGCCCGATTGGCTGCCGCAAGAGGGCGATGCCCTATCGGCCCATGGGCTCGACGCCCGGGTGCTCAGCTTGCCCGGGCACTCGCGGGGCTCCCTGGGCATCCTCACCGCCGAGGGCGACCTCTTTTGCGGCGACCTGCTCGACAACACCGCGCAGCCGGCGCTCAATTCCTTGATGGACGACCCCGCGGCAGGGCAAGCGAGCCTCGCCAGGCTCTCCGCCCTGCCCATCCGCACCGTTTACCCCGGGCACGGGCAACCGTTCCCGATGTCAAAACTCGCCACAGGAGGCACGTCTCGATGAAAGCGATGGTCGTGTACGATTCGGTCTTTGGCAACACGGAAAAGATCGCCCAGGCGGTGGGCGCGGCGCTGGCGGTCGAGGCGCGCCGCGTGGGCGACCTCCAGCCGGGGCAGTTGGCCGGGCTCGAGCTGCTGGTCGTCGGCTCGCCCACCCGCGGTTTTCGGCCCACCCCCGCCCTGAGTGCCTGGCTGAAGAGCCTGCCCGCGGGGAGCCTGCAGGGCGTCAAGGTGGCCGCTTTCGACACCCGCATGACCCAGGAGGCGGTGGACACCGCCGTGTTCTTTCTCAAGTACTTGGTGAAAGCCTTTGGCTATGCCAGCAAGACCATCGCGAAGGAGCTCCAGCGAGCCGGCGGCGAACTGGCCGCCGCCGAGGGCTTTTTCGTCACCGGCACGGAGGGCCCGCTGGTCGGGGGCGAGCTGGAGCGGGCCACCTCGTGGGCGGGGCAGCTCGCAACTGCCCGCTAGCCCGCGGAGCGGCCCCAGAGAAGGGAGGGACCGCATGACCACCCAAGCCAGCGTTAATCCCTGGTGGGCCGCGCTCACCGTCTGGGCCGTCGTGAACGCTGTCAACCTGCTGCAGGCCGCGGGGTTCCTCTCGCGGCTGCGCGCCGGCGACCGCGCGATCAACCATGCCCTTGGCTATGTCATCCTGGCCATGGCCGTCCCAGCGGCCATGGCCCTGTTCGCCCTCGTTCGCGCTGGAGCAGGCTGGCTGCACTGGGCCGGCCTGGTCGTCTTTCTCCTGTTTCTGGCGCTCATGCTCATGGTGGACTATGCCCGGCCCGTCGAGTTCCGCGCGCCCCGGCGCCCCGGCATCCTGGTTCCCTACCTGACGCTCTTTTTCAGCGCGATCCTGCTGATGGGCCTGCCCATGTTCCGCCTGGACCGCGCGCTCTGGCTCATCACCATCGCGACCACCGCGCTGTTGCTCGGCGCCATGGTCCTGGCCATGCGCAAGGGCGTCGGCTGAAGCGAAAGCCCTGACGAATCTCCGCCAGGGCTTTCGTTTACGGCGCGGCGTAGCGGTCGATTTTTCCGCACTCGCGAAAGCCGATCCGCCGGTAGACGTTGATCCCCAGGGGGAAGGCCTCCAGGATGCCGATGCGATAGCCCTGCGCCCGCGCCTCGCGCAGCGGCGCCAGGGTGATGGCGGTGCCGATGCCCCGGCCCCGCGCCTCCGGCAGCGTCCCCACCCAATAAATCCCCGCCACGCCGCTGCTCAAGAGCAGCTTGGAGGTGGCCACCGGCTGGCCGTTCCAGAGCCCCAGGTAGAGCCGCGCCGGCCAGCCCAGGCCGAGGCTGCCATAGAGCGCCGCCAGCGGCAGCTCGACCTCCGGCGGCAGCCGAAAGCTCGCCACGATGACGCGAATCCACTGGCGCAACCCCTGCTCATCCTCCACCGGCACGACCTCCAGCCCCGCCGGGTGGGGCAGAGCGTCGTTGAGGGCGTGCAGGTCCACGGCCATCCCCGGCGGTCCGCCGCGGACCAGCCCGTTGGCGGCCAGGTGCTCGCCCAGCCCGGCGGGCTGCGACGAGGGGCCGACGAACCAGGTCATGGGCAGGCGCCGCTCCCGAAACCAGGCGAGCGCCTCCGCCACGCGGCGGCCAGCTCCGTCCTCGGCCAGCCGCGCGCGGAGCGCGCCGTTCAACAGCGGCAAGGGCAGGCCGGTGGCGTAGCGCAGCAGGTCGCCGTCATCGCGCAGCTCGGCCGCCGGCGCGCGCCCCAGCCGCTCGATCCGGTCCAGCACGTTGGCCTCCAGGGCCCGCGCTAGCCCTTCCGCCGATACGTCGGCGCGAGGAGGCTCGGCGCGAAAGAAACTCGGGCTCACAGGTTCTCCAGCCCGCGCACCATGTAGGCCTGAGCCACGCCGGACTCGTCCGAGTTGAAAAAGGCCAGCTTGCCGTCCGGCGAGAGGAAGGGATGGATGTGCGTCTGCTTGGTCAAGGTGCTGCCCGGGCTGAGCAAGAAGGTCCAGCCGGTCAGCGGGTCCGCGCCGGGCTGGCCCAGCTTGGCCGTGTAGAGCCCCCCGCCGGGGATGGTCCGCACCGCATCGGTCACAAAGCGTCGCGCCTCGATATCGGTGGCAAAGTGGTCAAAGTCCGGCCGGGCAAAGTGGCGCGTCAGGTCGTTGCGCCGCCCCTGCGGATGCAGGAGGCCGATGTGCCCCACATGCGGCACGGCCTGGGCCTCGATCAGCTCGGCCTGCCTGGGCTCTCGCAGGTGGGTGCTGGTGATCATCCAGTCGCTGCGCCCGCGCCAGCACTGGTGCCCCTGGCAGGACTCGTTGCCATCGCGGCCCCAGGGGATATCGCGGAAATCGGTCCCATCGTCGCGGATGACGTGGATGTCGGCGCCATCGCCGCTCACCAGGACGGTGATGCGGCCCTGGGCGTCGTGGTGGTTGCCGTGGTTCTCCTGCACCATGATATCGTGGCACCGCTCGGGGTCGCGCGAGCGGGTATACTGCGGGTGCAGGTTGCACCAGGTCTGCCCCTCCAGGATCACCCGCACCTCGGCCTTGCGGATGTCAAAGACCATCAGCCCGAATGGCGCGTCATCCTGCTGCCCATTGCCCATGAAGGCGGCCAAGGCGATGCGCTGTCCATCCGACGAGATGGTGGAAAGGGGATAGATGCGGCTCGGACGATAGCTCGTGCCGGGCAGCGGCGCATCCACCACCATGATCGTCTGCCGCTCCGCGCCATCCCAGCGCACGCGCTTGAGCGTCAGCCGGCCGCCATTGAGCTCGGTCTCGTTGACAAAGTAATACACCCACTGGCCGTCTGAGGTGACGGAGGGAGCTGTGGCACCCGTCTCGTGGGTGAGCGGCCGCAGCGCGCCGCCCTCCTCCAGCTCGCAGACGAGGTAGCGGTGCTCCGGGTCGTGCAGGTCGCTGCCGTGAGCGTGCGCCGACCGATGCAGCAGAAAACGCTTCGAGTCCGGCGCAAAGATCTGCGCCTCCATGTAGACGTGCGAGCTGGGGATGTCCTCGGTGGTCAGTTGGAACACCTCGATCCCCTGGGGCGAACCTCCGCGCAACAGGTCAGGACGTGGCTTCATGACGCTCCTTTCCGCAAAGCAGGATGGAGGCCAGTATAGCCAGGTTCGCGCCAGCGTCAACGCGGCGGCGCCGCCTTTGCCGCCGGGCGCGAGCTGCCGTATAATCCGCCAACCGCGCCGCCCTGAGCAGGAGTCACATCGAGGCCACCGTGATCAAGCTCACCCTGCTGACCATCGCCTGGTTGATCGGCATCGCGCTAAGCCACTGGCTGAACCCCAGCCTCAGCGCGGTCCTCGTGCTCTTCCCCGCGCCCCTGGCGCTCATCGCGCTCTGGCGCGACAGGCGTTCCGTGCAACGGCTGGGCGTGTACGCCCTGGCGCTGCTGGCGGGGGCGGCCTGGGTGCAACTTCGCGCCCCGCGCATCGACGCCGGGCACGTCGCCTTCTATAACGACACGGGCGTGGTGGTGGTCCGCGGCGTGGTGGAGAGCGACCCCGAGCTCGGGGACACCACCCTCTCCATGCGCGTGCGCGCCGTCGAGCTGGAGCGCGCCGATGGCGCCCGCCCCGTGCAGGGGTCGGTCTGGGTGCAGGCCAGCCGCTACCCCGGCTATGCCTATGGCGACCAGGTGGTCTTGCGCGGGCGGCTGGAGACGCCGCCAGAGCTGGCTGAGTTCTCCTACAAGGATTATCTGGCGCGGCAGGGGCTCCACGCGCTGATGCGCCACCCCGAGATCACCGTGACCGGGGAGGGGCAGAGCAGCCCCTTCTATGCCCGGCTATACGCCTGGCGCGCCCGCGCCCGCGAGACCATCGCCGCCATCCTACCCGAGCCGGAGGCGTCGCTCCTGGCCGGCATCCTGCTGGGCCTCGATTCGGGGATCCCCGAAGAGACCATGGACGCCTTCACTGCCACCGGCACGGTCCACATCATTGTCATCTCGGGCTTTAACCTGACGCTGCTGGCGGGGCTGCTGGTGCGGGTGGGCACGCGCTTTTTCAACCGGATGCGCGTGCTGTGGGGCGCCTGCGCGGGGGTCATCCTCTACGCCCTGTTCGTGGGGGCCGGGCCGCCGGTGGTACGCGCCGCGGCCATGTCCTGCCTGACGCTGCTGGCCTACCTGGTGGGCCGGCCCTATAGCGTGGATAGCGCCCTGGCCTTTGCCGTGCTGGTGATGACCGTCCTCAATCCTCTGTCGCTCTGGGACGTGAGCCTGCAGCTCTCCGTTGGCGCCACGCTGGGGCTTCTGGTGGTGGCGCCGCTGGCGGCCAGCCGCGCCCGGCGCGCGCTGGAGGCGCGCATCGCCGCCGACGCGCTTCCCTGGACGATGGGCACGCTCAACGAGTTGTTCATCGCCAGCCTGGCCGCCCAATTCGCCACGCTGCCCATCATCGCCTATCACTTTGGCCGCATCTCGCTGATCTCGCCGCTGACCAACCTGCTGATCCTCCCCGCCCAACCGGGGGTGATGATCTCCGGCGGGGTCGCCACCCTGGCGGGGCTGCTCTGGGAGCCGCTGGGGCGCATCCTGGGCTGGGCGCCGTGGCTGCTGCTGACCTATACCACCCGCGTGGTGGCCTGGACCGCCCGGCCCGCCTGGGCCGCCGTGGAGGTCCAGCTCGCGCCCTGGGCCGCGCTGGCGATCTATGCGCTGCCTTTTCTGCCCGGCTGGCTGCGGCAAGCCTGGCAGCCGGCGGCGCAGCAGCTTGCCGCGCTGACCCGCTTCCTGCGGGAGCGCCCCGGCGTCAACTTGGCCGGGCTGGCGCTGCTCGCCGCCGGCGCGCTGACCTGGATCGCCGTCCTGGAGCTGCCGGATGGCCGCCTGCACATCCACGTGCTGGACGTGGGCCAAGGCGATGCCATCCTGCTCGAGCTGCCGCAGGGGCAGCAGGTCCTCATCGATGGCGGGCCGGAGCCTTCTCGCCTGCTGCCGGCGTTGGGGCGGCGGATGCCCTTCTGGGACCGCCGCATCGAGATGGTGATCCTGACCCACGCCGATATGGACCACCTGGCCGGGCTGATCCCCGTGCTGGAGCGCTACCGCGTGGAGCGGATCGTGGCGGGGCCGTCGGCCAAGGACAACCCGGCGATGGCGCGCTGGGAGGCCTTGCTGGCCGTCGAGAGCGGCGAGCTGATCCGAGCGCAGCGGGGGCTCCAGTTCGTCTGGTCAGAGGGGCTGCGGATGGAGGTGCTGCACCCGCCCGCCCAGCCCGCGCCGGAGGAGGATGAGAACGCCAACTCGGTGGTGCTGCGCCTGGCCTATGGCGAGCTGAGCGCCCTCTTCACCGGCGATGCGGAGGCGGACGTGGAAGCCCAGCTCGTGGCCGACGGGCTGGCCCGGCCCAGCCAGGTCCTTAAGGTCTCGCACCACGGCGCCAGCGAGGCCACCAGCGCCGCTTTCCTGCAGGCGGTGCAACCCCAGGTCGCGGTGATCTCGGTGGGCGCGGAGAACCGGCACGGCCACCCCGCCGCCGACACCTTGCGGCGGCTGGAGGCGCTGGCGATCCGCGTGCTGCGCACGGACCGCCAGGGAGCCGTGGAGATCATCTCGGATGGCGTGCACTATGCCATCGAGACGGGGCGCTAGCGCCGGGCAAAAGAACAGGCTCCGGGGGCCAAGCCGGCCTCCGGAGCCTCTCGTTTCATCTTGCGCGTTCGCGCTGAGCCTAGCGAAGCACCCACAGGGCGGCGGGCAGGATCTGGAACTCGAGCCGCTTGGCGCTATAGATCTCGCCATCGACATGCGCATATAGCTCGGCGTCGCTCTCCAGCACGATGTGGCGGCCGCGTCGCATCTCGATGGGCTTGCGGCCCACGTGCGTGCCCTTCATAAAGTGCGGCAGGAGCGCCAGAATGCGCAGGCGGCTCACATAGCCCGCTGTGAGGAACTCGAGATAGCCATCGTCAGGCTGAGCCGCGGGCGTCACCCAGAACCCGCCGCCATAGCGCGGGCCGTTGGTCACCGAGGACATGAGCAGCGGCATCTCGAAAGACAGCTCGTCGCAGGTGATGCGGGTCAGCGGCGCGCCGTAGCGAAGCAGCAGTGTGCGCAACACGGCCAGCAGATAGAGGGGCATGCCGCGCAAAAAGCGGATGCGCGCGGCCTCGATGTTGGCGATGGCGTCAAAGCCCACCCCGACCCCGTTGCCAAAGTAGCGGTCGTTGAGCCTGGCCACATCGATCAGGCGGCGCTCGCCGCGCACGATCCGCTGGCAGGCTTGGCGCACGTCGGACGGCCAGTCGATGGCCGCGCAAAAGTCGTTCCCCGAGCCCACCGGCACGACGCCCAACGTGCCCACGGCCTCCCCTGCATAGCCCGACATCAGGCCGTTGAGCACCTCGTTGGTGGTGCCATCCCCGCCCATGGACAGGATAAGCTCGTAGCCCTCGGCGCGAGCGCGACGCGCCAGCTCCACCGCGTGAAGGTGCCGCTCAGTGCGGATGATATCGGGGCGAATGCCCCCCTTGGCCAGTTCTTCCAAAACCGCGGGCAACTCACCCTCTGCCCGCCCGCGGCCAGCCAAGGGGTTCAATATGAGCTTGCACTTATGCAACGCGCACCCTCCCGAAAGAGTCAGGCCCCGCTAGAGAATTATCGGCGATTCCCGAATTCAGTCAAGTGCCCCGCGCCGTGGGGGGTTATGACCTAGGTCATACGTGCGCGAGCAGGCCGGCCTAGAATAAGAGCAGGGAAATGTGCCCGTCTTGGCATTTGGAGTGTAGCGTATTCACCCCAAAAGCCGGCCTGGAAGGAGATTGACAATGAACGCTGATGTCATTGGAATGCTAGCAAAGCGGCGGACGATCAGGCGCTACACCGACGAGCGAGTGCCTGAGGAGACCATCGCCGCTCTACTGGAGGCCGCCTTTTACGCACCCAGTTACCTGAACAGGCGTCCCGCCCATTTCCTGGTCGTGGAAGACAAGGAAGTGCAGCAACGGCTAGGCGCCATCCTGAGCGTCAGGCCCTATGTGCAGCAAGCCTCGGCGGTGATCGTGTTGCTCGCCGATCCCGAGTTGTCGCCGGTCTGGCCGGCCGACTTGGCCGCAGCCGCGGAGAATATCCTGATCGCCGCTTCGGCGTTGGGATTGGGAGCCGCCTGGGTAGGCAACCCGTTCGGCGCGGCCTGGGAGATGCGCGAAGCCGAGATCAGGGAGCTGCTTGGCATACCTGACCACATCCGCACCCTGGGCTTGATCACCGTCGGCCACCCCGCGGACCACCCGGAGCCGCACACCAAGGCAAGCTCGTGGGATTCGTTACGCGTGCACTATGGCAGCTTTGCCGGGTTCAGGCCCGAATGGGCCAACCTGAACGCAGGGAAGCCGCCACAATAGCTGCGCGCGTCGCCAGCCCTGCAAGGACCAAGCCGAGCCTGCGGGAGAGTCCCGCAGGCTCGTTTTGCTTTGCGCGGGTTTTGTGCTAGACTTACGAACGCTTTGCAGTAGATGAGGAGCCGTTGTTTACCGGCCCCAGGGCCTGCCGGCGGCTCCGTGCCATCATATCTGACGAGGGGTTCCATGAAGAGACCAGCGGCTATGGCGATCGTGATCATCATGCTGCTCACGCTGGCGGCGCCAGCGCTGGCGGCGCCGGTCGCCCAGGGCGTCCAAGTTGTCATCACCTCGCCCACGATGAACGCGGTAGTGCGCGGCAGGGTGCTCATCCAAGGCAGCGCCGCCCACCCCAATTTCTGGAAGTATGAGGTCCACCTGGCGCCCGAGCCAAACCCCAGCAACCAGTGGAGCGTGCTGGGCATCCACGAGAACGCCGTGGTCAACGGCACCCTGGAGACCTGGGATACCGGCTCGGTCCCGGATGGGAGCTATAGCCTGCTGCTCCGCGTCGTGGACAAGACGGGCAACTATCAGGAATACTTTGTGCGGCAGATCTCGGTGTCCAACACGGCGCCCACCGACACGCCTCTCCCCACGGCCACCCGGGCGCCAACGCAGACGCCGCTGCCCAGGGCAACCGCCACGGCGGTCGTCATCGAGCAGCCGACCATGGACATCGCCCCGGCGACCCCGACGGCGACCCTGGCCCGCCCCACCATCGCGCCGGCGATCAGCGTCCCCACCGTGGACCTGAGCGCCTGGCGGGACGCGTTCCTGCTGGGCGCGGGGGCCATGGGCGCGATCTTTGTGCTGTTGGGCCTGATCTACCTGATACGCCGCATCCTGTAGGCGTTGCCTCCAATGTAAGCTCGCCAAAGGGGCTTGTCCACGCGATCAGCCCCTATTCGCTGTGCGCCGCCCCGACCGGAGGCGCGAGGAGCCTAGATGTCGCCAACGCCGCCAGCCCATGACCCCGCCAGCGGGCCAGAGGGGCCGTGCTTGATCTGCGGGCTGGGCAACCCCGGCCCTCGCTACGCCAAGAACCGCCACAACGCCGGCTTTCAGTGCCTCGACCTGCTGGCGCGCAAATGGAACCTGACCTTCAACCGGATGCGCTTCAAGGCGCACACCGCCGCCGGGCAGGTCGCCACGGCCCAGGTCATCCTGGCCAAGCCGCTCACCTACATGAACGCGAGCGGCGAGGCGGTGGTCCCCTTGCTGCACTGGTACAAGCTGGCCCCCAGCCGCCTGCTGGTGGTCTATGACGACCTGGACCTGCCCCTGGGCAAGATCCGCTTCCGGCCCAGCGGCAGCGCCGGCGGGCACAAGGGCATGACCTCGATCATCCAGCAACTGGGGCGCGACGATTTCCCCCGGCTGCGGCTGGGCATCGGCCGCCCGGAGCGGGGCGAGCCCTACGAATACGTGCTGAACGACTTTTCCGCCGACCAAGAGATCGCCATGCGAGAGGCCTGGGAGCGCGCCGTCGCCGCCATCGAGTGCTTCCTGCAAGAGGGCGCCCAGGCCGCCATGAACCAATTCAACGGATGAGCGCCGGGCCAGACGCCAGGATGGGACACCCGTGAACCTTTCGGGGCTTTTGCCGCTCATAGATGACCAACCCGCTTTTCAACTCCTTCGAGATTATCTGAAGCAGCCCGCCGGGGATACCCCGCCCGAGGGGGCCAGCGCCGCCTGGGATTTGGCGGCGGGGCGCGCCTACCTGCTGGCCGCCCTGCAACGCGAGGCGCCGCGGCCGCTCGTGCTGATCGCCGCCAACCCCGAGCGAGCCACCCAACTGCACGACCAGCTCTGCCAGTGGTCCGTCGCGCCGGAGCAGGTCCACCTTTTCCCCGCGCCCGAGGCCCTGCTTTATGACAAGACCATCTGGGGCGCCGAGACGATCAACCGGCGCATCGCGCTCCTTTCCTGGCTGGCCCGGCCGGACCTGTACCCCGAGATGGCCGCCTCCCAGCCCGCCCCGATCATCGTCACCTCGGTGGCGGCCCTGTTGCACAAGAGCATCGCCCCCAGCTATCTGCTCAAAAGCATCCGCGAGCTGCGGCTGCGCCAGCGTATCGACCTCAACGAGCTGCTGACGACGCTCCTGCGCCTGGGCTACCAGCCCACCAGCGCGGTGGAGGCGCCGGGCAGCTTTAGCCGGCGCGGCGGCATCCTGGACATTTTCGCGCCCGGGCAGCGTTACCCCGTGCGCATCGAGCTCTTTGGCGACGAGATCGATAGCCTGCGCACCTTTGACCCCGAGACCCAGCGCTCCCAGGAAACCGTCGAGCGCGCCGCCATCTGCCCCGCCACGGAGGCGCTGCCGTCCTATGGCCGGCTGGCCCTCGCCAGGCTCAAGCGCACCGATGTGGCCCAGCTCCAGGCTCTCGCGCGCCAGCGCTGGCAGCAAGACATGGAAAACCTGGAGTTCGAGCAGGGCTTTCGCGGCATCGAGTTCTATCTGCCCTACCTCTACTCCGAGCCCGGCTCGCTCCTTTCTTTTCTGTCCCGAGCGGCGGCGATCGTCACCGAGGGGCGCGGCGAGCTGGCCAACACCGCCGCCACGCTCATCGAGCAGGCGGGGGTCACCCGCGCCGAGCTGGTGGACGAGGGCGGCCTGCCCGAGGGCTATCCCACGCCCTATTTCACCTGGCCCGCCCTGGAGGCAGCGCTGCGCGGCCGCCCCACGCTGGACATGGCCCACCGGCAAGCCGAGGAGGAAGGGGCCAACCTCCTGGGCCCAGCCGATAGCTATGGCGGGCAACTGGCCGAGCTGGCCGAGGACTGCAAGTCCTGGCGCGCCGGGCCGCAGCGCATCGTGATGGTCTCTCGCCAGGCGCAGCGCCTTGACGACCTCTTGCGCAACGAAGGGCTCTACCCCATCGTGGCCGAGGACGTCGTGGAGACGCCGCCGCCCGGCAGCCTCACCATCGTGCAGGGCGGCATGGCGCAAGGGTGGGTGCTGCGCGACCGCGAGCTCGCCGATGCGCTGGTGGTTCTCACGGACTCGGAGATCTTTGGCTGGGCCAAGTACCGCCGCCCGCGCAAGGTGACCCGCCGCGCCTTTTCGCCGGAGGCCTTTTTCGCCGACCTGCGCGAGGGCGACCACGTGGTCCACCTGGAGCACGGCATCGCCGTCTATCGCGGCCTGCAGCGCAAGACCGTGGACGGCGTGGAGCGCGAGTACCTGGAGCTCGAGTACGCCGAGGGCGACCGGCTCTGGGTTCCGGTCAACCAGGCCGACCGCATCACGCGCTATGTGGGCACCGGGGAAGAGCCCGCGCTGCACCGCCTCGGCACCGCCGACTGGGATCGCGTCAAGTCTCGCGCCAAACGCGCCGTGGAAGATATCGCGCAGGAGCTTTTGCAGCTCTACGCCGCCCGCGAGGTGGTGCCTGGGTACGCCTTCAGCCAGGACACCGCCTGGCAGGAAGAGATGGAGACCTCCTTCCCCTACGAAGAGACCGAGGACCAACTGCGCGCCATCCATGAAGTCAAAGATGACATGGAGAAAAAGCGCCCGATGGACCGCCTGGTCTGCGGCGACGTGGGCTATGGCAAGACCGAGGTCGCCTTGCGCGCCGCCTTCAAGTCGGTGATGGACGGCAAGCAGGTGGCGATCCTGGTCCCCACCACGGTGCTGGCGCAGCAGCACTATATCACCTTCCGCGACCGCCTGCAGGCTTTCCCCGTCACCGTCGAGATGCTCTCGCGCTTTCGGACCCGCGCCGAGCAGGGCCAGATCCTGGACCGTCTGGCGACCGGGCAGGTCGACATCGTCGTGGGCACCCACCGGCTGATCCAAAAAGATGTCGAGTTCAAGGACCTGGGGCTGTTGATCATCGACGAGGAGCAGCGCTTTGGCGTCGCGCACAAGGAGCGGCTCAAACAATTGCGGAGCCAGGTGGACGTGCTGACCCTCACCGCCACGCCGATCCCGCGCACCCTCTATATGGCCCTCACTGCCGCGCGCGACATGAGCATCATCGACACGCCCCCGGAGGAGCGGCTGCCCATCCGCACCCAGGTGGCCGAGATGAGCGACTCGCTGGTGCGCAAGGCCATCCTGCGGGAAATGGGACGCGGCGGCCAGGTCTATTTCGTGCATAACCGCGTGCAAGGCATCCGCCAGATCGCCCAGCACCTGAACCGGATCGTCCCCGAGGCGCGGCTGATCATCGGCCACGGCCAGATGGACGAGCACGAGCTGTCCCGCGTCATGCTCGACTTTATGGAAGGCAAATACGACGTGCTGCTCTGCACCACCATCATCGAGAGCGGCCTGGACATCCCCAGCGTCAACACCATCATCATCAACCAGGCGGACAAGTTCGGCCTGGCGCAGCTTTACCAACTGCGCGGGCGCGTCGGGCGCAGCTCAGCGCAGGCCTATGCCTATCTATTGCACAACAAGGGACAGACCCTTTCCGACATCGCCAAGTCGCGGCTGGAGACCATCCTGGAGGCCAACGAGCTGGGAGCCGGCTATCGGGTCGCCATGCGCGACCTGGAGCTGCGCGGGGCGGGCGAGATCCTCGGCGCGCGCCAGCACGGGCAGATCGCCGCCGTGGGGTTCGAGCTCTATACGCGGCTCCTCTCCCAGGCCGTCAAGAAACTGCAACGGCAGCAGGGGATCGTCCAGCCGGAGGCCCGCCTGCCCTTCACCAGCCTCTCGCCCACCGACTCGGCCAGCGTGGACCTGCCGCTCAGCGCGCACCTGCCCGAGGATTACGTGGTCGACGTGCCGCTGCGGCTCAAGCTCTACCAGCGCATGACCAACCTGAACGCCATCCAAGAGATCGACGACGTGGCGCAAGAGCTGGCCGATCGCTTTGGCCCGCTCCCCGAGCCAACCAGCAACCTCATCTACCTGTTGCGGCTGAAGGTGCTCGCCACCCTGGCGGGCGCCAGCAGCGTCGCCCGCGATGACACGCGCGTGGTGGTCCGCTTCGCCACCCCCGAGGAGATGACGCCCGTCCGGCCGGAGCTGATCCGGCAGTTCGGCAACGTGGCCATCATCCGCGCCAACCAGGTCTCCCTCCCCTGGGGCCGCGGCGGCGAGCTGAGCCGGCAAACGTTGCTGCATCTGTTGGAGGCCATGGCCCAGGCCAAGGCGGCCTGGGAAGGGCCGAAGCGTTAGGGATACCCTGCCGGGCGACGCAAGCCTGGCGGGGCGCTTCCTACATGAGAAGGAGAGCGATACCGTGCACACCGCCGCAGGCATAGCGCGCACCAGCGCCGAGTTGAGGGCTATCCTTTCGCAGGCGCAGCCAGCTCGCCCGCTCGTCTCGGCCATTGCCGATCTAGCCGGCCTAGCCGACGGGCGCGGCTCGGGAGTATCCCTTCAGGTGTTGCGAGCCGCCCGGGCGCACTTGGCGGCCCTCGGCAACATCCCGCAGACAACCTACACGCTCTATCGCGAGTTTCAGCGAAATGGCGAGCGGCGTGGGTACGAGACGCCCTACTTTGCCAAGCGCGATAACCTCGGCGCGGCGGCGCTAAGCGTGCTGCTGGGCGACAGGTCCTCGCTCGACCACGTCCATGACTACCTAAACGACATCTGCGAAGAGACCACCTGGGTCATCCCCGCCTGCGAGCCCCAGACCCTTGACTTGTTCAACGCTGGCACGGCCTTTCTCCTCGCCGAGACCCTCGCCGTGCTCGATGGGGTGCTGGCCGACGAGGTGAAACGGCGCGTCACGGACGAGATCGAGCGACGGGTCATGACCGTCTACCTGGAAGGACACGAGGGCTTTTGGTGGTATAAAGGGGCCAACAACTGGAACGGTGTCTGCAACGGCGCCGTGGGCGCCACCTTTCTCCTGCTGGAGCAAGACATCCAGCGGCTGGCTGAGGCTCTCGAATATGTCCTGGCCGGGTTGGAGGTCTTTTTCTCGACGGCCTTCGAGGTGGAGGGCAGCTCCACCGAGGGTGCAGCCTATTGGCAATATGGGCTGAGCAACGTGATTCCCTTCGCCGAGATGCTGCGGCATCGCACCGCGGGCGCCATCGACATCCTGGGAACGCCACGGCTGCGACAGATCGCTCGCTATCCCCTTCACGTCATGCTCTCGCCGGGTCGTTACGCCAGCTATTCCGACTGCGATGAGCAGGTCTCCATCGCCCCGGGCCTGGTGGCCCGGCTGGCGGAGCGAACCGGCGTCGCCGAGCTGTTGGATCTCCTGGCGGAGCCGGCCCCCCTGGCCCTCTCGCCCGGCCATACCACCCCACCCTGGCGGCATATCGCCTGGTGGGACGGCAAGCGCCCGGAGCGGGTCCAGCTTGGCGACGAGTGGCTGCAAGACGCCGGCGTGGTGCGCCTGGTCGGCGCGACGCCCTCGCCAGCCCCGGTGGTCCTGGTGGCCAAGGCCGGCCACAATGCCGAGAACCACAACCACAACGATGTGGGCACGTTCATCCTGCACATCGACGGCGAGACCTTCCTGACCGACCCCGGGCGCGGCCTCTATAGCCGCAGCTATTTCAGCCCGGCTCGCTACGAGAACCCCTTTTGCAGCTCGTTTGGGCACAGCCTGCCCGTGATCGGCGGCCAGCTCCAGGCCGCCGGCGCGGCCTATCGAGGTGAGATCGTGGCCTGCGACCTGGCTGGCCCCAGCAAGCGCCTGGTCATGAGCATCGGCGGCGCCTACCCCGTGCCAGAGCTGCGCAGCCTGACCCGCACCCTGACCCTCGGCCCTGATGGGCAGTTCGACTGCGAGGATCGCCCGGACCTGCAGTCGCCCTTGGAGGTCGAGGAGGCTTTCGTCACCTGGCTGGAGGTCACGGTATCGGGCGCCATCGCCAAGCTCACGGGACAGCGGCACGTCGTCGAGTTGTCCATTGCCGAGCCCGCTGGCGCGCGTTTCCACCTGGAGGTGCTGGAAGAGGCCTCGCGCGCCAACGCCAAGCCCGCGCTGCTGAAAAGGCTGTCTTTCCGAGTTCCTGCGGGGAGCCCCTCGGCGCGCGTCCAGGCGCGGCTCATCGCCTAAGCGCAGCGACGAGGCATGTGAAAACAAAAGGAGTCACGGCTCGCTCGTTTCGCTTCGGGTATTCCGTTCAAAGCATGGAGCGAATCCGTGACTCCTCAGCGGGCGCCGAGGGTTAGTAGTAGCTTGGCTGATTCACAAACCAGAGGAGCCCCGCCACGCAGCAGCAGCACAGGAACACCAACAAGGCCACCAGCAGCACGATGAGCCAGGTTGAGACCGGCTTTTTCGCCCCGGGGCCAGCAGCCCCCGCAGGCAGGACCGCGGTTCGGGCGGGCAGCGATGGCTCCAGGGGGGTAGAAGAGGGAGCGCCGATCACGGGCGCATCCGGGACTGGGGCCGCCTCCGCCGGGGACTCCTCAGGGGCCTGTTCGCGATCCTGCAACAGGTTGTAACCGCAGTTCCCACAGAACAGATCGTCCTGTTCCGCTTCCTGGCCGCAAAGTGGACACTTCATGCCTGACCGCTCCTTTCCGCATCAACCTCTCAAAATAATCTGACGGTGACCGATCCGCCGCGCCTCACAGGCCGGACGAGCCGGCATCCTGCAGCTTCCACTGCGTGCCCACGCGCACCAGATAGCAGCGGATTTCGCGCAGCTCGCTCTGATTGCTGGGGCCGTAAAAGCGCGCCTTGAGCACCACTTGCGCCGCGGTGGGCTGTTGCCCGACGGGTGAGACCGCCGAGGCCACATCCTCCGAGCCCGGCACATAGCTGATCTCTTGCACCAACACCCGCTGGACGCTGGAGCGCGGCCAGGGCGAGCCATAATCCAACTGTCCCACGGCAAAGCGCTTCTTGGCATCCTCGGTCAGGTAGCCCGACGCCGCATCCGTCAGCAGGTCTTGATAAAAGCCGAGCACGAGCTTTTCCGGATAGGGCGTATCGAGGATCTCGGCTGGCTTGCCATAGGCGAACTCGATGCTTGCCTCCACGGCCGGCAAGAGGGTCTGCGTGCCCGGACGGAAATAGCTGCCATCGCTGGGCCGGTAGACCCGCCGCGAGGCGAACTGACTGCGCTCGCTGCCGACCCGCTCCGTGACCACCACCCGGTCGCCGCTGCGGCTCACGGAGAGGTTCCCGCGGAAAAAGCCCTCGCACTGGTAGGGGTTGGGAAAGACCTGGCACGTGGGATCGAGCTGCGGCTCGGTGTTCTTGACCCGAAAGACCGAGAGGGTCCGGCTATCGCTAACCAGCAGCTCGGCCCGGCCCGCGGCGCCCGCCGGCTCCTGCAGGATGTCCTCCATGCCAAAACCGACGGCGCCCTCGCCCAAATAGTCCCCCCCGGGGGTCAGCAGCGGGTAGGGATAGATGATGCGCGCGCCCTTGCCCTCCAGGTCATAGATTACGCACGAGACGGGAAAGTTCCAGCCGGCGATATCGTACTGGTAGGTGACCACCCACTCTTTAAAGAGGTCGCCATTGGTATCCAGGCGCTGCACGCTGGAAACCCGCGCCCCGGGCGGGGGCAACTCGTGCAGGGCCACCACGCGGTCATCTTTCCAGAGCTGCTCGAGCAGCGCGCGGATCGACGCGCCGCCGCGGCTATAGAGCGCGACGAGGATCAAGACAGGAAAGAGCACCCCGAGCAGGCAGCCCAACCCCACGTCCTTGGATCGGTTCATCCCTCCTCCTGTCTTTCCTGCCATCGGCCCGCTCTAGCCTGCGGCCGCGGCAACTGGCTCGGGTTCGCTTTCGGGCGTTTCCAACAGAGCCGCGTCCAGAACCTGATCCATCTGCTCGACCCACACAAAGTTCATGATGCGCTGCACTTTCTTGGGGATGTCGGCCAGGTCGCGCTTGTTCCGCGCGGGCACGATCACCGTCTTGACCCCGGCGCGGTAGGCCGCCAGCACCTTGTCGCGGAAACCGCCCACGGGCAGCACCCGCCCCCGCAGCGTGATCTCGCCGGTCATGGCCACGTCCCGGCGCACCCGGTCGCCCGTCAGCGCCGAGATGAGCGCGATGGCCATGGTGATGCCCGCCGAGGGGCCATCCTTGGGCACCGCCCCTTCGGGCACGTGCACGTGGATATCCAACTTGTCGAAATCCGTCTCTTCATCCAAGCCCAGGGTCTCGGCCTGCGAGCGCGCAAAGCTGAGCGCCGTCTGCGCCGACTCTTGCATCACATCGCCCAGTTGCCCGGTGAGCAGCAGGTTGCCCTTGCCGTCCATCACCGTGGCCTCCACTTCCATGATCTCGCCGCCCGCCTCGGTCCAGGCCAGACCCACCGCCACGCCGACCTCGTCCCGGTTCGATGGCAGGCCATAGATGAAATAGGGCGGCCCCAAGAACTTTTCCAACTGCTGCTCGGTGATGGTCTGCGGCACGCGCTTGCCCGCCGCCACCCGCCGCGCCACCTTGCGGCAGATGCTCGAGATCTCGCGATCCAGGTTGCGGACGCCCGCCTCCGAGGTGTACTCCCGGATGATCCCCTGCAGCGCCTTTTCCGTAAAGTGCAGCCCGGCGATCCCGTTCATCTCCCACTGCTTGGGGATCAGGAACCGCTTGGCGATCTGGATCTTTTCCTCCTCGATATACCCCGGAAACTCGATCACCTCCAACCGGTCCCGCAGGGCCGGCGGGATGGGATCCAGGATATTGGCGGTGGTGATGAACATCACCTTGGAGAGGTCGTAGGGCACCTCCATGTAATGGTCGGAGAAGGCATAGTTCTGCTCCGGGTCCAGCACCTCCAGCAAGGCCGCCGAGGGATCGCCCTGAAAGTCATAGCCCAACTTGTCGATCTCGTCCAGCATGAACACGGGGTTCACCGTCTCGGCGCGGCGCATGGCCTGGATGATGCGGCCAGGCAAGGCCCCCACATAGGTGCGCCGGTGGCCGCGAATCTCGGCCTCGTCGCGGATGCCGCCCAGGCTCACGCGCACGAACCGCCGGCTCAGCGCCTCGGCGATGGACTTGCCCAACGAGGTCTTGCCGGTGCCCGGCGGCCCCACGAAGCAGAGGATGGGGCTGCGCATGCGGTTCGCCGCCAGCTTGCGCACCGCGATATACTCCAGGACGCGCTCCTTGGCTTTGGTCAGCCCATAGTGATCGCGGTCCAGCACCTGGCCCACCCATTCGATGTCCAGGTTGTCGGTGGTCTCTTGCTGCCACGGCAGCGCCAGGATCCACTCCAGATAGGTGCGGACCACCGTGCTCTCCGGGGCCATGGTGGACATGCCGCCCAGGCGGTCCAGCTCTTGCAGCGCCTTCTGCTTGATCTCCTCGGGCAGCCCGAGCTCTTCCAGCTTGGCGCGCATCTGCTCGACCTCGCGCATCTGCGGGTCGATCTGCCCCAGCTCTTCCTGGATGACGCGCATCTGCTCTCGCAGGTAATACTCGCGCTGGCTCTTGTCGACCTCTTCCTGCACCTGCGACTGGATGCTATCTTCCAGCTCGAGCACGTCCAGCTCGTTGGCCAGGACCACGCCCAACTTTTGCAGGCGCACGCTGGGCTCGATGGTCTCCAGCAGCTCCTGGCGCATGGACAGATCCAGGTCGATGGCCGAGGCGATCAGGTCGGAAAGGGTGGAAGCGTCCTCGGCGTTGGCCGCGGCCAGCAGGGCGTCGTTGGAAATGTCCTCGTTCAGGTCGGCGCACTTTTCAAAGAGCGTGCGCACCACCCGCATCAGCGCCTCGATGGGCAGGCCGCTCTCGTCGGGCTCCTCGATGCGCCGCACCCGCGCCACCAGGAACGGCTCCTGCTGCACATACTCGATGACCTCAACCCGTTGCTGCCCTTGGGCGAGGATATTCACCGCGCCATCGGGCATGCGCAGCCGCCGCGAGATCGCGATCTCGGTGCCAATGGTATAGAGGCCCTCCGGGGAGATCATCTCCACGTCGGGGTTCTTTTGCGTGATCGCCACCACCCGCTGGGATTGCAGCGCGTTATCCATGGCGCGCAGCGCGCTCGGCCGGTCCACATAGACGGGGGTCAGCATCTGCGGAAAGATCACCAGCTCTCGCAGAGGTATAACCGCTAGCTCGTCCTCTTGTTCGTCAAACCCGTTCAACGCATTTGGCAGGTATGCCAAGACAACCTCCGTTAAGACAACCCTAATTGGCGGTGATTATACGTCCTTGCCCAGCTTCTGTCAATTATGTAGACAGCCCTCCCGTATGATCCGCCTCATTTGTGCCGCCCCTCCCTCCGCGATATACTATTTGCAGCCAGGTCACCCCGAGGTCGCGGCGCAGAGCGCCGTGCCAAGGAGCCTCGGCTGGGCATTCGGTGCCCGGGCCGAGGCATGACAAGTCGAGGCGATTTTCGAGGGAGGCTCTCTATGCCCATTATCGGTGAAAAAGAGCAACAACAGATCCGCGAGATGCTACAGGGCATGTCCGGCCCGGTGTCCATGCTGGTCTTTACCCAGGAAGGGTGCGCTGCCTGTGCGCAGACGCAGCAACTGGTGACCGAGCTGGCCGCCCTCTCGGACCACCTGTCCGCCACGATCCATGATATCCAGGCCGAACCGGCCCAAGCCGAGCGATACGGCATCGACAAGGTCCCGGCCATCGCCCTGGTCGGCCAGAAGGACTATGGGGTGCGCTTCTTTGGCCTCCCCACCGGCTACGAGTTCGGCGCCTTTGTCGAGGATCTGGTGGACGTCTCCAGAGGCGCGGCGGCGCTCGGCAAAAAGACCCAGGAATACCTCGCCCAGATCACCCGGCCGGTGCGTATCCAGGTCTTTACCACGCCCATCTGCCCCGTCTGCCCGAACATGGTCCGCACCGCCCACAAACTCGCCATCGAGAGCGACCTCATCCGCGCCGAGGGGATCGACGCCACCGAGTTTGGCGAGCTGGCCGAGAAATACGGGGTCCAAAGCGTGCCGCGCACCATCGTCAACGAAAAGCTCATCTTTGACGGCCTGATCCCGGAGGGCAAATTCCTGCTCGAGATCGCCAAAGCCGCCAACCAGGGGGGATAGGAGCCAGGCCATGCCACGTTTGGGCGCACACATGTCCACCGCCGGGGGCGCGGAAAAGGCCCTGGAGCGGGGGCAATCCATCGGTTGCGAGACCATCCAGGTCTTCGTCACGGGCCCGTCCCAATGGAAAACCAAGGTCGTAGCCACCGAGGAAGCAGAGCGCTTCGCCGCCGCGCAGCAAGCGACCGGGATCGCGCCGGTGGTGGCCCATGCCCGCTACCTGCTGAATCTCGGCTCCCCAGATGAGGCGCTCTGGCGCAGATCCATCGAAGCCTTCTGGGAAGAGCTGCAGAACTGCCAGCAGCTCCAAATCCCCGGCATCGTGCTCCACCCCGGGGCGCACATGGGCGCGGGCGAGGAAGCGGGGTTGCAGCGCATCGCCGCGGCGCTGGACGAGCTGCGGCAGCGGGATACCAACCTGCCGGTCCACGTGCTGCTGGAAAACACGGCCGGCCAGGGGACCGTGTTGGGCCACCGCTTTGAGCACCTGGCGCGCATCATGGAGATGGTCCAAGACCCGAGCTGGCTGGGCGTTTGCTTCGACACCTGTCACGCCTTTTCCGCCGGCTATGAGTTGCGCACCGCCGAGGGCTTTCAAGAGACCTGGGCCGAGTTCGAGCGCGCCCTGGGACTGAATAGGCTCGAATTCGTCCACCTCAACGACGCCAAGGGCTGCCTGGGGTGCCATCTGGACCGCCACGAGCAGATCGGCAAGGGGCAATTGGGGCTGGAGGCGTTCCGGCAGATACTCAACGACAAGCGACTCCGGGGCCTGCCGATGAGCCTGGAAACGCCCAAGGGCCCCGAGATGGCCGAGGACGTGGAGAACCTGAGCATCCTGCGCAGCCTGATCACAGAAAGCTAGGGAGAGAGATGAAAGTACAGCATTATACCGACACCCCATCCGCCGCCGTGGAAGAAGCGCCCGGCGTGTCCGTCCGCTGGGTCATCAGCGACAAGGACGGCGCGCCCAACTTCGCCATGCGCGTCTTTGACGTCGCCCCTGGCGCGTCCACACCCTATCACCAGCACCCCTGGGAGCATGAGGTGTTCATCCTGCAGGGCCAGGGGGTGGTCAAGGGCGAAAAACAGAATCGGCCCTTTAGCGAGCACTTTGTGGTCTATATCGCCCCCAACGAGATGCACCAATTCGTCAATCAGGGCGAGGGAGTGCTGCGCTTCCTCTGCTTGATCCCGCACGTCTAGCGTTTTCCGCCGGCAACAAAAGGGGCGGCAAGCGCTGGCCGCTGGCCGCCCCCAAGGAATCAGGATAACAGGCTAGGGCGCGGGGATGATCAGGGTCTGCCCGACCGAGAGCCAGTTCTGATTGGGCAGGTTGTTGGCGGTGACGATGGCCCAAACCGTGGTCCCGTACCGCGCCGCGATGGAGGTCAGCGTATCCCCGGGCTGCACGACGTAGGTGTTGCTCCCCTGAGAGGGCGCCTCGCCGGTGCTGCCGGGGATGATCAGGACCTGACCGGGACGGATATACGCGGGGTTGACGATGCCATTGGCCTGGGCAATGGCCGCCACCGTCGTGCCATAGCGAGAGGCGATGCTGTACATCGTATCCCCGGACTGGACGGTGTAGGTGCTCTGCTGGCCGGAGGTGGGCGGGACCGAGCCGCCGCCTGGCTGCCCCTGCGGAATCGTCAGCACCTGGCCGACGCGGATAAAGGCCGCATTGGATAGGTTGTTGGCCTGCGCGATGGCTTCCACGCTGGTATCGTACTGCGCGGCCAACGAATAGAGCGTATCGCCCCAGACCACCGTGTGGGACACATTGCCGCTGGGCGCCGTGGTCGCCGTAGCCACAGGCGCGGAGGTCGGCTGCCCAGGGAGCAGGGTCGCCGTGGGCGCCACGGGCCCGGGCGGCGTGGGCGTAAAGGTGGGCAGATCCCAGATGACCGTTGGGGTCGGGGTGCCCGCCTGGGGCTGTTCCAGAACGCTCACCGTGGTGGGCACCTGCTGGGTGCTCACCGGCGGCGCCTGCGGCGACATGACCACCTGCAAAGTGGGCGTCGGCTGGTCGGGCACAGAGCGCTCGCATCCGGCCAGGCTTATCGCCGCCACCAGTCCCAGGACGAGTATCAACGTCAAGCTGCGTTTCATAGCCCCTCTCCTTGCCGACCTGCGGCAGCGACCAAGCGCTTGCGCCCCTTCCATGGGCTTGCAGGCAGCGAAACGGGCAACGCCGCGCTCGCTGCAAATAACTGTTATATCAAAACACCTTGGCGTTATCATAGCACAACTGGGACGCTTTGTCAAGCATACCGCAAGGCTTTTGACAACTGGCCTCGCCTAGAGTATTCTACCGCACAGTTTGCCTTGGGGAGCATGCCATGAAGCTCTATTTCCTCGGATTGGGCGCATGCGCGGCCAAGATCATCTTTGCCCCCCAACACGCGGGCCGCTGGCCTCACATCGAAGAGCTGGCGCGAACCAGCCTGTACGGGCCGTCCGATTGCGAGCCAGGCCTCGCCCTCACCGGCCCCTCGTGGATGAGCATCTATACCGGGCAGCCCGCCGCCGTCCATGGCGTGACGGACCCGTGGGGCCGGCCCGTCCATGGTTCGCGCGCCTTTCGGAGCGTGCGTGAACCATTCATCTGGGACATCCTGAACCGGGCGGGGCTGACCTGCGGTCTGGTGACCCTGCCGCTCGTTTTCCCGGCCTATCCCATCGACGGCTTTATGATCGCTGGCTCGCCCTCGCCGCGCCTGTCCGTGTCCGGGAACATCGCGGTCCCCGCCGATTTCCCCAAGGAGGACAGCCAGGCGATCCGCGAGGCCAAGCCCATCCCGGGGCCGGGCGTTGCGCGGCGCGACGAGATCCCGTTGGAGGCAACCCTGGCGCTGCTCCAAGCCGCCGAGCTAAAAAAGGCCGCACTCGTGCCGGAGCTGCTCCGCCAACACCCTGTCGATTGCCTCTTTGTCCAGTATGCTTGTCTCGCTCGGGTCGGGCACGCGCTGAATGACGATGCGCGGCGCGGGCAGGGCTACGATCCGCGCCACGCCTTGGAGACGTACGACTGGTTCGATAGCGAGCTGCTCCCCCGCGCCCTGGAGATCGAGGCCGACGCGCTGGTGGTCACGTCCGAGCTCGGCTGGCGGAATCTGGCACGCCGCGGCGAGCACGATCCCCAGGGCGTGTTCATGGCCCGCGGCGCCGAGATCGCCCAGGGCCTGCGCATCGCTTGCCGCAACATCGACGTGCTCCCCACCGTGCTGGACATCCTGGGGCTGCCCCCTAGTCGCGTCGCGGGGCGTAGCGTCCTCGTCCGCCAGGGCGAGCTCGACCAGGCCAACCAACAGCTGGCGGGCTTGGGCTATATCTAGCCGCCGCCAAAGCAGCGGCTTCAGCCCGGCCACTGGCGCCCCTGTTTCTGCTTTCCGTCGTCATCCACGTTGCCCCGGTCTGGCCGCGCGGATTTGTGGGCCCGCCGGGGATATGCTACAATACCCCACTGATCAACGGGTGGGGCAACGAGCTTGGCGATAGGAGCTCATGTCACGACTGCGAGGCCTCGGCTATGTGGA
>JAAYEA010000299.1 GCA_012689325.1 Chloroflexota bacterium
CGCCCGCAGCGCGGGGAGGTGCTCCGAGACGTCGGGGACCGTGGGCTTGGGCGTGCGCAGCCAGAGCTGGTCGTGGTTGAGCAGGATCAGCTCGTTGCGGATGTGGCCATAGACCATGGCGCCGACGGAGCCGTTGCCGGTGGGCAGAGCGTCCTGCCAGCGCCGCGCCGGCTGGCGCGAGACCATGCCGTGGAAGCGATTTGCCATATGAGTACCCCCGGGAACGGGACACGGATTCGCACGGAGCACACGGATCAGGATCAGCGCACGTCGGGATCATCCGTGGAAATCCGTTCGATCCGTGTCCGAATGTCTCGCACTTTCATCGGAAACGTTGGCGCCAACTCTTTACACAAACCGCTCCGGCCGGATCGGATACACGCCCCACTCGTCGCGACAGCGTTTCATCTCGAGCACGTTCTCGCGCTTGGCGCCCACGGCCAGCGAGTGGCTGGAGCCCATGATATAGCCGCCGCCTGGCGCGGCGTGCTGGAAGGCGTGGCGGGCGTCGGCGCGGATGTCCTCCGGCGTGCCCATGATGATGTGCTCGTGCCAGATGCCGCCCCACAGGGTGGTCTTGGCGCCCACCTCTTCCTTCAGCCGCTTGATGTCCATGCCGCCGCTGGCCTGGATGCCCTCGTAAGCGTCGTAGGTCTCGGCGAGGTCCTGGACCACGGGCCAGACGTGGCCGCAGCAGTGCTTGAGCACCATCAGCCCGTGGCGGTGGGCCTCGGCGACGTGCGCCCGATGCCAGGGCAGAACCATCTCGCGATAGATCTTGGGGCTGGCCAGCATGTTGGTGCTGCTCCCCAGGTCGCCGGGGGGCATGATGGCGTCCACGCCCAGCTTGGCAAAGACCTCCACCTGGCGCACCATCCGCTTGCCCGCCAGCTCGGCGACCTTGCGCGCGATGTCGGGATAGAGCAGCAGGTTCATCCACTCTTCGGTGTCGTTGGGGCCAAAGGTGGGGAAGGAGAGGTCGCGGGAAAAGGCCACGATATAGTGGGTGCCCTTCATCTCGCGCACGACGTGCCGGACCAGCTCCCACTTGCTATCGTCGGGGTCTTCCAGCGGCTCGCTGTCCACCGCGTCGATCTCGGCCTGGAGGCTCTCCACCGTGGGCGCGACGTAGGCCTCGGGGTTGCGCCAATAGGGCATCAGCCGGTGGGTGGCGATGGAGACGCGATAGAGGTTGCCCTTCTTGTCGCGGTAGGTCTCGTCATCCACCTTTTCCATGGGCTCGGGGTCCTCGCCTGCCCGCGGCACCACGGGCACGCAGACGATGTCCATCTCCAGGGCGCGGTGCAGGTCGGGGATGTCCCGCTTATAGTCGGCCACAACCTCGTCGCGGCGGCCTTCCCAGAGCGCGATCGTCTCGTCCATTTTGGCGTGGACCAAGGTCTTGCGGCCCAGAATGTCCTCAAAGACGTTATAGTCGACATAGTGTTCGCCCCAGGGGATGCGATCCGGCTCGCGGTGCTCCAGCGTGGCGATGACCCGTTCTCTTGGCAGCATATTGTCGTTCCCTCCGGCGGTTAACAGACTGTCGCGCATGATAGCACAAACCGCCTCGAGCCCCAAAACGGGCATTTGGCCCGCTGACGCCGCTGGGGCTATAATGGGCGTCGTGGCGATGATCGTTCAAAGGGGAGGCGCAACATGGAACAGCGTAGGCTGGGCAGGACCGGCATCGAGGTGGGGATCATTGGCCTGGGCACGGAGCACCTGCCGCGGGACCGCCAGGTGATGGACCGGGTGCTGGGCATGGCCGCCGAGGCGGGGGCCAGCTATATGGACCTGCTGTACGTGGATGCGGGGTACTGGGAGGCCTTTGGCGATCTCTACGGCGCGCGCCGCGACAAGATCGTGGCGGCGGCGCACTGGAACTCGGCCGAATGTCATGACGCGGACGAGAGCGAAAAGAGCTTTGACAACGTCCTGGCGCACCTGGGCGAGCACGCGGAGGTCGGCCTGATCACCATGGTGGACACCATGGAGGGCTGGGACGGCTGGGCGCAGCGGTCGCTGGAGCGGCTGATCCGCTACCGGGAACAGGGGCGCATCGACGCTATCGGCTTGAGCGGGCACGTCCCGGACGTGGCGCTCAAGGCGGTGGAGGGAGGCCAGATCGACGTGCTGATGTTCCCCGTCAACCTGTTGGGGCGCAACGAGCCCGCCGAGATCGCGCTGCGCCGGGCTTGCGCCGAGCGAGGCGTGGGGCTGGTGGCGATGAAGGCCTATCACGGCGGCATGTTGCTGCGCGCCAATGACCAGCCGACGGGGATCACCACGAACCAGTGCCTGTCCTACGTCTTTTCGCTGCCCATGGTCTCGACGGCGGTGCCGGGGCCCAGGAGCGTCGAGGAGTGGGCGGCGACGCTGGGCTACTTGCAGTCCAGCGATGAGGAGCGCGCGTACGGGCCCGTCTCCGCCAGGTTGCGAGAGATCCTCAAGGGTCAGTGCGTGCTCTGCTTCCACTGCATGCCGTGCCCGCAAGAGATCGAGATCCCCTGGGTCATCCAGCACGTCGATTGGGCGCGCAAGGGGGTCACGGAGGAGCTGCGCAAGGGCTATGCCGGGTTCACCGTCAAGGCCTCGGCCTGCACCGACTGCGGGCTCTGCGAGGAGCGCTGCCCCTACGACGTGGCGATCATGGACAAGATGCA
>JAAYEA010000300.1 GCA_012689325.1 Chloroflexota bacterium
CGTCCCCTCAGGACCCTGTCTCGCCCTCCAGTTCGGCGATGAGCTCGCGCACCGTCGCCGCCGCGTCCCGCTGCCGACCCCGCTCCTCGGCGGCGGCGACGACCTCTGGCGAGAGCGTGGCCGCGGCTGCGACGATTGGCTCCCAAAACACGTCGTGGAACCAGCGCGAGTTGGCGAACCAGGGCCGCTGCAAGGCCAGCGCCCGCAGCTCCAGCGCAAGTTCCACACGGCCCTGATCGCGGAGCAGCAGCGCCGCCCAGGGCAGGGGTGCATCGCTCACCGGCCAGGGCGCAAAGTAGTACGACATGCGCGCGCGCCAGGAATAACAGGCGGCGGTGATCAGGTGCTCTCTGGCCTCTTCCCTGCGCCCCAGCCTCCGTTCGGCCAGTCCCAGCAGGAGCGAGGCCACCCACCCTCGGCCAGCCCCAGCTTGGCCGCCCTGACGTCGTTCCTCAGCCTCCTGCCCCCGGTTGGCTGCCTCAGCGTAGCGCCCCTTCGCGATGGCGACGAACCCCAGGTACAGGACTATATCGGTGCCGTAAGCAAACGAATTGAAGCGCTGGCTGATGCCTTCGAGGCGCGTCCGCGCCTCGGCGTAGCGCCCCAGGTGCATCAGCGCGATGGCGCCATGCAGATGGGGCAGATAGGCCGTGGCGGGCATCTCCCGCTCCCAGGTCGGAATCATCCCCTCGGCCCAGGCCAGCGCCTCCTCGTACTTGCCGACTGCCCACAGCGCAAAGCCCAGCGACTGTGAAAAGGTGAGCCGGTAATTGCGGCCCCGGCCCCAGTTGAGGGCCCAGGCCTCCCGCGCTTCCCGCTCGGCCCGCCCCGCGTCGCCTTCGTAGAGGGCCAGCAGCGCAGACTCGTCGAGGGCCGTCCCCAGCCCGTTGGGGTCTCCCACCTGGCGGATCAGTGCGAGCTCCTGGTCGTGCGCCTTCCTGGCCTGGGCCAGATCGCGCTCGATCCGGTATCCTATGCCTATATATCGCGATGCCTTGGCCGCATAGGCCCGCTGACCCAGAGCGGAGAACAGCTCAAGGGCCGGCACCAACCAGCGCCTTCTTGCCGTCTGATCAAAGGTGGAAGCATGCCCCAGGGCCAGCAGCACCTGCGCCTTCTCCAGGCGAACCTCTTGCCCCCCTCGCTCCTGCTCTTCCAGCAGGGCCAGGCTCTCCGCCAGCAGCTCCCGCGTGGGCTCCAACGGCAGCGCAAAGAGCCAGCGCACCCAAAAGGCCACCCGCCCCAGGGCGCGAGCCTCATCGAGCCAGGCCGCCGGCTCCTGACCTCGTTTGCGGCCGATCCACTCCCGCAGCGCAGTCGCTGTTGCCGTCCAGGACACCCCATGAATGGGCTGGCGAAGGATCTCGTGCCGGCCAACGCTCTCGGCGGCCACGGCCAGCCAGTCGGCCCGCTCCCTGGCCAGCGCCCATTCCCAGCAAGCTACCACGTTGCCCAGCTCTCGCTCGATCCGGTCCAGCGCCTCCGGCTGGCCTGGGCCAAAGATCTCCTGCTGCCACGCCGCCAGGCAACGCGCCAGGTAACTTGCCGCCCGCTCGCGGGCTCTCTCGCCGCTATCCGCCGTCGCTGCCAGCTTGGCCGCCGCGTACTCGCGCAGCAGGTCGTGGAGGTCGTAGCGCCCCGACTCGCGCCGGTAGATCAGCGAGCGATCGGCCAGCCGGGCCAGGTCGCGCAGCGTGGCCCCGGTCACCGCCTCCGCCGCCTCCGCCGTGAACCCCCCGCGGAAAACCGCCAGCCCCGCCAGGATCGCCTGCTCCCGCTCCCCCAAGAGCGACCAGGAGCGGTCCAGGGTGGCCCGCATGCTCCGCTCCGGCTCGGGTACGCCCTGCCAGTCGGCGGCGAGCAAGTCGAGGCCGCGCCCCGAGTCCTCCTGCAATTGGGCGGCGATCTCCGGGGGGCTGAGCAGGTGCATCCAGGTCGCGGCCAGCAGCAGCGCCAGGGGCAGCCCTTCCACCCGCTGGCAGATGGCCGCCACCGCGGGGGCGTCGGCGTCGGTCGGCGCGTAGCCGGGCCGCGCCCGCTGCGCCGCGGCGATAAAGAGCGCGACCGCCGGAGCCTCACCCCGCCCCTCCAACGCGTCTGAAACCGATGCGGCGTGAAACGCCGCCCTGTTCCCCTCTCCCAACGCCTTGGGAGAGGGGGCAGGGGTGAGGGCCAGCCCCTCCAGCGGGAAGAGCTGCTCCCCCGGCAGGTTGAGCCGCGCCCGCGAGGTGGCCAGCACCTTGACCCCCGGCGCCGTCGCCAGGATCTCGCCGACCAGAGCCATGCCGTCCAGAAGGTGCTCGCAGCCATCGAGGACGAGCAGGGTCCGCTTCCGCCGCAGGTAGGCGAGCAACTGCTCCCTCGGCGGAACGCCCGCCCCCGCGTAGAAGGCAAAGCCCAGCGCCCCGGCGATGGCCGAGAGCAGCCCGTCTGCCGATACCGCCGAGAGCGGGACAAAGCCTATCCCGTGCTGGAACGCGTCGCTCGCGATCCCGCAGACCTCCACGGCCAGCCGCGTCTTGCCGACGCCGCCCGGGCCGAGGATGGTCAGCAGGCGGCAGTCCGGGTCGCGGAGGCAGGCCGAAAGCCGGGCCAGCTCCTCGGCGCGCCCCACCAGGGGAAAGAGCGAGGCGGGGAGGCTGGAGAGCTGCTCGGCGCCCTGGGGTCCGGGCGGGCTCCCGACCTGCCCCTCGCGGATGCGCTCACAGAGCGCCGTCGTCTCGGCGGCCGGCTCCACCCCCAACTCGCGCTGCAGCGCTTCCCGGCAGCGCTCGTACTGCGCCAGGGCAGCGTTGCGGTCGCCGCTCTCGGCCAAGAGCGTCATGAGCTGCCGCTGCGTCTCCTCCTGCCAGGGGTCCAGCGCCTCCGCCCGGCGCGCCGCCTCCAGCGCCTGCGTGTACTCCCTGCGCTGGCAGCGGGCCTCGGCCAGCCCGGCCAGCGCCTGCACCGCCAGCCGCTGGGCGCGCTCGCGCTGCAAGCTGCACCACTCCTCGAACTCGGGCGCGTCCGCCAAGGAAAAGCCCTCCAGGAACGGTCCCTCGTAGAGCGCTGCCGCCTGCTCCAGCCGCGGCAGGCACTCGGCGCAGGCTTCTTGCCGGACGTGCTCGTGCGCCTGGCACGCTGCCACCAGCGCGGCCAGCTCCCGCGCGTCCACGGCGGCGTCGCTGGCGGGGTTCCACTGCACGCGGTCGGGGGCGCTCAACAAGAAGGGGACCGCGGCCTCGGGCTCGCGCAAGGCGCGGCGC